>PQAN01000399.1 GCA_003105285.1 Methylocystaceae bacterium
CGCGCGCGACGGGGAAAATTGTCGCAGGCTTAACCCCGCCTTTACTGCGCTCGATTAATTCACCGACAGGCGTCGCGGGCCGAAGCCGCGGCGGCGTTTGGGGATGTGACCCATGTTCATTGTACGGTTCGAGCGTCTTTTTGCGCCGCGCATCTCGGCCCTCATAGTCGGCGGCCTGATGCTCGCTTCAGCCTGGCAGAGCGGATCCCGAGCGGCTTCCCTGGACGCGTCGCGCGGCATGTATGTGATTTCCGATCACGAGGGCTACGGCATCGTCGAATGCCTCACTCAGAAAAGAGAATGCGGCAAGATCGTCGCGGACTCCTGGTGCGAGTCGCATGGACGCGGGCCGGCGCTGGCGTTCGGCCGCGCCGACGAAATTACCGCCTCCATCGGTCCGGCGGCGTCGGGTCCGACGATCGACGCCGAAGCGGCGATCGTCGCCTGCCGCGACTGATTGTCGCAAAGCGCTCGCGCAGCACGCGATCTGCGAGCCTGAAAGCTCACGGTCCGCATGGACCGAACTTTCAGGGCCGCTCTCTCTTAGTTCTTCAGGAAATCCCCGCAGCGCGCGACCTCGCCCGCGCCGCCCCAGGGCTGGATCGGCACGCTGGACGTCGAATTCTCGGGCGATCCTTCGATCAACCGATCGGAATAGGCCATATAGACGAGCGCATTGCGCTTGGAGTCGCAGCCGCGCACGATGTGCAGGCGCTTCCACAGAGCCGAGCGGCGCTCGCTGAACACCTCGTCGCCCTGGCCGAACTTGTCCTTGAAAGAGACGGGGCCGAACTGCCGGCAGGCGAGCGACACGTCGGAGGTCTGCTCGGCGACGCCGAACATGCCGGCGACGCCGCCTTTTTCGTGAACCGTGTAGTAGCAGGCGATTCCGTTTATGTCGGGATCGTCCAGCACATAGGTCGCCAATTTGTCATTGGGCGTGAGGAGCTTGAAGTCCGTCGACTTGCGAAAAATCAAATCGGGGCCGTCGGCGAGCGCCGGCGACGAGAGATGAAAAACCGCGCTCAGGCTGAGAGCGACGACGCCGGACAGAAAGTATCTTGACCGCTTCATATGCGAACTCCTCGGAGAGGCTGGAGAAATTCCCTCGACAAATGCGTGAATGCGCCTTGTTCACGACAAGAAGCTCACGAGAATCACCCGTCGATTGATCGAGCGTGCGATTTCCTCGATATATCGCCTCGACGATGTCTCGAGAGTCGCCGACTCCTGATCGCTCCGATCACCTCAATGTGCAATATAGAAGCAATGGCGTCGATTTTTAGAATAGCGGGCGCGTCCCGTGTGGATGGATCGGCAAAGGCGATGGCGATGCGGCCGGTTCTATCCCGCTTCCGCCTCGCGGCCGTGACGATCATCGCCGCCGTGGGGCCGCTCTCGCAGCCGGCCCGCGCGCAAAATGCTTACTGCGACAATCTTCGCGCGCAGATCGCCAGCGGAAACAATCCGGGCGCCGCGCGCTATCGCGCCGCCGCCGCGAAGCAGTTGCAGGAGATCGCCCGGACCTCCGCCTATGCCCACTCGATCGGCTGCGACAGGCAGCAATTCTTGTTCTTCGGCGATCCGCCGCCGCCGCAATGCCGCACGATCAATTCACGCATCGCGCAGATGCAGGCCAATCTCAGCTCCCTGCAGAGAGGAGGCGGCGACGGCCGCCAACAAGCGCTGCTGGCGCGATATGACACGCAGTGCCGGCTGCCGCGGCCCCGCAATATTTTCGAAGAGCTGTTCGGCGCTTCGCAGGAGGAGGAGCCCGCTCCGCCGCGCGAGGCGCCCCCGCGGCCCGAGGAGGATGTCGGGCGCGGCCTCGGCGGCTCGATGGCGATCTGCGTCCGCGCCTGCGACGGCGGCTTCTTCCCGGTGAGCTATTCGGCGCGGCGCGCCAATCTGGAAGAGCTCGCCGAATTGTGCCGGGCGCAATGCCCCAATGTCGAGGTCGCTCTCTACACGCGCTCGCCCTGGCGCGAGCTCGACACGGCCCTGTCGATCGACGGCCGACCCTATAGCGACCATCCGAACGCTCTCAAATTCGCGAAAACTTTCGATCCGAACTGCGCCTGCAAGCCGGCGGGCAAGAGCTGGGTGGAGACGCTGGCGGAGGCCGAACGCATCCTCGCCGAAAAACACGGCGACGATCTCGTCATCACGACGGAGAAGGCCGAGGAATTGTCCCGCCCTGTCGCCGCGCGCCGCAAAGGCGGAGCCGCGCCCAACGATCTGACCGCGGATCCCGCTCCGGCGGTCGAGACGAAAGGCGCGGCCGACAGCCACGAAGCCGTCCGCGAAATCGTCGGCCCGGACGGCGTCAAGCGCCGCGTCCGCGTCGTCGCGCCGGCGCTGTAGAGCGTTTCCAGCCGAAGTGGAAACCGGTTCGGCGTCGGAAACGCGTCAAAACAAGAAGCTGGAGTCTTTCCGTGTTTCATTGAAACACGGAAAGACTCCAGGAGAGCGAATTGCGAGCCTGAAGGCATGCGGTCCAGAGCGCCGGTCGGACCGGGAGCCTTTGCGTTCGCTCAGGCTTCCGCCTTCAATGGCCGCATGAGCAGCGCCTCGATCGCGTCGTCGACGCTCCAGCGCCCGGCGAGAATGGCGTCGACCGACTCGGCGATGGGCATTTCCACGCCGCGCTCGCGCGCCATGGCGACGAGCGCTCCGGCCGTGAAAGCGCCCTCGGCCAGCTTGCCATGCGCCGCGTCGCGCGGCCCGTCGCCTTGCGCCAACGCCGCCCCGAGCGCGAAATTGCGCGATTGCGCCGAACCGCAAGTCAGAACGAGATCGCCGAGGCCGGAAAGGCCCATCAAAGTCTCCTGATTGACGCCATAGGCCTTGCCCAGACGCGTGAGCTCGGCGAAGCCGCGCGCGATCAGCGCCGCCTGCGCGCTGGCGCCGAGCGCGCGGCCTCCCGCCATGCCGCTGGCGATGGCCAGCACATTCTTGGCGGCGCCGCCGATCTCGACGCCGCGCACGTCGGTCGAGCGATAGAGACGAAAGGCGCGCGTCGACAGAAGTTCGCACAGTCGCCGCGCGAGCCCGTCTTCGAAGGCGGCGAGCGTCACGGCAGTGGGAAGCCCCCGGCAGACATCCTCGGCGAAGCTCGGCCCCGACAGCACGGCGATGTCGACCTGTGGCAATTCCTCGGCCACGACCTCGCTCATGAAGCGGCGCGCGCCGCGCTCTATGCCCTTGGCGCAGACGACGAAGGCGACGCCGGCGCGCAAATGCGCGCGAAAACGCCGCGCGACCTCCCGCATGGCCTGGGCGGGGACGACGGCGAGCACGACGCTCGCTCCCGCCACGCTCTCCGGATCGGCATGGGGCTCGACGCCCGGCGCGAGCGGCAGGCCTGGAAGAAATTTGCGGTTCTCGCGGTCGCGCGCCAAGGCTTCGATATGCGCCGGATCATGCCCCCACAAGACGACGCCCGCGCGCCCCGTCGCGGCGACATTGGCGAGCGCCGTTCCCCAGGCGCCGGCGCCCAGCACGGCAATTCTTTCTGCGCTCATCTCGTCCCGATTCGCTGATTGTCGGAGCGCGCCCACAGGCGCTCGAAGGTCTCCTCGAATTTTTCGACCGCCGCGCGGCTCTCGATCAATATGAGGTCGTTGTCCTGGAATTCCCCGCCCGAGACGGAAAAATTGGCTGAGCCGCTGCGCAGGATGCGCCCGTCCACCTGGTAGGACTTCAAATGCATCAGGTCGCGCGAGCGGCCCTTGCGGCGGATTTCGACATTCGGGGTCGAGGCGATGGCGTCGATCGCCGAACTCGTGCGGCCACGCTCCTCGCCGTCTATGTAGAGCCGCACGCGCACGCCGCGCATCGCGCTCGCCCCGAGCGCCGAAACCAAGGCGCGATCGGTGAGGACATAGGCCGCCATGTCGATCGATTTTTTGGCGCCCGCGATGAGGCGCGCGTCGACGCTCTCGAAGCCGTCGCGCGGCCCATAGAACACCCGCACGCCGGCGACGAGCGGCTCCTCCGACAACAGCCCCGGCGCAGGCGCGACCGAGAAGGCCGCGACCGCCGCCAAAATMAGGCGCTTCATCGAGCGCGTCTCCCACGCCGCCCCGTCATCGCCGTCAAGCCTTGCCGTGATGGAGCCGTCCGGCGTTGGCGTCGAGCGGCCAGCGCGGGCGCGGYGCGAAGGAGAGATCGTCGGTGAGGCCGAGCGCATAGCGCTCGAGGCCGGCCCAGGCGACGACGGCGCCATTGTCCGAGCAGAGCGCCGGCGGCGGCGAGACGAAGCGCAGCCCGGTTTCGCCGCAAAGGCGCGTCAAGGCGCGCCGGATCGCGCCATTGGCGCCGACGCCTCCGCCGATGACGAGCCCGTTCGGCCGTCCGCCGCCCTCGGCGAACAGCCTGAGTCCGGCGCGCACGCGGTCGACGACCACATCGACGACCGCCGCCTGGAAGGAGGCGGCCAGATCCGCGACGTCGCGCTCCTCCAGCGCGCCGAGCCGCGAAATTTCGAGCCGCACCGCCGTTTTCAGTCCAGAGAGCGAGAAATCGGCGCCGCCCCGGCCGAACATCGGCCGGGGGAAATCGAAACGCTGCGGATTGCCGCTGTCGGCCAGGCGCTCGATATGCGGCCCGCCGGGATAGGGCAGGCCGAGCATTTTCGCGACCTTGTCGAACGCTTCACCAGCCGCGTCGTCGACGGTGGAGCCGAGCCGATGATAATCGCCGACGCCCTTCACGGCGACGAGCTGCGTGTGCCCGCCCGACACCAGCAGCGCGAGGTAGGGAAAGTCGAGATGGCTCGTCAGGCGCCCGGTGAGCGCATGCGCCTCGAGATGGTTGACGGCGACGAAGGGCTTGCCGGAGGCGAGCGCCAGCGCCTTGGCCGCCGTGAGCCCCACCAGAATGCCGCCGATGAGGCCGGGCCCCGCCGAGGCGGCGATGGCGTCGACGCCGGAAAGATCGACCCCGGCGTTCTCCAGCGCGCGCGAGATCAGCCGGCCGAGGACGTCGATGTGAGCGCGCGCCGCGATCTCGGGCACGACGCCGCCATAGGCCGCGTGCTGGGCGATCTGGCTCATCACCTCGTTGGAGAGAATGTCTCCTCCCTCGCCGCCGAGCCGCGAGCCGACGACAGCGACCGCCGTTTCGTCACAGGTCGTTTCAATTCCCAGAACGCGCATTCGAAATTCCTTTGGCGCCACACTGGCGATTTCGGCGGCTCCGCTTTATGGCTCGAGCGCTTCAACCTATAGTCGCCGATCTCAGCGGCGCAAATCGGATAATGAATGACGACCCTGGCTTTACGCATCGGCACGCGCGGCAGCCCTCTCGCTCTCGCACAGACCCGGCAGGTCCGCAGCCTTCTGGCGGCGGCGCTCTCCGTTCGCGAGGAGAGCCTGCCGATCGAGATCATCCGCACCACCGGCGACGCGATTCAGGATCGCCCCTTGTCCGAATCGGGCGGCAAGGGACTCTTCACGAGGGAGCTGGACACCGCCTTGATCGAGGGCGCGATCGATCTCGCCGTGCATTCGTCGAAGGACCTGCCGACGCATCTGCCTCCCGAGATCACGATCGCGGGCTATCTGCCGCGCGAGGACGTGCGCGACGCCTGGATCGGCCGCAATGGCGCGACGCTCGACGCTCTCGCGAAAGGCGCGGTCGTCGGAACGGCGTCGCTGCGGCGCGGCGCGCAGGTGAAGCGGCTGCGGCCCGATCTCTCCGTCACCTTGCTGCGCGGCAATGTCGAGACGCGCCTTCGCAAGGTCGAGAGCGGCGAGGTGGACGGCACGCTGCTGGCGCTCGCAGGCCTCAAACGGCTCGGCCTCGAAAGCCATGCGACGGCGATTCTCTCCATCGACGATTTCCTGCCCGCCGCCGGTCAAGGCGCGATCGCCATCACCAAGCGCGTCGGCGACAATCGAGTTCGCGACGCGCTCGCTCCCATCGTCGACGCCGCGACGGGCGCGGCGCTCGCCGCCGAGCGGGCGTTTCTCACCGTGCTCGACGGCTCCTGCCGCACGCCGATCGCCGCTCACGCGAAGCTCGACGGCGCGGAACTCGTCTTTCACGGCCTCGTGCTGCGCGCCGACGGCAGCGAAGTCTTCGAGGCGAGGAGACGCGGGCCGGCGGTCGACGCGGCGCTGATCGGCGACGACGCGGCCAATGAAATCCTGCTGCGCCTGCCGCATGGCGTCGCGAGTCTGGTGTGACGCGCGTCCTCGTCACGCGCGCGAGGAACGAGGCCGAACGCACGGCCGAAAAGCTGCGGCGGCTGGGCTTTACGCCGCTGATCTCGCCGGTGATCGAGATCGTCGCGACCGGCGCGACGATTCCGCGAGAGACCTTCGACGCCGGGCTGGCGACGAGCGCTCGCGCAATTCGCCACGCGGGCGAAGGGCTCGACGGAATCTCGTCCCTACCCTTCTATGTCGTCGGCGCGCGAACCGCGCAGGCGGCCGAACAGCGCGGGCTGTGCGTGACGGCGCAAGCGCCGGATGTCGAGGGGTTGATAGCTATGTTGCGGGAGAGCCCTCTCCCTACCCTGTCCTCGCCGACGCGGAAAGAGGAGCCGGCTCGTCCGGATCGAAGCACTCGCGAAACGCCGATCGCCAGCGCCCCCTCTCCCGCGGAGCGGGGGAGAGATTGGGAGGCGGTCTCGCCGTTTCGCTTCCTCTATCTCGCTGGCCGAGACCGCAAGGACAAGCTCGAACGTTGCTTATACGAAAGCGGACATCGCATCACCACCGTCGAGACCTATGAAGCGCGAGCCGCGTGCGCGCTCTCCGACGAGGCGCTCGCCGCTCTGTCGCGCGGCGAAATCACCGCCGTCCTGCATTATTCGGCGCGCAGCGCGGCGATTTTTCTCGAACTCGCAAGCGACCTGCCGCCGTCAGGCGGCGCGAGCGTCACACATCTCGCTCTGTCCGAAGACATCGCACGCGTGTTGCGAGATGCGGATTGCGTCGATGTGCGAGTGGCGCGGGCGCCCGATGAAGAACAGTTATTGCGGGCTTTGCGAGAGCTTTGAAATCGTATGATCGGGATCAGACAGATCGACGAAACGGATTGGCGCGTCCTGAGAGAGATCAGGCTTCGAGCGCTCGCCGCCGATCCAGCCGTTTTCTCCTCCAATGCCGCGCGAGAGTCGTCCTTTCCGGAGTCGACTTGGCGTTCTCGTCTCGCGAACCCAAACACGGGGATCTTTGTCCTCTATTCTGAAACCGAGCCGGCAGGGATGACAGCCATCGTCATCGACAGAGACGATCCCTCGAAGCAAACGGCGATGCTGTGGGGATCGTGGCTGCGGCCCGACCTACGCGGCCGTGGATTGTCGAAGCTCTTATACGAGGCGCGGATCGGATGGGCGGAGAGCCATCCGACTTGCACGCGCATCGTCGTTTCGCACAGAGAGAGCAACATCGCTTCTAAACACGCCAATCAAAGATATGGTTTTCGCTGGATTCGCTGCGAAGAAAAGCGTTGGAGCGATGGGATCGCCGAGAAGGAGCATTTCTACGAACTTTTTCTCGTCAAAACTCTCGGTTGACAAAGTCGGTTTTTTAAAAATTCGACTTGTCGTCGCCGTGAATTTCGGGCGAGAGCACGCTGGCGATTTGCGACACGAATCGCCTTCCGGCCTCGAGCGCCCGTGCGGCGCGTTCCGCCGACACATTCGCGCCCGGGCCTGTCTCGTAATCGGCAATCGCTTTCAGATTATACGTCTGCGACAGAAAAATCCTGTGATCCGACGTGAAGCGCGGATCGTCTTTCGTCAAGCGCAGGAATTCTGTCTGAACGCCACGATGGGACTTGAACACTCTGCCGACGCTCTCGAAAATGAAGGCCTGCGCCGCATGGAAACCAGCAAGATAGGCCGTGCGGCCGGCATCCTCATTCAGCTCGACCCGAAGCATCGCCGCGGAATGCTCGAGATGCAAATGCGCCTTGTCGAGAAACAGCTTCGCTTCGGGAGTCAAAGATCGACCCCTCGCCTGACTTCATGCATGAGAGGAGAGCGCTCGCCGTAAGCGGCCGCCGCATAAGGCTTTGCGTCGAAAAAAGCGCCCGTCTCGTCGAGAAATCGGACTCGAAGCTCCGCCAGCCTGTCCAATTCGGCCCATCGGTCCGGAAGCAATTTCAGGAATACGGCGACGTCGTAATCGGAGTCCGCTCGGGCGTCGCCTCGCGCGCGCGAGCCGAACAGCACGACGCGATCGAGTCTGCTGCCGTAAATTGCCTCGAGCGCCGCCCGGAAACGCGCGAGGTTGGGATCATCCGATAGCGTCGCCATATATTTAGTATAGCTCGGCGCGCAAGGATGGCCAATCGCCGCGGGCGATCGCCCTCACCCCGAAAGCGTCGCCCCGATCAACACGAGGCACGGTCCCACCAATTCCTCTTGCGCCACCCTGCCCGGCAAATCCGCGATCGTTCCCGCGATGATCCGCTCGTCCGGCGTGCTCGCGCGTTCGATGAGGAAGGCGGGCGTCGTCGGATCGACGCCTTCCGCGAGCAGGCGCTGCGACAGCGCCGGCAGCGTGCGATTACCCATATAGACGGCCGTCGTCGCGCCTGGGTCGGCAAGCGCGCGCCAGTCGATATCCTCGGGGAATTTGCCGTCGCTCGTATGGGCGGTGACGAACTGCACGCGGCGCGCCGTGTCGCGATTGGTGAGCGAGGCCTTCAGCGACGCGGCGCCGGCGAGCGCCGCCGTGACGCCCGGCACGACCTCCACCTCGAGCCCGGCGTCGCGGATCGCACGGATTTCCTCGTTCGCCCGGCCGAAAATCATCGGATCGCCGCCCTTCAGGCGCACGACATTCTTTCCCTCTCGGCCGAGCGAGACGAGCAGCGCCGTGATCTCCTCCTGCCGCACGGAGGGCGCATAGCCGCGCTTGCCGACATTGATGCGCGTCGCCTCGCGGCGCGCGAGATCGAGGACCGCGCTCGGCACGAGATCGTCGAACAGCACCACATCGGCGCCGACCAGCGCGCGCAGGCCTTTCAGCGTCAGCAGTTCGGGATCCCCCGGCCCCGCGCCGACGAGGGTCACGCGCCCGCGCGTCGCCGCGTCGCCGGCGCGCCGCGTCTCGTCGAGCAGCGCGTCGAAATCCATTTCCGTCGGCGAGGTCTCGATTCGCGCGAAGGCCTCGCGGGTAAAGCGTCGCCAGAATTCGCGGCGCGACAGAAAGTCCAGTCCCGAGGCCAAGACACGCGGACGCCACGACCGCGCCGCGCGCGCCCAGGCGGCGAAGCTCGATGGAATCAGCGTCTCGATGCGCGCCCGCACGGCCTGCGCGAACACGGGCGCGCCGCCGCCCGTCGAGACGCCGATGACGAGCGGCGACCGATTGACGATCGCCCCCATGAAGAAATCGCTCGAGCCGGGACGGTCCGTCAGATTGAGCGGAACGCCTCTCTGCTTGGCCGCGTCGCGGAACGCCTTCGCTTCGGCGTCGTCGGCGATGACGGCGAGCGCAAGCGCCGCGCCGTCGAGGTCGCTCGCGCGCCAGGCGCGCTCCTCGAGCGTCACATTGGCGCGGCTCTGCACGATCTCGCGCAGCCTGGCGCTCGCGCAGGCGGCGTAGACGCGAACCTGCGCGCCGGCGGCGGCCGCGAGGTCCGCCTTCCACGCCGCGCCTTCCGACCCGCCGGCGACGACGACGCGCCGCCCCTCCAGCGCGTAGAAGACGGGCAAGGTCGCCAGCGGCTGCATCAACTCCACGGGAATTTCGTCTGGCTTTCGCGTCACGGCCGTCTCTTCGATTGCGTCGAGACGGCTTTTAGGGCCCGATTCGCGGCCGCGCAAAGAAAAAGCGGCCCTCGAGGGGCCGCTTGTCGTGAACCGCGAGGAGCTGCGGCTTACTTCTTTTTGCCGTCGGCGCCGAACTGGGCGAGATAGGCCCAGATGTCTTCCTGGTCCTTCTCGGACGCCAGGCCCGGGAACACCATCTTCGTGCCGGCGACCTTGGCCTTCGGATTCTTGACGAACTCCTTGAACGAAGCCTCGTCCCAGGTGATGCCGGAGCCCTTCAGGGCGTCGGAATAATTATAGCCCTCGACGGCGCCGGCCTTGCGGCCGCTGATGCCGTTGAGTTCCGGCGCGACCGCGTTCTTGGCGGTCTCGCCGACCTGATGGCAGGCCTTGCACTTGTTGAAGACCTTCTCGCCCGCCGCGGGATCGCCGGCGGCCAGAGCCGAACCGGCCAGAGCGGTGAAAGCGACGCTCATCGCGAGCGTCAGCACGGAAACTGATTTCATCCTCGTTCCTTTCCTCAAAGCGTCGTCCCCTGGGAGTCGACCGTTTTATCAAGCTGGCCATGGCCGCGACCATGCGCCGATCCGCCATCCCGCGGCCCGGAAACTATATCGGAGCGCTTTCAGTGACAATATCCTCCCTGCCCTGAACCGCAGGTGAAAACGCTCACGTCACGCGCCGCAGAGTGAGATTTATCCGCTCGCCGTTCGCGAGCAATGGCGACGCGAAGCGCGGCGAGAGCGCCGGCAGCAGTTTGTCGACGCCATGAAAGCGCAGCCGCGCGGGGCCGCCGAGCGTCATCGCGTCGCCCGACGACAATACGAAAGTCCGCGTGGGGTCCGAGCGCTTCGACCCGCCGAGCCGGAACCGACAATCGGCGCCGAGCGAGACGGAGAGAATCGGCGCTTCGAAATCCTTCTCGTCACGGTCCTGATGCAAGCTCATGCGCGCCTCGGCGTGATAGAGATTCACCAGGCAGGCCTGCGGCGGCAGCGGATAGGAAGCGAGTTCCTCCCACGCTTCGAGCAAGACGCGCGGCATTACGGGCCATGGCTCGCATGTCTCCGGATGATGCGGCTCATAGCGATAGCCGCGCGCGGCGTCGCTGACCCAGCCGAACGGCCCGCAATTCGTCATGCGCACCGAGAAGGCCTTGCCGGTGCGCGGCATTCGCGGCGTGAACAGAGGCGCCCGCGCGATCACCCGCTCGATGTCGCGGACGAGACTGTCCTGCCGGGAGAAGTCGAAGAAGCCGCGATAGAGACGGACGCCGGGCTCGATTTCCAGCATTTCGCAAGGCCTTCGTCGCGGTTCGCGCAGAGGGGCGACGCCTTGGGCGCGAGCCTTCAGCCCCGCTTTCAGACGAGCGCTTCTTTCGTCGCGACCGTCGAATCGGGATTGAGCCTGTAGACGATCGGCACGCCGGTGGCGAGTTCGAGACTGGGGACCGTCTCGGGCGTCAGCCTGTCGAGCACCATCGCCAGCGCGCGCAGCGAATTGCCATGCGCCGCGACGAGAACGCGCTCGCCGCGCAGCGCGCGCGGCAATATCTCCTGGCAGTAGAACGGCAGAACCCGCGCCACCGTGTCCCTGAGGCTTTCGCCGCCCGGCGGCGCGACGTCGTAGGAGCGTCGCCACAGCCGCACCTGCTCCTCGCCCCATTGCTGGCGCGCCTCGTCCTTGTTGAGGCCGGAGAGGTCGCCGTAATGGCGCTCGTTCAGCGCCCGGCTGCGGATGACCGGAACGTCCTTCTGCCCGAGCTCCTGAAAGATGAGGTCGAGCGTGTGCTGTGCGCGCAGCAGCAGCGACGTGAAGCCGATGTTGAAGCGCAGATCGAGACGTCTCAGCTCGCGCCCCGCCCGCCTCGCCTCCTCGACGCCGACCGGCGTCAGATCGGGATTCTTCCAGCCGGTGAACAGATTTTTCGAATTCCATTCGCTTTCGCCGTGCCGGACGATGACGAGTATGCGGTCCATGCGGGTGATGTCCCTCGAGAGATGGCGTCTTGGCCGCTCACGCGTCGGCGATGCCGAGAACGTCGGCCATCGAATAGAGGCCCGGCGCGCGGCCCCTCGTCCACAGCGCCGCGGCGATCGCGCCGCGCGCGAAGATGCCCCGATCCTCGGCCCGGTGAGAGAGCTCGATGCGCTCTCCGGCGCCTGCGAAAACGACCGTGTGGTCGCCGACCACCGTGCCGCCGCGCAGCGACGCGAAGCCTATGTCGCCCGGCCGGCGCGGACCAGTCAGGCCGTCGCGCGCCCGGGCGCTGTGCTCCGCAAGCTGGACGTTGCGCCCGCGCGCCGCCGCCTCGCCGAGCAGCAGAGCGGTGCCGGACGGCGCGTCGACCTTCATCTTATGGTGCATTTCGATGATCTCTGCGTCCCAGGCCGGCCCGAGCGCGCTGGCCGCCCGCTCCACGAGCAGAGCCAGCAGATTGACGCCGAGGCTCATATTGCCGGAGCGCACCACGACGGTCCGTTCAGCGGCGGCGGCGATCGCCTCGAGATCGCTCGTCGAGAGGCCGGTCGTGCCGATGACATGGGCGACGCCGGCCGCGGCGGCGAGCTCCGCCAGCGCGACGGTCGAAGCCGGGCTCGAGAAATCGATGAGGACGTCCGCCCCCTTCAGCGCGGCTTCGGGATCGGACGACACGGCGACGCCATTGGCGGCGCGGCCCGCCAGCAGGCCGGCGTCCTGCCCGACATGGGGGGAATCGGACGATTCCAATGCGCCGGCGAGCGTCGCTCCCAAACTATCGCCGATCGCGGCGATCAACATCCGGCCCATGCGGCCGGCCGCGCCGACGACGACGAGACGCACATCGCTCATAATTCTTCTAGCCCCTGGCGCAAAAAGCGAAAATCCGCCGGCGTCTCCGAAAGGCGCGAACGCCCGGCGGCCAGTCTATACAGTCCCCGCGAGCGGATGAGAAGCAGGCCCCTCGCTCGGCGTCCCCTTTGAGCTCGACCGGTCTCGGGATCCCCCGCCTCGGAGAGCTCACTTGGCCTTGGGCCGGAACGCCGTCACCCGCGCCGGGTCGGTCTCTATATAGGCGGCGCCGATGAGGTCGAGGCAATAAGGCACCGCCGGCATCACGGCGTCGAGGCACAGTTCGATGGCCGCGGGCTTGCCCGGAAGGTTGATGATCAGGCACTTGCCGCGATGCGCGGCCAATTGTCGCGACAAAATCGCCGTCGGCACCTGCGCCAACGAGACCTTGCGCATCAACTCGCCGAAGCCCGGCAGTTCGCGCGGAGCCGCCGCCAGAGTCGCCTCGGGCGTCAGATCGCGCGGCGACGGCCCTGTGCCGCCGGTCGTGACGATGAGGTCGCAGCCGACATTGTCGGCGAGATCGATGAGCGTGTCGCGCACGCTCTCGAAACCATCCGGAATGATGCGCCGCTCGATGCGGAACGGGCTCGTCAACACCTTCCCTAGATAGGCGGCGATGGCCGGCCCGCTCTCGTCCTCATAGAGGCCGGCGCTGGCGCGGTCGGAGGCGGTGACGACGCCGATGACGGCTTCCTGTCGATTTGTCATGGACGCGCACAATAGCGGGTCTAGAACTCATGACAACCGGGATCGATTGGAGGTTATCCCGGGATATGATCATCGATCCCGATCGGCCGCCGATCTTCCGTCACGCATATCGCCCAGGCAGGCATGATAGCGCTCGATCCGCCGGGAGCGGAAAGCGCTCGCGGACCTCCAGGGAGCTCGACTGTCGCCTCGCGCCGACCTTGGGCGCGCGAAAGACCGCGCGCCCAGCGACGTCGAATGGGTTCGCCCCTCTCGGGACGCTCCGAATTACTTGATGTCGGCGCTGTTCTGCGGGCAGCCGCATTTTTCGTCGCAGGCCTTCTTTTCCGCCGATACTTTCGCGAGGTCGGAGTTGTAGTGCATCTTGTCTCTGATGAAAGAGTCGTCGCATTTCTGCGCGCACAGGGCCTGCTTGTCTTCCCCGTGAACATCGCAGCTGGCGAACGACGGACCGACCATGCCGGCGAAGAGAGCAGCGGCCGTCACAATGGCGCGAATTTTCATATCTCGTTCCCTCTTTTGAACTCGGGAGCTTTGTCCCTTATTTTTGGTCCCGGGCGCATCGTCCCGCGCGCAAATAGGCTGTTTCTACTGCGCCTGTCAATGTAAGTGACATTTTCTTATCACCGCCAAGAGTGCGCAAAAATCATGCCGCTATGATCTTTGCTGCATTGCGAAAGATACATCTCCTCCTTCGAGCGAGTCACATTTCGCGACCAGCGACGATCCCGGCTCATCACTCGGGAAGCAAGGATCGCGCGCCCCGGGCGAAGCGAGGCGCTCCGGCATTCGCATCGGGCCGACGACGATCGTGACATTCGCGAGCGCTCGCGAATGTCATCCCTTCACATAGATCTGCGCGCCCTTCTCGAGGAACTCGGCGCTCTTTTCGGCGAGACCTTTCTCCCGCTCGGCGATCGCCGCCGCCTCTTCGCGCAGGTCGCGGGTGATCTGCATCGAGCAGAATTTCGGTCCGCACATCGAGCAGAAATGCGCGACCTTATGCGCCTCTTTCGGCAGCGTCTCGTCGTGATACCGCCGCGCCGTATCGGGATCGAGGCCGATGTCGAACTGATCCCTCCAACGGAAGTCGAAACGCGCGCGGCTCATCGCGTCATCGCGTTCTTGCGCCGCCGGATGCCCCTTGGCGAGATCGGCGGCGTGCGCCGCGATACGGTAGGTGATGACGCCCGTCTTCACATCGTCGCGATCGGGAAGGCCCAAGTGCTCCTTCGGCGTCACATAGCAGAGCATGGCGGTGCCGAACCAGCCGATCATCGCCGCGCCGATCCCCGACGTTATGTGATCGTAACCCGGCGCGATGTCGGTGACGAGCGGGCCGAGCGTATAAAAGGGCGCCTCGCCGCATTCGCGCAACTGCTTCTCCATATTCACTTTGATCTTGTGCATCGGCACATGGCCGGGGCCTTCGATCATCACCTGGCAGCCCTTGTCCCAGGCGACCTTCGTCAATTCTCCCAGGGTCTCGAGCTCGGCGAATTGCGCGGCGTCATTGGCGTCGGCGATGGAGCCGGGACGCAAGCCGTCGCCCAACGAAAAGGAGACGTCGTAGCGGCGCATGATGTCGCAGATCTCGTCGAAGCGTTCGTACAGAAAGCTTTCGCGATGGCGCGAGAGGCACCAGCGCGCCATGATCGAGCCGCCGCGCGACACGACGCCTGTGACGCGGCCGGCGGTCAGCGGCACATGCGCGAGACGCACGCCGGCGTGAATGGTGAAATAATCGACGCCCTGCTCCGCCTGCTCGATCAACGTATCCTTGAACACATTCCAATCGAGCTTGGTGGCGTCGCCGCCGACTTTCTCGAGCGCCTGATAGATCGGCACGGTGCCGATCGGCACCGGCGCGTTGCGGATGATCCATTCGCGGGTGTTGTGGATGTTGCGGCCGGTCGAGAGGTCCATCACCGTGTCGGCGCCCCAGCGGATCGCCCACACCATCTTCTCGACCTCCTCCTCGACGGAAGAGGTGACGGCCGAATTGCCGATATTGGCGTTGACCTTCACGAGGAAGTTGCGGCCGATGATCACCGGCTCCAACTCGGGGTGATTGACATTGGCGGGAATGATCGCGCGTCCGCGCGCGATCTCGTCGCGCACGAATTCCGGCGTCACGAAAGCCGGAAGAGAGGCGCCGAAACTCTCGGCCTGGGCGATGCGCGCCACGCCGTTCTCGAAAGCGCGATCGCGGCAGAGATTTTCGCGATGCGCGACATAGACCATCTCCTTGGTGACGATTCCGGCGCGCGCGAACTCCAATTGCGTCACCGGCGCAGAACCGCTCGCACGATAGATCGGACGCGCCGCCGGACAGGGCGAAACGAGATGATCGGCGCTGACGAAACCGTTGTCCTCCGGCTTGATCGCGCGTCCGCCATAGACCTCGAGGCCGTCGCGCGTCGCGAGCCAGGGCCGCGCCGCCGGCAGCCCGGCCGATAGATCGGGGACGAATTCGCCGCATGTATAAGGACCGGAGGGATCATAGACGCGTAGCGGCGCTTCGCTCGCGGACGGGTCGAGAGCGATCTCGCGCACCGGCGCGCGCACATCGTCATGGCCGCGCGGCGACGAATAGATTTTGCGCGAAGCGCCGACGGGGCCGGTGGTGACGCTGACGGGGGTCGGCGGGCGTTTGTCGTGCACATTCATCGTCGCGCTCCTCGAGGAAACGATCGGGCGGCGACGATGAAGAAAGAGGATCGTGACGTCTCGAACGCATCGAGCGACGTCTCACGCTGGCCTTCCCTCGCGCCGGCATTACCCGGATCAGGTTCGATGGGTGCTTCTCAGCCGCTCGAACCGAGCGGCGCCCCTCGCCATCGTCGCGATGTTATCCATTGGCGAGGATGGCGGCAAGGTCGCGCCGGTGACAGGTCGCGCCCGCGACTGTGGCAGATACGTGACATAGGGCAAATAATGCGTGACGCCCCAGGCGAGGCGCTGGCGAGGCGACAAGGCTCTGCTATTTTCCGTCTGCCTCGAGCATCGATGAGTCGCGGAGCGCGAGGGCCGCCGAGCTGCCGGTTCTCGATGCGAGTGGCGGGCGGCCGACCAGATGCAAAGGGCGATCGACATATGCAAGCATATTCTTGGCGTTCTCTTTTTTGTCTCGCCGCTTTCTCCTCCTTGTTCTCCGCTCCGACATTGGCCGCGGACGGCTATTTTCTGATCGGCTACGGCGCGAGGCAAAAAGCGTTGGGCGGCGCCGGCGTCGCCGATTCGCGCGACGCCATGTCGCTTTCCATCAACCCGGCCGGCCTCGTCGATCTCGAGCGACAGATGCAGGTCGGCTTGACGGCGATAATGCCGGAGCGCGGCTATTCGACCGAGGGATTTCCGCGCGTATTGGCGCCCGGCGACGTTCGGAGCGGACGTCCGATCTTCCCCGTCCCCAACAACTCCTTCGCCGAGCCGATCGACGCCGATTCCGCCTGGGGCACTGCGTCCTACGCCAATGGCGGGATCAATACGTCATACGACTTCGGCCATTTCCATCGGCCGGCCGGCGGACCGTTCGGCGGCGGATACGCGGGCGTCGATCTCGAACAGGGGTTCACGAGCGTCGGCTACGCCCGGAAATTCGGTTCGCTGTCGGTCGGCGTCGCGCCGACGGTCGCAGTGCAGACGCTCAATGTCCAGGGTCTGAAGATTTTCGCGCCCTTCTCGTCCGATCCTTTTCATCTGTCCGACAATGGCTACGACTGGTCGGTGGGCGGCGGCATCCGGGCGGGTCTGCAATGGCGCGCGACCGAGCAGTTGCGTTTCGCCGTCGCGGCCTCCACGCCGATGTTCATGACGGCGTTCGGGAAATATGCCGGCCTCGTGGCCAATTCCGGGCGCTTCGACATTCCCGCCAACGTCACGGTGGGCCTCGCCTATGACGTGCTGCCGAATTTGACGGTCATGGCCGATTGGAGACATATTTTCTACTCGGGCGTCGAGGCGGTGCATAATTCGAGCTTCCCCGTCTTACGGAACTCGCTCGGCACAGCCGGCGGTCCCGGCTTCGGCTGGAACGATACGGATTCGGCGGCCGTCGGCGTCGAGTGGCGCGCGACGCCCGGCTTGGCGCTGCGGGCCGGCTATCACTACGCCACCAGCCCCATTCCGTCTCGCGCGGTCACGCTCAATATCCTGTCGCCCGTCATCAACGCGCATCACGTCAGTGGCGGATTCAGCTATGAAGTCACCAAGAACTCCTCGATCGACTTCGCTGCGGTCTATGCGTTCAAGAATTCGGTACGCGGCCCCGAGGCTCTGCCGCAGAGCCCTCTCGCCCCGCTCGGCGCATACAATCCCGCCGCAAATGTGAACATCTGGCTGCGCGGCCTGGAGTTCACAGTAGGCTGGACCTACAAGTTCGACGCTGGCGACCGTTCCTGGCTGCCGTCGCATCTTTGAGAGGAC
>PQAN01000400.1 GCA_003105285.1 Methylocystaceae bacterium
ATGATGATCCGCGCCTATCGCATGCGCGGCCATCTGCACGCCAATCTCGATCCCTTAGGGCTCGAGCAGCGCCACGAC
Source organism: Methylocystaceae bacterium (assembly GCA_003105285.1). Classification (GTDB taxonomy): domain Bacteria; phylum Pseudomonadota; class Alphaproteobacteria; order Rhizobiales; family Beijerinckiaceae; genus Methylosinus. Next base: position 79 of record PQAN01000400.1, read on the forward strand.
CATGGCGAGCTGCATCCGGCGACCTATGGCTTCACCGACGAGGATTACGACCGCAAGATCTTCATCGACGGCGTGATGGGCATGAAATACGCCAGCGTCTTCGAGATGGTGGCGATCCTGCGCCGCACTTATTGCGGGCCGATCGGCTTCGAGTTCATGCACATCTCCAACCCCGAGGAGAAGGCCTGGATTCAGGCGCGCATCGAGGGGCCGAAGAAGGAGATCGCCTTCACGAGCGAAGGCAAGCGCGCCATTCTGCGCAAGCTCGTCGAGGCGGAAGGGTTCGAGAAGTTTCTCGACGTCAAATATACCGGCACCAAACGCTTCGGCCTCGACGGCGCCGAGTCCATCGTGCCGGCGCTCGAGCAGATCATCAAGCGCGGCGGCGCGCTCGGCGCGAAGGACATCGTGCTCGGCATGGCGCATCGCGGAAGGCTGAACGTGCTGTGCCAGGTCATGGGCAAGCCGCATCGCGCGCTGTTCCACGAGTTCAAGGGCGGCTCCTTCCTGCCGGACGAGGTGGAAGGGTCGGGCGACGTCAAATATCATCTCGGCGCGTCGTCGGACCGCGAGTTCGACGGCAACAAGGTGCATCTGTCGCTGACCGCCAATCCGTCGCATCTCGAGATCGTCGATCCGGTCGTGCTCGGCAAGGTCCGCGCCAAGCAGGATCAATACGAGTGTCCGGATCACGACCGGCGCGCCGTGATGCCGCTGCTCATCCACGGCGATGCGGCTTTCGCGGGCCAAGGCGTCGTCGCCGAATGTTTCGGCCTGTCGGGCCTCAAGGGCCATCGCACCGGCGGATCGGTGCATTTCATCATCAACAATCAGATCGGCTTCACGACCTATCCGCGCTATTCGCGCTCGTCGCCCTATCCGTCCGACGTCGCGAAAATGGTCGAGGCGCCGATTTTCCACGTCAATGGCGACGATCCGGAGGCGGTCGTCTACGCCGCCCGCGTCGCCACGGAATTCCGTCAGCAGTTCCAGAAGCCCGTCGTCATCGACATGTGGTGCTACCGTCGCTTCGGCCATAACGAGGGCGACGAGCCGGGCTTCACCCAGCCGCTGATGTATAAAAAGATCAGGGCTCACAAGACGACGCTCGATCTCTACGGCGACAAGCTGATCGGCGAAGGCCAGATCACCCGCGAGGAGGTCGACGCCATCAAGAACGAATGGCGTCAGCGCCTGGAGCAGGAGCTCGAAGCCGTGCAGTCCTATCGGCCGAACAAGGCCGATTGGCTCGACGGCCGCTGGGCGGGCGTGAAGCCCGGCTATCAATCCTCCGACGACGATCGGCGCGGCAAGACCGGCGTGCCGGTCGAGACGTTGCGCGACATCGGCGCGAAGCTCGCGACGATTCCCGAAGGCTTCCACATCCATCGCACCATTCAGCGCTTCCTCGACGCGCGCCGTTCGACGATCGCGAGCGGCGTCGGCATAGATTGGGCGACGGCGGAGGCTCTGGCTTTCGGCTCGCTGCTCTCGGAGGGCTATAATGTGCGGCTCTCCGGCCAGGACAGCGAGCGCGGCACCTTCTCGCAGCGCCACGCCGTGCTCGTCGATCAGGAGAACGAAGCGCGCTATCTGCCGCTCGATCACCTCGCCGGCGAACAGGGGCGCTTCGAGGTCATCAATTCGATGCTGTCGGAAGAGGCCGTGCTCGGTTTCGAATACGGCTATTCGCTCGCCGAGCCGCGCTCGCTGGTGCTGTGGGAGGCGCAGTTCGGCGATTTCGCCAATGGCGCGCAGGTCATCTTCGATCAGTTCCTGTCGGCCGGCGAGCGCAAATGGCTGCGCATGTCGGGACTCGTCTGCCTGCTGCCGCACGGCTACGAGGGCCAGGGGCCGGAGCATTCCTCGGCCAGGCTCGAGCGCTTCCTGCAGCTCTGCGCCGAAGACAATATGCAGGTCGCGAACTGCTCGACGCCGGCGAATTATTTCCACATCCTGCGCCGGCAACTGCACCGCGACATTCGCAAACCGCTCATCCTGATGACGCCGAAGTCGCTGCTGCGCCACAAGCGCTGCGTCTCGCGCCTCGACGAAATGGGCGCGGGCTCGATGTTCCATCGCTTTCTGTCTGACGACGCCGAGACGGCGCGGAGCGACAGACTGCAGCTCGTGAGCGACGACAAGATTCGCCGCGTCATCCTGTGCTCCGGCAAGGTCTATTACGATCTCATCGAGGAGCGCGAGGCGCGCGGCGCGAACGACGTCTATCTGCTGCGCGTCGAGCAGCTCTATCCCTTCCCGCTCAAGGGCCTCGTCGCCATGTTGTCGCGCTTCCGGCAGGCGGACGTGTTCTGGTGCCAGGAGGAGCCCAAGAACATGGGCGCCTGGTTCTTCGTCGAGCCCTATCTCGAATGGGTGCTGACGCAAGTCGGCGGCAAGACGAAGCGTCCGCGCTACATCGGCCGTCCGGCCTCGGCCTCGACGGCGGCGGGAACCATGTCGAAGCATCAAGCGCAGCTCAGGGCTTTCCTCGACGAGGCCTTCGCGGCGCGCATCTCTCTGGCGGCGGAGTGACGATGACTGAAATCCGCGTTCCCACTCTCGGCGAGTCGGTGACCGAGGCGACGATCGGACGCTGGTTCAAGCAGCCGGGCGA
>PQAN01000401.1 GCA_003105285.1 Methylocystaceae bacterium
CTGCCGCCGGAGCAGACCGATCTCATCGACATATTGACCGCCGAGATGGACGTGCTGATGGACGATATCGTCCAAGGCAAGTCCGGCGGCACCACGGTGCTCTGCGCCGGCCCGCCCGGCGTCGGCAAGACGCTCACCGCCGAAGTCTATTCGGAAATCATCCAGCGCCCGCTCTATCGCGTGCACTCCGGCCAGTTGGGGCTGAACGTCTCGACGATGGAGACCGCGCTGAAGGAAATTCTCACGCGCGCGCAGCGCTGGGGCGCGGTGATGCTGATCGACGAAGCGGATGTCTATATCAAGCGCCGCGACGACAATATCGCCATGAACGCCGTCGTCGGCGTGTTTCTGCGCGTGCTCGAATATTTCAACGGGCTGCTGTTTCTCACCACCAACCGCGTCGACGACATCGACGAGGCGATCGTCTCGCGCTGCATCGCGCTCATCAAATATTATCCGCCGGACGACGGCGCGAAGCGGCGCATCTGGCGCGTCATGGCCGAGCAGTTCGAGCTCGATGTCGACGATCGCCTCATCGACGATCTCGTCGCCGTCTTTCCGAACGCCACAGGTCGCGACATCAAGGGACTGGCCAAGCTCGTGGCGAAATTCTGTCACCAGAAACAAATGCCGCCCGATCTCGGCGTCTTTCAACGCTGCGCGATCTTTCGCGGGTTGGATGTGGCGCGTATCGAAGCGCTGGGGTCAGCCTGAGGCGAAATTCGGCAGGTCCTTGTTTTTTGGCGTTTCCGACGCCGAACAAACGCTCCGGCTCACACGCCCGCGCGCAGCACGTTCTTCGCGAAGCCTTCGCGAATCTCGTCTTCCTTCAATTTGCGGCCGATGAAGACGAGGCGCGACGCGCGCCTCTCGTCGTCGCGCCATTCGCGCTGCAGATCGCCGTCCAAAATCATGTGAACGCCCTGGAAGACGAAACGGCGAGGCTCGTTCTCGAAGGCGACGATGCCCTTGCAACGCAGAATATCCGGCCCCTCGCGCTGCACCAGTTCGTTGAGCCAGGGAACGAAACGATCGGGATCGACCTCGCCCTCGTGATGAATGGCGACGGAACGCATGTCCTCGTCGTGATAATGCTTCAGCCCGCCCGCATGGCCATGATCGTGATGCTCGTGGCCATGATGATGGTCGTGGTCGTGATGATGATGTCCGTGGTCATGCCCGCAATCGGGCCCGCATTCGTGATCGTGACGACGATCGTCGTCCTCGCTCTCGAGGAAATTCGGTTCGATCTCGAGAATGCGCTCGAGGTCGAAGGCGTTGCGCTCCAGCACCGCCTGCAGCGGCACCTCGGCCTTCACCGTGCGATGCAGCGTGGCGTAAGGGTTGATGGCGCGAATGCGTCCTTCGACTTCCAGCAGTTCGTCTTTCGACACGAGGTCGGTCTTGTTGAGGATGACGACGTCGGCGAAGGCGATCTGGTTCTTCGCTTCCGGCGCGTCGGCGAGCCGATGCGCGAGCCATTTGGCGTCGGCGAGCGTCACCACGGCGTCGAGCTTGGCCGCCTCCTTCACGTCGGCGTCCACGAAAAACGTCTGCGCCACGGGCGCCGGATCGGCGACGCCGGTCGTCTCGACGATGATGGCGTCGAACTTGCCGCGCCTTTTCATCAGGCCTTCGATGATGCGGATGAGATCGCCACGCACGGTGCAGCAGATGCAGCCGTTGTTCATCTCGAAGATTTCTTCGTCGGCGCCGACGACGAGATCGTTGTCGATGCCGATCTCGCCGAATTCATTGACGATGACGGCGTAGCGCCGGCCATGCTGTTCGGTGAGAATGCGATTGAGCAACGTCGTCTTGCCGGCGCCGAGATAGCCGGTGATGACGGTGACGGGGATTTTGTCGGTCAAAGCGTTTTCCTCTCAGACGGCGCTGCCGGAGCGCATTTCCTCATGCGAATTGGCGTCCGCTTCGGCTGGAGACGCTCTAGCGCTTCGGCTTTTCGGACGACTCGCGCATCTTCAGCATGTCCTGCATGTTGAGCGTCTTGCCGCCCGGAGCGGCGGCGGCGCCCAGCCCCGGCGCGACAATGTCGCCGCCCTTCTGGCCGGGCTTGCAGGGGCCGAGCCATTTCGCGGCGATCGTCATATCGGCCGAGGCCATGCCGTGAATCGGCGGTTCATAGGCGATATGCAACTCAGCATTGTAATTCGATTCGAAGCTTCCCGAGAATGTCCCTTCGGTCGTCGCTTTCGTCTGTCCGAACTTGCATACCGATTTGACGGTGAATTTGTCGCCGTCTTTCGTCCAGCCGGTCTTCTCGCAGGCCTGCGCGACATCGCCCGCGCGCTGCCGCAAGATGTCATCGGTCTCTGCGTCGACGCACATTTCGATCGGGCCGATCGGCGAAGGTTTTCCGCGCATGGCGTTTTCGAGTCGCCACAGTCCCGGCTTTCGCTTGGGCAGTTCCTCGGCGGCGGACGCTCCGGCGCCGGACAGAAAAAGAGCGCAGAGAATCGCCGTGGCGAGGTCGTATCGCATGTCAAAACTCCCGAGGGCGTCGGAATTCGTCGCCGCCCATCTGTCGTCGGTGTCGAATCCGCCAAAGAAATCTCGTCGGCCTTGGCGAATTGGCCGCCGATTGTTCAGCGAGCGAGCGCTGCCGTCAATTCTCGCACATTGTGGCGCATGAGGTCGATATAAGTCGCGGCTGGCCCTTTCGCATCGGACAGGGCGTCGGAATAGAGCGTGCCGCCGATCCTGGCGCCGGTTTCGGCGGCGATGCGCTTGGCGAAGCGCGGATCGACGATGTTTTCCAGGAAGACGGCGGGAACCTCGTGCGCCCTCACGGCGTCGATGATGCGGGCGATGCCGCGGGCGCTCGCCTCGGACTCGGTCGAGACGCCCTGAGGGGCGATGAACTCCAGCCCATAGCGGGCGGCGAAATAGCCGAAGGCGTCATGCGTCGAGACGACGCGCCGGCGCGGCGTGGGGATCGAGCCGATCTCGCGCAGAATATGCTGGTCGAGCGCCTCGAGTTCGGCAAGATAGCGGTTCGCATTGGCCTTGTAGGCTTCGGCCCCCGAGGGGTCCGCCTCGACCAGCGCGTCGCGAATATTGCCGACATAGATTTTCGCATTGGCCACGTCCTGCCAGGCGTGCGGATCGGTCCCGTCCGCATCCGCGCGCGGCGTCGCCGAACGGCTCACGGTGACGATCGCGGCTTTCGTCCTGGAGGCGGCGATCAGCCGGTCGATCCAGCCTTCGAAGCCGAGACCATTGACGAAGACGAGCCTGGCCGAGGCGAGGCGGCGGCCGTCCCTCGGCGTCGGCTGATAGACGTGAGCGTCGCCGTCCGGGCCGACGATCGTCGCGACGTCGACGCGTTCGCCGCCCACCGATTTCACCAGATCGCCGAGAATGGAGAAGCTGGCGACGACGGGCAGGCGCTCGCTCTCGGCGCGAGCCGGCGCGGTCGTCACGGCCAGCGCCGCGACGGCGGCCGCGAAAAACATGCGGCGGTCGACCGAAAAATATCTCATTCACCCCTCCAGATGGCGGTGCGGCCGGCGCAGGCGCACGAGGCCGCCCGCCTGGCCGAAAATCAGCGAAAGGAAATAGGCGGCCCCGGCCATGAGGATGATGACCGGGCCGGCCGGAAGGCCGGAGCGAAACGACAGCACGAGCCCCGCATAGGACGAGATCGCGCCGAGCGCCGCCGCGAGCGGCAGAGCGGCGGTCAAGTCTCTCGTCCACAGTCTCGCCGAGGCCGCCGGCAGCATGATGACGCCGACCGCCATCAGCGTGCCGAGCGCATGGAAGCCGGCGACGAGATTGAGCACCACCAGCACGAGAAAGGCGAAAGGAACCGCCTCGCCGAGCGGGCTGACGCGCCGCGCGAATTGCGGATCGAGCGTATCGAGCGCCAGCGCCCGGTAGGAGACGGCGAGCGCCAGAAGCGTGACGCTGGCGATCGCGGCGAGAAAGATCAACGTCGCGTCGTCGAGCGCCAGCACCGAGCCGAACAGAACGTGCAGCAGATCGACGTTCGAGCCCTTGAGCGACACGATGGCGACGCCGAGCGCGAGCGAGACGAGATAGAAGGCCGCGAGCGAGGCGTCCTCCCGCAAGGCCGTCCAACGCGCCGCGGCGCTGGAGGCGACGGCGACGGCGAGGCCGGCGGCCAGCCCGCCGAAGGTCATGGCCGACAGCGACAGGCCGCAGACCAGATAGCCGAGCGCCGCGCCGGGCAGAATGGCGTGCGACAGAGCGTCGCCGGCGAGCGACATGCGCCGCAGGATGAGGAACACGCCGAGCGGACTTCCCGAGATCGCCAGCGCGATGGAGCCGACGAGGGCGCGGCGCATGAATTCATAGTCGACGAAGGGCGCGACGAAAATCTCATGAAGCATGAATGTCCTCGTCGCGCAGGCATTCCTGCGCCTCGCGATCGAAGGCTTCGACCATCTTGTGCGCGTCCCTCAATCTGCCGTCCGACAGCGCCTCGCGCGTGTCGCCCCAGAAGATCGGCTCGCGGGCGAGCAGCAGCGTCTGCGGAAACGCCCGCCGCGCCAGCTCGAGCTCGTGCAGCACCGCGACGACGGTGCGGCCCTCCTCCCGCCAGCGCGAGACGATGGTCAGGAGATCGTCGATCGTCGAGGCGTCGATCGCGCCGAAGGGCTCATCGAGCAGGATCACGGCTCCGTCCTCGACGAGAATGCGCGCGAACAGCGCGCGCTGCATCTGGCCGCCGGACAGCGTTCCGAGCTGGCGGTCCTCGAATCCCTCGAGCCCGACGGCGGCGATGGCCGCCGCTATGCGGTCGCGCTCGGAATGGTCGACGCGGCCGAACAGGCCGATTCGGCGCATCGCGCCGGTGGCGACGAAGTCGAGCACATCGATCGGAAAGGCGTGATCGATGTCGACGCATTGCGGCAGATAGGCGATGTCGCGCAAGGACAGACCGTCCCGCCGGATGTGGCCGCCGAGCGGCGCCAGCAGGCCGGCGAGCCCCTTGAGCAGCGTCGACTTGCCCGCGCCGTTCGGGCCGCAGACGGCGAGCGTCGCGCCGGGCTCGATGACGCCGGTCAGATGATGCACAGCCGGCCGGCGATCATAGCCGAGCGTGAGATTTTCGAGACGAATCGAACCGGTCGCGCGCATGACGGGCGCCTCAGTGCAAAGCCCAGTAGACGCCCGCCCAGAGCGAGGCGATGACGACGATCGCGCCGAGCGCCCGCTCGCCCGCCGAGAGGCGCAGAAGCGAGGGGCGCTCCAGAGGCGCGCGGGCGCGGGCAGGGGCCGCCCCGCCGCGGATATTGTGCAGATGCGCCGAATGTGAGCCGGTCATGTTCGCTTGTTATATTATAACGCTCACTGTCGGCAAGAGCCGCGTCGACAAGGCCGTGTCGAGCCCGTCGAGGCGCCCTGTTTCCCCAGGCGTCGGATTTCGGCCGCATTTGCTGCGGAGAACCGGCGGGCGGCGAAAGGATTCGGAGGATGCCGGGAATGGGACTGTCACAAGCGAAAATCTGGGGCGCCCTCGTCCTCGGCCTCTCCGGCGCGGCCCCGGCGGCGGCGCTCGGCAGCCCGCTCGATCGCGGGCCGATCGCCGATTTCATCAATATATTCCGCGAACAGGCGATCCCCCGGCAGGTCGTGACCTGGCGCCATCCGGAATTTAAGAAGGGCGCGGTGGTCATCTCGACGAAGGAGCGCCGCCTCTATTACGTGCTCGGCCAGGGACAGGCCATTGAATATGGCGTCGGCGTCGGCCGCCAGGGTTTCACTTGGTCGGGCGTCAAGACGGTCACGCGAAAGCGCGAATGGCCGGACTGGAGCCCGCCGCAGCAAATGCTGAAGCGCCGACCCGATCTGCCGCGCCACATGGAGGGCGGAATGGACAATCCGCTCGGCGCCCGCGCCCTCTATCTCGGCTCGAGCAATTACCGCATCCACGGCTCCAACGAGCCGGACACGATCGGCGCGGCCGTCTCCTCCGGCTGTATCCGCATGACCAATCGCGACGTCGTCGACCTCTACGATCGTGTGAAGATCGGGACGAAGGTCGTCGTGCTGAAATGACAGCGCCGGTCTTCGCGCGCTATTATCGCGGCGCCGCCATCGTCGCGGCGATCGACACGGGGGAGAAGGAATGGCGCGCAAAACGGCTAGGCTCGCGGTCGTGCTGATCGCCGCCGCATTGCTCTCCGCCTGCGACAAATGCACGGGCGGCCTGCAGGACATCCAGGTCCCGTTCGCGCCGCGCGCCTGCTCGCGCTGACAAGCGAACCAGTTTCCAAATCAACGGCCATATGCTCTATAGCGGCGGCTTTTCGTTATTGGGAGGAGCGTGAGCCCAAAGCGACGCGAGGCGTCGCTGGATCGCTTCGCTTCGCTCGCAATGACGGCGCAGGTCATCGGCAAGGGGGAGCGGATGTCGAGAGCCGGACATTTTCTTGAGATGAAGAAACGCGGCGACAAGATCGTCGTGCTCACGGCCTATGACGCGCCGACCGCGCGGGCCGAAGCGGAATCCGGCGTCGACATCGTCATGGTCGGCGACAGCGTCGGCACCAATGTGCTCGGCTATTCGAGCGAGCGCGATGTGAAGCTCGCCGACATGGTCCA
>PQAN01000402.1 GCA_003105285.1 Methylocystaceae bacterium
TGAAGCGGATCATGGATCAGGGCGAGATGATGACGACCGGCATCCGCGCACGGCGGCAGTCGGCATCGGCCCTCGCGCCGCTCGCGGGAGCGCTGCCGGCAGGCAGGGCGTTGACTGCCTATTGCGAATTGGCGGCTGCGGCGACGCCGGATGCGAACCAGGACAGGCTTCGAGAGGCAGAATCCGCCGTCCACGAGGCTGCTCCGGTGATCTCCAAATGGGTCGAGGCGCGCCGCCGCGACGTTTCGGCGCGCATTGTCACTCTCGAGGGGGACGTGAACGAGCTCCGGCAAGCGCTCGAGCGGTCGCACGAGCCGGGGTCGGCCGCCTATCTCATGCAAGAGACCAAGCATTTGATGCGCCGGCTGGAGAGCGCGGGCATGGAAGCGCGGCCATTGTGCGATCTCGTCGAGATCGCCGATCCGGAATGGACGCCTGCCGCAGAGGCCCTTCTCGGCCGCGACCGCGAGGCGATCTTCGTCGATCGAAGCCGCATCCAGGATGCGACGTCGCTCTTTCGCGACGGCCGGCGGGAATTCCGCGGCGCGTCGCTCGTCAGCCTCAACAAGCTCGAGGCGTTCCGCGAGGCCCCGAGATCGGAGACGTTTCCGTCCCTGTTCAGGACCGACGATCTGGACGCGATGGCCTTCCTCCAGCGGCGCTACGGCAATGTCCGTCTCGCCGGGACGCTCGACGAGTTCAACCTGCCGGGCCGAGCGATCATGCGGGATGGACTCTACGACGACGGACTCGTCCGCAGCCACAGGACCATCGACCCGCGGGAGCACAAGATCGGCAAGGCCGCGCAGGCCGACATGTTCCGGCGCATGCAGGACGCCTTCGTGGAAAAGGGCGAGGAGCTCTCGAGGCTGCGGCAGGAGGAGAAAGCTCTCGACCGAGCCAAGAGCGCTCTCGATCTTTTCACGCAAGACGAAGATGGAAGCCGTCTGTCGGACATGCTCGCGAAATTTCAGGCTCTCGTCTCGGAGCGACGAGATGTCGAGGCAAAGATCGAGGCCATAGACGCCGAGGGAGACGGCGGCTTGCGGGATCGCCTGAAGGCGCAGAAGGAGTTCTTGAGGACCAAGGAAGACGAGCGCGAGGCCATAGAAAGGCGGACTCGCGAGCACGAGATAGCCACCGTTGCCGGGGAGCGGAACTTGAATGGCGGCGAGGGCGTCGAGGGCTCGAGCATGAGCCTCGGACTCACGAAATCACTCTATCGCCGGGAACGGAAATTATTCGCATATCGCGACGGAACCGCCGTGTACCGTGAGCGGATGCAGCGCTTGCGCGATCCGAACGCGCCGGTCGTTCTCCCGTCGGCGGAAGCCGCCCGTCGCGCGGCGTCGATCCATCGCAAGCTGGGACAAGCCGCCGTCGAGGCGTCGGGACAGGCCGCCGAGCAGATGCGTCGAGCGGAGCTGGCGGCGCGTGGCGCCCTGCGCGACTATTTCAACGAATTTGGAATGAGCGCCAACGTCGGGTCCGAGAGCCCGTTGCTGCCCGATGTGAAGCCGTGGATGGACATGTCGATCGAGGACATCGAGGGCAATGAGCTTCGTCGCTACGAGGACGAGGCGCGTGAGGCCGCCGAACGGGCGTCGACGCTGTTTCGCGGAGAATTCGTGAACGCTTTGAACATGCGCGTGTCGAAGATGGAGAGGGACATCGAAGCGTTGAACCGTAGCCTGCGCGACCATCCTTTCCACAATGAGCGCTATTCGTTCCACAGGACCGCCGAAGCCGCGTTCCTGCCGATCCTCAAGATCATCGAGATCAGCCGTATATCGGACGACGCTCTCGACATGCTCTTCAAGACGAGCGATGTGCCCGACGACTTCCCGCACAAGGGCACGATCAAGGCCGTCGAGCAGTTGCTCGAGGACCCGAACAAGGATTTCTCAGCGTTCGAGGACTATCGCAATTTCTATGCCTTCGAGATTCATATGGAGGACATTCACACCAAAGCCAAGACGCGTTGGGAGACGCGACGGAGCACAGGGTCCGGAGCCGAGCAGCAGGTGCCGCTCTATGTGGCGATCGGCGCGTCGCTCGCCGCCGTTTATGGCAGCGCCGGCAACGGACGTAGCCGCTCAAACGGGATGTCGCCGGCGCTGTTCGACGAAGCGTTCTCGAAGATGGATGGCAAGAACCAACGGGCGATGATGTCATTCTATGACGACCTCGGCCTGCAAGTCGTCATAGCGGCGCCGCTCGAGAAGAAGGCGGCCATCATGGGCTACATGGAAACGCTCGTGGAAGTGGACCGCATCGGGGAGCAGTCCGGCACGAGCGTCGTCTATGTCGGCCAGCGGGCGCGCGACGAGATTCTCGCCATGAATCCAGAGCACATGACCGACGAACAGATCGCCGGGCTGATGGCGGCGGGGTAAACCGTGGGTCGAAAATTCGCGAACGCGTCGGCACTTCTCGATTACTTGCTGGATCGGTGTGAGATCGGAACGGAGAGCCCGTTCGCCTATCCCGATTACGGCAGCCTCCCGACCGTCGCGGAGATCGACGCCTTCGTGAAGGCGATCTCGGCGGCGGAACGCATCGGGGGCGTTACTGTTGTTCATGCGACCGGCCGCAGAAAGGGGGAAATCAAGCTCGTGAGATTGGCGGACCGAGGCGCGCTCTATGCGCATCTCGGGCGCACGCCGTCCTGCCAGATCGCCGACCGAGCAAGGGAGGAGTTGCTCGACGGGCTGACGATTCATCCGTCTCTTCGAGAAGCGTCTCTTCGCGCCGTGGACGCATGGTCTCGCAACCAGAGTTGGTGCCATATCGCCTCCAAAGACGTCTCGTCCATGCGAACGGCGCTCGAGCTCGCGCAGGCCATCATCGAGCAGCGTCACCTGGGACTCGACTACCGAACCTTCTCGAGAAGAATCGCCGGGAACAGCAAGTCTCTCGAGAGACTCGAAGCAGTGGTCCTTCGCCTCGTCGGCAGTGTCGTCGACCTTCCTCCCGCCGGGGGCGGGCGGGCTATCTTGTCCACGCTCGGTTTGGAACGCTTCGGACCTCCGTTGCTGCTCTCCGGCGCGTTGACGCTCGATGGCTCCGTCGTGTCGTCTTCTCTGCCATATATCGGCATCCCGCCGAACGAGATCCGGCGCGTAGCGGTCAGTCGAATTCCCGCATATGTATTGACGATCGAGAACTTTGCGAGCTTCAATCGACACATAATAGAAGCAGACGCCGGGCATTCCGGGCTGGTTCTTTACGTCGGTGGCTATCCATCGCTCGCAACTCAGAATGCACTCAGAGTCATTGCGGCGATGCTGCCCGACGACGTTCCATTTTTTCACTGGTCGGATATCGATCCTCATGGCACGTGGATTTTCCGGACGATCGAGCGCACGATCAATCGTCGATTGCTGCCGCATCTCATGTCGTGCGAGCTCGCCGAGAAATGGGGGGAGGTTCCCAGTCGTGTTGTTCGGTTGCAGGCCGGCGAGGCTTCTGATTCGATGATCTCCGATCTCGTCGACTACTTCTCCAGACCGGAGGCGAAGACGCTGGAGCAGGAGGAGATCGATCCGGTTATCCCCGAAGCCGCGCGCCATATCTCGATCTGAGCAGGAAAATCAGATTGCCGTGAATCGCGTGCCTTGTTCGAAAACTCAGTCCCGATAAGACCATTCTTGTATCGTTGCTACTTGACTGAATACTCCTTCAATTCCGTTCGTCGTTGGATCAGCGCGTCGAAGCCAATCTTCGACCCACGAAAGCCAATCTTCGACCCACGAAAGCCAATCTTTGAGGCTGCGGTGATCAATTTCAAGCTCGGGGTCGATATCCAGAGATCGGAGGGTGGCGAGGAAGTCGCGGACTGCCGCCAGATCCTGCCAATCCCGCGCCATTTCCTTGAAACGCCGCCACTGATTGGCGTCGCGCTTTCGTCTCTGCTGTTCTTCGTATCTGCGCCTTTCCGCGATCTGGCGCTCTCGCTCAGCGGCCTCTCGCTCCTGCCGCTGTCGCGCCAGGAGGGGACCGGCGGCAATGAATATGGCTACGATGTCTGATAGCAGGTCTGCAAGGGGTTGCGCGTCGCCCTCGATCCATTGACGTTTCAACCCTGTCGGCAAATAGGTCTTGATGTCAAAGACAAGACGGCCGGTGGGAATAAGCTCTTGCTTCCAGTCTTTGTCGCCGGGTAGCCGCCAACGTTTCTCATCCGGGGTTAGCGATCTGCGACTTTGTTTTTGTTTCTCGCGAAGCTGGAACTCCACTTTTTCTCCAGAGATTTCAGCGAATAATTCCCGCTGGTCGCCCTGCTTGACCTTGCCTCCCTGCCGCTCGATCGTCTTGAACAGGGCGTCGAGAAAGCGATGCCGTCTCTGATCGCTATCGCTGAGGTCGCCAGGATCATACAGCTTCTTCCTCCACGGATCGCGTTCCTGGCGGGCGCGCCGCTTTCGCTCCTCATGATCGGCGAGCCATGCAGCGATGATGGGATGGGGCTTGACGAGGCGTTCGGCGATGGTCGTGGTCGATGCTTGTAAACGAGCGTTTTCCACTCGGCGGCGTACATCTTCCGGCAATTGGACTGGAGATTGTGGCAGTGGTGTTGGATGAATGGTGATCTGACGAGAAGCCGCATCCAGCTTCGGCATTGGTGGGCGGTCGGGGGCCTTTCCGACGGCATGCTTCGCCCAATAGCCACGTGGCGGACATGGGATATCCTCGCGGTCGCAAATTTTGGCGAGCCCGTTGCCGCTGATTCCATATTTATCGGCTAACCGCGCCATCGGCGCATCCCACACTGCGACATAGAGCTCCTGCCGAGTAAGGGTTGTGGGCTGAGTAGGACGGGGCACAGGCGCGGATGAGGCGGTGGGAGCTTGGAATGGGAACGCAGGATCCGACGCGGCAAGAGCCGCAGTGGCTGTCGGCGTTCTTGGCCGCGAAGCGTCAGGCTGCCGTTTGCGTGTGTCCCGTGCGTCCGTGTCGAACACCAATGGCTCGACGCAATCGGCCGGAGGCGCGGGTAAAGGTGGCCGGATGACGGCCTTGCCGAACTCCTTTTTCATCCAATAGCCAGATGGCGGCGTTGGGATGTCGACGCGACGAAGGAAGGAATTCAACAAGGCTGTGGTGGTGTCGAGTTCCGAGACCAGTCGTGTGATCGGCGTGGTCCATACTCGGTCGTAAAGCTCCTGACGGGTAAAGCGATGTTCCATGGAAGGGCTCACGATGCGACTAAGCGGGTAACTACCATCCAACATTATGTTCGTGTTGCGATACGATATTACGATTCAATCTTTGGAAGATAGTACCGTCGGACGTGAAGGGCGTCATCCTTGAACGTGATTTCCAGAACCTGGTTTACGAGGTCGACGTCAGTTTCTAATTCCTCTATCGCTTGTTCGAACAGCTCGATTTGCATATCCAGATCCATCGCAGGAGGACCATTGAGGCAGATCAGCCCGGCATGGATCACGACGTCTGCGTATTGTCCCTTAGTGCCGGGCTTCTCGAGCGGGCCGCGGAAGTCGGTCGAGTTCTTGGTAACGAAGGTCCAGTCATCCTCCAAGATGAGCGGCTTCAGCTCCCAATCTTTCAAGCCGGCTCGCCCGAGCCAGACGACGTGCGAGGACTCGCCATATCCTCTGGCGTGGGCAAGCTTGGTCAATTCC
>PQAN01000403.1 GCA_003105285.1 Methylocystaceae bacterium
GCGTCAGTCGCCGCGACGGCTGGGCGCCGACATGAATCGTCACCAATGAGCCAAAAACGCGGTGCTCGGCGGCGGCGACCTCGACGATTTGCGACATTTTCGTCTCCTCCTGATCGGCCCGGCGCCGGCCGTTATGGCTCAACTCATTGATTAGACTTGTTGTCGACAAATTTCTGCAACGCAGCGAACGAGGCACGACCCTTGAATCGCCGAGCGCGACGAAAGGAGCTCCGGCATGGCTTTCACGCGGCGGCCGACAATCAAGAATCATACCTCGTCCGGCTATACGGCGTCGGACGGGACCCCTTGCGGCGCGCGAGGGCGGCGATGAATTCGAATCGCGATACTCTGCCGGACGACATCCGCGGATATCACCGGCGCACCAAACATGCGCCGAACCGCTACGCGCTCGGCCCCGCCTTTCTCGACTGGACGTCGCAACCCTCGCCCTACCGGCGCTTCGAGGGCAGCCGCCAAGTGGCGCTCCCCCTGCTCGACGAGGTCGACACCGCTCCCTTCCCCGGCCCGGCTCTCGAGCCGGCCGCCGTCGATCGCCGCTCGCTCGGCCTGTTCCTGGAGCTCGCCCTCGGCATCAGCGCCTGGAAAAATTACGAGGGATCGACCTGGGCGCTGCGCAACAATCCCTCGTCCGGCAATCTGCATCCGACCGAAGGCTATGTCGTTCTCGACGCCGTCGAGGGCGTCGGCGCCGCCGCCGCGCTCTATCATTATGCGCCGCTCGATCACGCGCTGGAGGAGCGGGCGGTCTACGAGGCGAGGAGCGTCCTGCCGCCCGGCGGCTTTCCGCTCGCGCTCTCCTCCATTCCCTGGCGGGAAGCCTGGAAATATGGCGAGCGGGCCTTTCGCTATTGCCAGCTCGACGCCGGACATGCGATCGGCGCCGTCGCGCAAGCCGCCGCCGCTCTCGGCTGGCGCGCCCATGCGCTGCCCGAGCCGTCGGACGACGAGATCGCCGAATTGCTCGGCCTGACGCGCGAAGACGCCGCGCATCGGCGCGAGGCGGAGCATCCCGATCTGCTGCTGTGGATTGCGACGGACGCCGCACGCCCCGCCGCCTTCGACCCCCGCCCGGCGATCGACGCTCGGCGCGGCTTTCGCGGGACAGCCAATCGGCTGAGCGAGGATCACGACGGCTGGCCGCTCGTCGATCTCGCCGTGCGGTTCTGCCGCAAGCCGCGCACGGAGCCGCGGCGAGCGACGCCGCGAATCGCATGGCCGGCCCCGGCGATCGACGACCTCTCGATCGGCGATGTCGTTCGCGGCAGGCGCAGCGCCCAGCGCATGGACGGCGAGACGGCGATGCCGCGCGAGGCCTTCGGCGCTCTGCTGGCGGCGACGCTGCCGGGTGAGCAAGCCCTGCTCTCGGCCCTCCCCTGGCCGCCGGCGCTGACGCTCGTCCTGTTCGTGCATCGCGTCGAGGGGATCGAGCCCGGCCTCTATGTTCTGCAGCGCGACGCGGATGTCGTGAAGCGCCTACGCGAGGCCTGTTCTCCGACATTGGACTGGGCGCCCGCGGAGCTCGACGGCCTTCCGCTGTTTCGCCTGCAGGGCGGCGCGGTCGAGCGCGACGCGACGCGGCTCGCCTGCCTGCAGGTGATTTCCGGCAAAGGCTGTTTCAGCTTGGCGATGATCGCCGATTTCGACCGCGCGCTCGAGGACGACGGCGCCTTCGCCTATCGCCGCCTGCACTGGGAGGCGGGACTGATCGGCCAGGCGCTCTATCTCTGGGCGACCGCCTGCGGCTTCGCGGGGACCGGCATCGGCTGCTTCTTCGACGACGAGGTCCACGCCCTGCTCGGCCTGCCCGCCGAGGGGACGAGCTTTCAGGACGTCTACCATTTCACAGTCGGAGCGCCGATCGAGGATACGCGCATTCTGACGCTTCCTCCCTATCCGGACGAAAGACGAGAGCGGCGATGAACATCGAGATCGAACGACGTCACGTCGAAGCGCTGATGCAGCGCTTCCCCGCTCATGCAGGTCTCGAGGAGCAATTGCGTTTCAGCAATCGGGTCGAGGTCGACTTCGCTCACCTCGCCGACGACGAATTGAGCTTCCTCGAAGACCTCTATCGCAAGGACGGCCCGGACATGCGCGCGCGCGCCGCGCAGCTCGCGACCCTGCGCGACGCGCTGCGGGCCGGCGGCGTGCGGTTCGAGCCCGGCGATCTGGAGAACGTCTTGCCGGCGATCGTGCGCTACCTGACCGCCAACGCCATTCGCGGCTGGCTGTTCACGGCGAGCGTCGCGAGCAAGCCGCTTCCCTATCTCATCACGCGCTTCGATTATGTTCCGGCTTCGAACGACGAAGCCGGCAAGATCCTCATCGAACTGAAAGCCAACGCCAAGGGCGTGCTGCAATCGAACGCCGTTCGCATCATGGCCGCCGACATCGCCGGCAGGACGGTCAACGAAATTCTCGCCGCGAAAGGCTTCTTGCGCGAGACGCCGGAGCTCCTCGCAGCCTTCGACGCCGCCGCCGAAACCTATTTCGACTGGCGCGGCCGCTACGGTCAGCAGTTCACCGGCAAGGGCACGGGCTTTCACGCCGAGGATCCCAACGCCTCGCATCGCGACACGGACTGG
>PQAN01000404.1 GCA_003105285.1 Methylocystaceae bacterium
ACATCACCGGCTTCATGGTCGGCCGAAAATACGAAGCTGGCGGCATCGCCAAGGACGGCGCGAAAATGGTGACGGCCGTGGCGACGGCGGCCGTGCCGAAATTCACTCTTCTCATCGGCGGCAGTTTCGGCGCAGGAAATTATGCGATGTGCGGACGCGCCTATGGGCCGCGCTTCCTGTGGAGCTGGCCCAACGCCAGGATCGGCGTGATGGGCGGCGCTCAGGCGGCCGACGTCTTGACGCGCGTACGTCGCGATAGCTACGAGGCGCGCGGAATGAGCTGGTCGAAAGAGGATCACGACGCCTATGAGGCGACGATTCGCGAGCGGTACGAGCGTCAAGGCCACCCCTATTACGCCAGTGCGCGCCTTTGGGACGACGGCGTCATCGATCCGGCCGACACGCGCCGGGTTCTGGCGCTCTCACTGTCGGCGGCGATGAATGCGCCGATCGACGAAACGCATTTCGGATTGTTCCGCATGTGAGGAAAAATGCCTGTCATCATCGAGACGATCGACACTCGCGGCGTCGCCACGCTGACGCTGAATCGCCCCGAGCGCCACAATGCGCTCGACCAGACTCTCGTGACCGAGATGATCGCCGCCCTGAAGCGGCTGGATGCGCGGCCCGATGTCCGCATCGTCGTGCTGGCGGGCGCCGGCCATAGTTTTTGCGCCGGCGGCGACATCGATCGGATGAAGAGCGTAGCCGACGGCGACCCCGAGGAAAATCGGCGCGACGCGCTTCTGCTCGCGGAGCTCACGCATCGCCTCGACCGGCTGAGCAAGCCGACGCTCGCCGTCGTCCATGGTCCGGCCTATGGCGGCGGCGTCGGTCTCGTCGCCTGTTGCGACATTGCGATCGCCTCGCAGAGCGCGACCTTCAGCCTGAGCGAGGTCAGGCTCGGCATCACGCCCTCGGTCGTCTGTCCCTTCGTGATCCGGGCGATCGGCGCGCGTCAGGCGCGCCGCTATTTCGTCAGCGCCGAAGTGATGTTCGCGGAGCGCGCCGCCGAAATCGGCCTCGTGCATGAGGTCGTGGCTCTGAGCGAGTTGATCGCCCTGCGCGATCGCATCGTCGACGCGCTGCTCACCGGCGCGCCGGGCGCGCAGGCGGAGGCGAAGGTTCTGTCGTCCTATTGCGAATATCGCCGCATCGACGACGCGCTCGCCCGCGAGACGGCCGAACGGCTCGCCGCGCGCCGGGCCTCGCCCGAGGGCCGGGAAGGCTTGAGCGCATTTTTGGAAAAGCGCCCGCCCGCGTGGCGCAGGACGCGGAACGACCGAGATGTTTCGTAAGATACTCATCGCCAATCGCGGCGAGATCGCCTGTCGGATCATCGCGACGGCGAAGCGCCTCGGCGTGGCGACGGTCGCGGTATTCTCCGACGCCGACGCCCATGCGCGCCATGTCGATCTCGCCGACGAAGCTTTTCCGCTCGGCCCGGCGCCGGCGCGCGACAGCTATCTGGCGATCGACAAGATTCTCGACGTCGCGCGCCGCTCGGGCGCGACGGCCGTGCATCCCGGCTATGGGTTTCTCTCGGAGAACGCTGATTTTGCCGCCGCCTGCGCGGATTCAGGCATCGCCTTCATCGGCCCGTCGCCGCGGGCGATGCGCGTCATGGGCTCGAAGGCCGCCGCCAAAGCGCTGATGGAGCAGGCCGGCGTGCCCGTCGTGCCGGGATACCACGGCGCCTCGCAGGACTTCGCGACTCTGGCCGACGCCGCCACGCGCATCGGCTTCCCCGTCCTCGTCAAGGCGTCCGCGGGCGGCGGCGGCAAGGGCATGAGGCTCGTCGGCGCTCCGGACGACTTGCGCGAAGCGGTCGAAAGCGCGAGGCGCGAGGCGCTATCCTCCTTCGGCGACGACGAATTGCTCATCGAAAAGCGCCTGATGCGGCCGCGTCATATCGAGGTGCAGATTTTCGGCGACGCGCATGGCGGGATCGTCGCCTTTGCGGAGCGCGATTGTTCGATCCAGCGCCGCCACCAGAARATCATGGAGGAGACGCCCGCGCCGGGCCTCGCSCCSAGGCTKCGYGASGAGCTGCRCGAAGCGGCGCTCGCGGCGGCCGCGGCCGTCGATTATGTCGGCGCCGGCACGGTGGARTTTCTCGYCGAGAACGAGGCRTTCTACTTTCTCGAGATGAATACGCGCCTACAGGTCGAACATCCGATCACCGAAATGATCTCGCTCCAGGACTTGGTGGAATGGCAGTTGCGCGTCGCCGTCGGCGAACCGCTGCCCGTTACGCAAGACGATCTGACGATGCGAGGCCATGCGTTCGAGGCGCGCCTCTATGCCGAAAGCCCGGCGCGAAACTTTCTCCCGTCGACGGGCGTCGTCGAGCATTTGCGCCAGCCGCGCGAAAGCGCCTTTATCCGCGTCGAGACCGGCGTGCGCCAGGGCGACGAGATCACGCCCTATTATGATCCGATGATCGCCAAGCTCGTCGCCTTCGGCGAGGATCGAGAAGCCGCGCTTTCTCGCCTGCATGGCGCGCTCCGCGATTATGAGATCGTCGGCGTCGAAACCAATCTCGAATTGCTGAAGGCGATCGTCGCGAACGAGGATTACGCCGCCGCGACAATCGACACGGAGTTTCTGCCGCGTCATTTCGAGCCGATGCTGTCTGGGGCTGCGTCGCTCGCGGCGGGCGAAGAAACGATCGTGCTGGCGGCCGSCGCCGCCGCATGGCTTGCTGATGTGCGCTCGGCGGCCGGCGCGCGAGCGCCGAACGAGCCCTGCTCGCCCTGGGGCGCGGGCGACGCTTGGCGGCTGAACGGCGAAGGCCGGCAATCGCTCGCTTTCCTATCGGACGGCCGCACGCTGCCGCTGCGCCTCCAGCCTCTGGCCGACGGCGCGTTTCGCCTCGAGGCGCCCATGGCGCGCGCTCTGGTCGAGGCGACCGAGCGCGCGCCGCGCATGAGCTTGCGCATCGACGGCGTGAAGCGCGAGCTTGCGGTGGTGAGGCGCGCGAACGGCTTCGTCGTCGTCATCGGCGGACACAATCATGCTCTGGAGCTCGTCGATCCCCTGGCCCCGCCGCGCGGCCGGTCGGTTGCCGACACATCGCTCGCCGCGCCTCTCCCGGCGCGGGTGACGCGCGTTCTCGCCGCTGTCGGCGACGAGGTGAAAAAGGGCGCGCCGCTCGTGACGCTCGAGGCGATGAAGATGGAGATCGCGCTCGCCGCGCCGCGCGACGGCCGCATCGCCGAGATTCCCCATCGAATCGGCGATATGGTTCAGCAAGGCGAGGAACTGGTCGTCTTTGTCGAGGGAGAGGCCGCATGAACCTGCCGGAGCGCGTTCGCATCGTCGAAGTCGGCCCGCGGGACGGTCTGCAGAGCGAGACCGCGCTGCTCTCCGTCGAGACCAAGGCGACGTTGATCGAGCGCTTGGCGGCGGCGGGCCTCCGCGAGATCGAAGCAGGAAGTTTCGTCTCGCCGAAGCGCGTTCCGCAAATGGCGTCGACGCGAGAGACGCTCGCCCGGCTGAGGCTCTCCTCGCCGACGCGGCTCAGCGTCCTCACGCCCAATCTGCGCGGGCTCGAGGAGGCGCTGGCGAGCGGCGTGGGCGAGATCGCCGTGTTCGCGGCGGCGTCGGAAACTTTCTCGCAGGAGAACATCGCCTGCTCGATCGCCGAGAGCCTGGAGCGATACGCCCCGGTCGTCGAAGCGGCCTGCGCGGCGGGCCTGCGCGTGCGCGGCTATATCTCCTGCGTGTTGGGATGCCCTTATGAAGGCGAGATCGCGCCGCGCCAGGTCGCGAGCGTCGCCCGCGACCTCACGGCGCTCGGTTGCCACGAGATTTCGCTCGGCGACACGCTCGGCGTCGGGACGCCGCTGAAGGCGAGACGATTGGTCGAGGAGGTTGCGGCCGATGTGCCGCTGCGTCATTTGGCGGTGCATTTTCACGATACCTACGGCCAGGCGCTCGCCAATATCTTCGCCTGCCTCGAACTGGGCGTCGCCATCGTCGACAGCTCGGTCGCCGGGCTCGGCGGCTGCCCCTATGCGCCCGGATCGTCGGGCAATGTCGCGACGGAGGATGTCGTCTATATGCTCGAGGGCTGCGGACTCGAAACGGGCGTCGATCTCTTCGCATTGATCGACGTCGGGAAATTCATCTCCGAGCGGCTCGGACGCGAGAGCCGCAGCAGAGCGGCGCGCGCCCTGCTGGCGAAGCGCGCGAGAGCGAGCCGCGCGTCATGAGCGACCTTCTCGTCTCGCGCTCCCGCCATGTGGGATCGATCTCACTCGATCGGCCGAAGGCGTTGAACAGTCTCACGCTCGATATGGTTCGCCGTTTCGCGCGGGCGCTCGACCAATTCGCCGCCGATCCCGCGATCGCCGCCGTCGTCGTCACGGGCGAAGGCGAGCGCGGCTTCTGCGCCGGCGGCGACATACGCGCGCTCTACGACATGCGCCATGGCGATCGCGCGCACTACAAGACGTTCTGGCGCGAAGAATATGAGCTGAACGCACGCATCGCCTCCTTTCCCAAGCCTTACGTCGTCTTCATGGACGGCATCGTCATGGGCGGCGGCGTCGGGCTTTCCGCCCATGGCGATTGCCGCATCGTGACCGAACGAACGCGCCTCGCCATGCCCGAGACCGGCATCGGCTTCATCCCCGACGTCGGCGGCACATGGCTGCTGACGCGCAATGGCGGCGCCGGCCTCTATATGGCGCTGTCCGGCGAGGCGGTCGGCGCGGACGATGCGATCTACGTCGGGCTCGCCGATGTGCTCGTCGATTCCGGCTCCGTCCCGGAGCTTCGACGATCGCTGCAAGACATCGAATCGGCGGACGAGGTTCGTCCATTGCTCGCGCGCTTTTCGAAGCAGACGGCGGCGGGGCCGCTCCAGCGCAACGAAACGCTTCTGCGCGGCGCGATGTCGAAGGACCGCGTGGAGGATATCATCGCCGCGCTGGAGGCGGACCGCTCCGACTTCGCGCGAACGGCCGCGCTCACGATCGCAAAGCGTTCGCCCACCAACCTGAAGCTGACGTTGCGGTTGCTGAAACGCGCCGCGACCGCGGACAGGCTCGAGACCTGCCTCGTCGACGAATATAGAGCGGCTTGCAATCTGCTCGAGACGCATGATCTCTACGAGGGCATACGCGCGGCCGTCGTCGACAAGGACCGCGATCCGCGCTGGGCGCCGGCGACGCTCGCGGCGGTCGAGGACGAGACCATATCGGCGCTGCTGCGAGGCGGCGGCGAGCCGGAGCCGATCTTTCGAGCCTGGACATGAGCGAAGCGCTTGATTTCGACCCTGTCGTCATCGTCGGCGCGGCCCGCACGCCGATCGGAGCGCTGCTCGGCGAGTTGAAGGATGTCCCGGCGCCGGAGCTCGGCGCGGCGGCGATCCGCGCCGCCGTGTCGCGGGCCGACGCGCCGACCGACCAGATCGACGATGTGCTCATGGGCTGCGTCTTGTCCGCAGGCCTCGGACAGGCGCCGGCCCGTCAGGCCTCGCTCGGCGCCGGACTTCCCGAGGCGGCCGGCTGCGTGACGATCAACAAGATGTGCGGCTCCGGCATGAAGGCGATCATGCTCGCGCATGATCAATTGCTCGCCGGCAGCTCGCACGCCGTCGTCGCGGGCGGCATGGAGAGCATGAGCAACGCTCCCTACCTGCTCGATCGCGCGCGCTCGGGCTATCGCATGGGCCACCGCAAGCTCGTCGATCATATGTTCCTCGACGGTCTAGAGGACGCCTATGAACAAGGCCGGCCGATGGGCGATTTCGCCGAGGACTGCGCCACGGCTCATCAATTCACGCGCGAGATGCAGGACGACTACGCCGCCTCGTCGTTGCGCCGCGCGCGGCAGGCGAGCGCCGACGGAGCCTTCGACGCCGAGATCATTCCGGTGGCGACACGCAACGGCAGGACGCCGACGACGATCGCGCGCGACGAATTGCCGGCGAAGGCGAAGCTGGAGGCCATCGCCGGACTGAAGCCCGCGTTTCGCGACGGCGGCACGGTCACGGCCGCCAATTCGAGCGCCATCTCCGACGGCGCGGCGGCGCTCGTGCTGATGCGGCGCGAGCGTGCCGAGAGATCTGGCCTCGCGCCGCTCGCGATTCTCCACGCCCATGCGACGCATGGGGGGCCGCCGCATCTCTTTCCCACCGCGCCGATCGGCGCCATTCGCAAGCTCGTCGAGAAGCTGGACTGGCCGCTGCAGCGCGTCGATCTCTTCGAGATCAACGAAGCCTTCGCGGTCGTCGTGATGGCGGCCATGCGCGAACTGGATCTGCCGCGCGACAAGGTCAACATCCACGGCGGCGCCTGCGCGCTCGGCCATCCGATCGGCGCCTCGGGCGCACGCATCGTCGTCACTCTGCTCGCCGCATTGCAAAAATACGGCCTGCGCCGGGGCGTCGCGGCGCTCTGCATCGGCGGCGGCGAAGCGACGGCGCTGGCGATCGAGACGGTTGCTTGACGTCATTGCGAGCGCAGCGAAGCAATCCAGAATCGTGAGGCTGCCCCTGGATTGCTTCGCTGCGCTCGCAATGACGGCCCTCAACGACGCCAGCGCTGCACGCCGATCATCTTGCGCAGGCGTTCTTCGACGAGCGCCGTCGCCGCCTCCAGCAACGATACGCGCGAAGCGCGCGCCCGCTCGACGATCTGCCGCGTGTTGCGGCCGATCTTCTCCTCGATCGCCGCGAAAGCCGCTCCCTCGCCGCCGCCCGCATATTCCACCGCCGCGCAAATGACGCCGCCGGCGTTGGCGATAAAGTCCGGCACGCTGACGACGCCGCGCTCGAACATGAGTTTCTCGGCCTCCGGCGTCGCGGGAATATTCGCGCCCTGCACGACGAGCCTGCAGTTCAGCCGGTCGACATTGTCGGCGCGCAGCACATCGGGACGCGCGGCCGGTATCCAGATCTCGCACGGCAGCGAGAGGAGCGCGTCGGCGTCGATGATCTCGGCGTCGCGATAGGCGGTGACGCTCTCGCCTTCATGTTTGACGCGCGACAAGGCGTCGATGTCGATCCCGCGCGCATTGGCGATTGCGCCGCGTCGATCCGAGGCGCCGACGAGCCGAGCGCCTCTCCGCGCCAAAAACCGCGCGGCATGGCGGCCGACGGCGCCGAAGCCTTCGACGACGACGCGCGCGCCGTCGAGCCTCACGCCGGCGAAGGGCGCCGCGGCTTCCGCGGCGATGGCGACGCCGTAACCGGTCGCGCCGATCTCGTCGAGCGGTATGCCGCCGAGCTCGGCCGGCAGGCCGACCGCTCTGCCGATCTCGTCGCGCACGAAGGCCATGGCCGTCTCGTCCGTGCCCATGTCCGGGCCGGGAATGTAGTCGGTCAAGGGTTCGATGGCCTTGGCGAAGGCGCGAATGACGCGCTCTTTCTGCTCCGCCGGCATTTTCGGATCGCCGAAAATCACCGATTTCGCGCCGCCGTGCCGCAAGCCGCAGGCGGCGTTCTTCAGCGTCATCGCCCGCGCGAGGCGGAAACATTCCTCGACGCCGACGTCCGGCGCCATTCGAACGCCGCCGATCGCCGGTCCGGCCGCGACATTGTCGATGACGACGATGGCTCTGAGATCGACGGCGGGCGTGTTGATATAGACGATCTTGGCGGGCCCGAATTCGTCGATGAAGGAAAAAGCGTCGGATTCGATCGGCGTCGACATGGCTTTCTCAAAATGTCGCGGCAAGCTGCGCCGTCAAGCGCGGCGCTCGTGGTTTTTTGCGCCGCTTCGCGCGCGCGGACCTAAGCAGCAAAAAATTCCCCGGCGGCGATGAAAATATCGAACCGGCGCCTTAAGTCTTTCAGTCGAAGCTCGAGGCTGAGAGTGGCCGCCATGGACAGGGGCGTTTCCTTTCACATCGATTATGCTCGGCTCTTGTCTCCCGAGGGAGAGCTGGACCCGTCCGCCGAAGATATGGCTGCGGACGCCGATCTTCTGATCCGCCTCTATCGCGCGATGACGCGCACGCGCGCCTATGACGCCAAGGCGATCGCTTTGCAGCGCACCGGCAAGCTCGGAACTTTCGCGTCCTCGCTCGGACAGGAGGCGATCGGCGTCGGCGTGGCGAGCGCCATGCGGCCGGAGGATGTGCTCGCGCCGTCCTACCGCGACCATGGCGCGCAGCTCGTACGCGGCATGACGATGGTCGAAAATCTGACCTATTGGGGCGGCGACGAGCGCGGCAGCGACTACCAGGTTCCGCGCAGCGATTTTCCGATCTGCGTGCCGGTCGGCACACAGGTCGCCCATGCGACGGGCGCGGCCTATGCGTTCAAGCTGCGCCGCGAGAAGCGCGTCGCCGTCACCATTCTAGGCGACGGCGGGACCTCGACCGGCGATTTCTATTCGGCCCTGAACATGGCCGGGGTGTGGGGCGTTCCCCTCGTCGTCGTCATCAACAACAACCAGTGGGCGATTTCGACGCCGTGCAAATTGGAGACGGCGACGCCGACGCTCGCGCAAAAGGCGATCGCGGCCGGCGTGGACGGGCTTCAGGTCGACGGCAACGACGTCATCGCCGTGCATCATGTCGCGCGTCGCGCGATCGAAAAGGCGCGGAGCGGCGGCGGGCCGACGCTGATCGAAGCGCTGAGCTACAGATTGGGCGATCATACGACGGCGGACGACGCGACGCGTTACCGCGATCAGGAGATCGTCCAGCGCGAAGCGGCGCGCGAGCCGATCCGCCGCCTGCGCGCCTATCTCACCTCGAGAGGCCTCTGGAGCAAGGAGCGCGACGCGGAGCTCGCGAGAGAATGCGCAGAAGAGGTCGAACGCGCGGTGGAGGCCTATCTCGCCATGCCGCCGCAGGACTTCGGCGCCATGTTCGATCATTTGTTCGCGCGGCTTCCACCGAGCATGAGCGACCAATATGAGGAGGCGCGCCGTTTCGCTCGGGCGAATGGAGCGCCCCATGGCTGAGCTCAATCTCGTCGAGGCCGTCAATCGCGCGCTCGCCTTCGAGCTCGAGCGCGATTCCACCGTTCTGCTGATCGGCGAAGACATCGGCGTGAACGGCGGCGTGTTTCGCGCCACGCTCGGCCTGCAGCAGCGCTTCGGAAGCGAGCGCGTCGTCGATACGCCGCTCGCCGAAGCGGCGATCGCCGGCGCGGCGATCGGCATGGCGGCGATGGGACTGAAGCCGATCGTCGAGATTCAGTTCACCGGCTTCATCTATCCGGCGATGGATCAGCTCATCAATCACGCGTCGCGCATGCGCCATCGCACGCGCGGACGCCTCACCTGCCCGCTCGTCCTGCGCTCGCCCTGCGGCGCGGGGATTCATGCGCCGGAACATCATTCGGAGAGCGTCGAGGCGTTCTTCGCGCATGCGCCGGGGCTGCGCGTCGTCATCCCATCCTCGCCGGCGCGCGCCTATGGCCTCCTGCTGTCGGCGATCCGCGATCCCGACCCGGTGATCTTTCTGGAGCCGACGCGGCTCTACCGCCTCTTCAAGCAAGAGGTCGTCGACGACGGCGAGGGCCTGCCGCTCGACACATGCTTCGTCGAGCGCGAAGGAACGGATGCGACGCTCGTCGCCTGGGGCGGCATCTTGCAGGAGACGCTCGCCGCCGCCGATCGCCTCGCGGAGGAGGGCGTCCATTGCGAGGTCATCGACGTCGCGACGGTGAAGCCGCTCGATGCGGAGACGATCCTGCGCTCCGTCGAGAAGACCGGGCGCTGCGTCATCGTGCATGAAGCGGCGCGCACCGCGGGCTTCGGCGCGGAGATCGCGGCCGTCGTCGCCGAACGCGCGCTCTATTCCCTGCTCGCTCCTGTCCGACGCGTCACGGGCTATGACGTCGTCGTGCCGCTCGCGCGGCTCGAAGGCCAATATCTGCCGAGCGTCGAACGCATCGCCGACGCCGTGCGCAAGGCAATGGAGGCGACATGAACATCTTCAGGCTGCCGGATCTCGGCGAAGGGCTGCAGGAGGCCGAGCTCGTCGAATGGCATGTCGCGCCCGGCCAGGATGTCGCGCTCGATCAGCCTCTCGCCTCCGTCGAGACGGCGAAGGCCGTGGTGGAAATCCCCTCCCCGCGGGCCGGGCGCGTCGAGAAGCTGTTCGCGCAGGCGGGAGAGATCATCCGCATCGGCGGCCCGCTCATCGGCTTCGACGGCGCGCGCGAGGAGAGCGAGGACGCAGGCACGGTCGTCGGCGCGATGGAGACGAGCAGCCGCGTGCTGCAGGAAGCGCCCGCGCCCGTGGGCCATGGCGCGACGGGCGTTCGCGCCGCGCCCGCCGTGCGCGCGCTGGCGCGGCGTCTCGAGGTCGACCTGACCATGGTGACGCCGTCCGGCGCCGACGGCGTGATCACGGCGGGCGACGTGCAGCGCGTCGCCCGCATCTTGTCGGAAGCCGAGCCGGCCGAGCCGCTGCGCGGCTTCCGCCGCGCCATGGCGCAGAATATGGCGCTGGCGCAGGCCGAAGTGGCGGCGGCGACCGTCGTCGACGACGCCGACATCGACGAGTGGCCGGCGCATAGCGATACGACGCTGCGCCTCATTCGCGCTCTCGTCGCCGGCTGCCGCGCGGAGCCCGCGCTCAACGCCTGGTTCGAGAGCCATGTGCTGGCGCGGCGCGTGCTGAAGAAGATCGATCTCGGCATCGCCGTCGATTCGGCGGAGGGCGGCCTGTTCGTTCCCGTGCTGCGCAATGTCGCCGAGCGCGAGCCGGCCGATTTGCGCGAAGGGCTGAACCGGATGCGCGCCGACATCGCCGCCCGCACCATTCCCCCCGAGGAATTACGCGGCGCGACGATCACCTTGTCGAATTTCGGCATGATCGCCGGACGCTATGCGGCGCCGGTCGTTCTGCCGCCCACGGTCGCCATTCTCGGCGCCGGGCGCATCAGGCGAGAGGTCGTGGCGCAGGGCGACAGGCCGGCGGTCCGCCGCATTCTGCCGTTGAGCCTGACCTTCGATCATCGTGTCGTCACCGGCGGCGAGGCGGCGCGCTTCCTTGGCGCGGTCATCGCCGATCTCGCGAAAGCCGCCTGACGGCGGCCTCGCCTGCGCGCGAACAAATCGCAGGCCGGGAACAAACGACGGCTTGAATGTGCGGCCGCGGGCGACAGATGCCCGCATATGGAGAAAGGGGCAAGGGCGCCGAGCGACCGAACGGAAGCCGCATCGGCCGGCCGAGGGAGGATATCATGCGAGCGCAGCAGGATATGTCGCATATGCCCGATTGGGGCAGCCTGGTCGCGGCGGTCGTGTTGCTCGTCGCCCCTTGGGCGTTCCATTACTCCAGCGCCATGGCGACGCTGGCGACGAGCTTTTCGGCCGTGATCCTCGTCATCCTCTCCGCCATGGCCCTCGCCGAGATCGACGAGACGGAAGAGCCGGAATATCTCATTCTCGGCGCCTGGCTGCTGATCTCGCCCTGGGTGCTCGGCTTCTGGATGGACAAGAGCGCCCTGGTCACTCATATCCT
This sequence comes from Methylocystaceae bacterium, assembly GCA_003105285.1. Classification (GTDB taxonomy): domain Bacteria; phylum Pseudomonadota; class Alphaproteobacteria; order Rhizobiales; family Beijerinckiaceae; genus Methylosinus. The sequence continues at coordinate 11,440 of PQAN01000404.1, forward strand.
CTTCGGCGCCGGCTTCATCATCCATTCCGCATGGGAGATCTGGGCGGCGCCGTCATCGGGGCAGACGCCGGAGCCATAGGGGAAGCGTTCGAGACGGGCGTAGGCGGGCGAGGCTCCGACGCACTGTTCGTCTCGCCCGGCCGCGCCATATGCCGCGCTCATGGAGTTCGGAGTTCGATCGAAAATCCGTTTAGAGCCGAAGGCGTCGCCGCAATGATCGTTGCGCTCATCTTCGCCGCAGTGGCGCTCGGATCGGTGCTGTTCCACATTCTGAGCCCGTGGTGGTGGACGCCGATCGCCTCGAACTGGGCGGCGATCGACCACACGATGTCGTTGATGTTCTGGATCACCGGCGGCGCCTGCGTCGCCGTCATGCTGTTCATGTCTTTCTGCGTATTTCGCTTCCGCCACCGCGAGGGGAGCCGCGCCGTCTTCGAGCCGGAGGGCGGGAAGCTCGAGTTCTGGCTCAGCACGGCGACGGCGCTGGGCGTCGGCGCGATGCTGGCGCCGGGGCTCATCGTCTGGAACGACTTCATCACGCCGCCGAACGACGCGATGATCGTCGAGGTCGTCGGCCGCCAGTGGCAGTGGAGCTATCGCTTCCCCGGCAAGGACGGCGTTCTCGGCTCCTCGGACACCCGTTTCGTTTCGGCCGACAATCCGCTCGGCGTCGATCCCGACGATCCGCACGGACGCGACGACATCGTCATCGACGGCGACGATCTCCATCTGCCGCTGGGCAAGCCGATCAAGCTCCTCTTACGCTCGCTCGACGTCGTGCATGATTTCTACGTGCCCGAGTTTCGCGCCAAGATGGACATGATGCCGGGCATGGTCACTTATTTCTGGCTCGAGCCCACGAAGGCCGGGAGCTACGAGGTCCTGTGCCTGGCCTTTTGCGGCGTCGGCCATCCGCAGATGCGCGGCAAGGTCATCGTCGAGTCCGAGGCCGATTATCTGCAATGGCTCGGCGCGGGCAAGACCTTCGCGCCGAAATCGGCCGCACGATGAGGAAAGGGAGGGAGCCATGGTCGATGTGACCCGGAGCGGGCCGACGGCCGTTCCGCCCGCGGAGGTCGAAGACGTCGAGCTCTATCATCCGAAAAGCTGGCTGACGAAATATGTCTTCTGCCAGGACGCCAAGGTCATCGGCGTGCAATATGCGATCACGGCGCTGACGCTCGGCGTGCTCGCGCTCGTCCTCTCCTGGCTCATCCGCCTGCAGCTCGGCTTTCCCGGCCGCGTCGCGCTCGTCGACGGCGGCAACTACTATCAGTTCGTCACCATGCACGGCATGATCATGGTGATCTATCTGCTCACCGCTCTGCTTCTCGGCGGCTTCGGAAATTATCTCATCCCGCTGATGATCGGCGCGCGGGACATGGTGTTTCCCTACGTCAACATGCTGAGCTATTGGGTCTATCTGCTCGCGGTGACGGTGCTGCTCGCGAGCTTCTTCGCCCCCGGCGGGCCGACCGGCGCCGGCTGGACGCTCTATCCCCCGCAAGCCATTCTCTCCGGCACTCCCGGCAAGGAATGGGGCATCGTCATGATGCTCGTCTCGCTCATTCTCTTCATCATCGGCTTCACCATGGGCGGCCTGAATTATGTCGTGACCGTGCTGCAGGCGCGCACGCGCGGCATGACGTTGATGCGCATGCCGCTGACCGTGTGGGGCATCTTCACGGCCGCCGTCATGGCGCTGCTGGCCTTTCCCGGACTGTTCGTCGCCTGCGTCATGATGCTGTTCGACAGGCTTCTCGGCACGAGCTTCTTCATGCCCTCGCTCATCGAAGGCGGCGAGCGCCAGACCTACGCAGGCGGCAGCCCGATCCTGTTCCAGCACCTGTTCTGGTATTTCGGACATCCGGAAGTCTATATCGTCGCTCTTCCGGCGTTCGGCGTCGTGTCCGATCTCATCAGCGTCCACGCGCGCAAGAACATCTTCGGATACAGGATGATGGTCTGGGCGATCGTCGCCATCGCCGTCTTGAGCATGGTGGTCTGGGGCCACCACATGTATGTGAGCGGCATGAATCCGAACTTCGGCTATTGGTTCGCGATCACGACGCTCGCCATCGCCCTTCCGACCGCCATCAAGGTCTATAATTGGGTGTTGACGCTGTGGCGCGGCGACATCCATCTCAGCGTGCCGATGCTGTTCGCGCTCGGCTTCGTCGTCACCTTCGTCGTCGGCGGCAGCAGCGGATTGTTCCTCGGCAATGTCAGCGTCGACGTGCCCTTGTCCGGCACATTGTTCGTCGTCGCGCATTTCCACATGGTGATGGGCGTCGCGCCGCTGATGGCGATCTTCGGCGGCGTCTATCATTGGTACCCCAAGATCACCGGCCGGATGACCGACGAGACGTTGGGGAGAATTCATTTCTGGATCACCTTTCTCGGCGCCTATGTGATCTTCTTCACGATGCACTATCTCGGCCTGCTCGGAATGCCGCGCCGCTATTACGAGATGGGGCCGACGGCCTTCGTGCCGCCCTCGGCCGACCGGCTGAATGTCTACATCACCATCGTCGCGCTGATCGTCGGCGCCGCGCAGGCGCTGTTCTTCTTCAATCTGATCCGCAGCCTGTCCAAGGGCGCGCCAGCCGGCGGCAATCCGTGGAGGGCGACGACGCTCGAATGGCAGACGCCGCAAACGCCGCCGGGCCACGGCAATTGGGGCGAGGAGCCGCCGGTCGTCTATCGCTGGGCCTACGCCTACAGCATCCCCGGCGCGGCGCAGGATTTCCTGCCGCAGAATCAGCCTCCGGCGGGAGGGACAAGGGAAAAGACACAATGAGCGTCGTCGCGGTCTTTCTCGCCGTCGTCGCGGCCGTGGCCTTATGGTGGCTCTGGCGCGAAGGCCTCGCGGCGCGGCCTTGGGCGGAGGAGGGCGAAACGGTCTCGCGCCGCTCGCCGCCGGCGCCCGTCGCGACGATGGGCCTGCKCGTCTTTCTCGCGGTCGTCGGCGCATTGTTCGYCCTGCTCGCMGCCGCCTATCTCATGCGCATGGCGGGAGCGGATTGGAAGCCCGCGCCCGCGCCGGCCATCCTCTGGTTCAACACGGCGGYTCTCGCCGCGAGCAGCGGCGCGATGCAGATCGCGCGCAACGCCGCCGAGCGCGCGAGGCTGGAGACGGCGCTCGCGGCGGCGGCCGTTCTCGCCGTTCTGTTTCTGGTCGGACAATTATCGGCCTGGAGACAATTGAACGAGGCCGGCTATCCGGCGTCGACCAATCCGGCCAATGCCTTCTTCTATCTGCTGACCGGCCTGCACGGGCTGCATCTGATCGGCGGACTGGCGGCGCTCGCGCGCGCCGCGAGCGCGGTCTGGCGCGGCGGCGATGCGAGAGCGGCGCGCCATAACGTCGAGCTTTGCGCCGTCTATTGGCATTTCATGCTGTTCGTCTGGCTCGGCATATTCGCGCTGCTCTTCGGCGCTGCGGCAATTCCGGGGGGACATCCATGACGGCCGAGCCTGCAGCCGAGGACCGCGAACTCTCGACAGCCGACGCCATCGCGAGCTGGCGGCGCGCCTATGCCGACTGGTCCTCGGATCAGCGCGCCTTCAAGAAAGTCTCCTGGGGGAAGGCCATGATGTGGATCTTCCTCGTCAGCGACACCTTCATCTTCACCTGCTTTCTCCTCTCCTACATGACGGTGCGCATGTCGACGACGGCGCCTTGGCCGAATCCGAGCGAGGTCTTCGCCTTGACGATCGGCGGCGCCTCGGTTCCGCTCATTTTGATCGCCATCATGACCTTCGTGCTGATCACCAGCAGCGGAACCATGGCGATCGCCGTCAACTTCGGCTACGGCCGCGATCGCGTCAGAGCGGCGGCGCTGATGCTCGCGACCGCGGCCTTGGGCGCGACCTTCGTCGGCATGCAGGCCTTCGAATGGAGCAAGCTCATCGCCGAGGGCGTGCGGCCCTGGGGAAACCCCTGGGGCGCCGCGCAATTCGGCTCGTCCTTCTTCATGATCACGGGATTTCACGGAACGCATGTGACGATCGGCGTGATCTTTCTTCTCCTTCTGGCGCGCAAGACCTGGCGCGGAGATTTCGACCGGCGGAGGCCTGGCTTCTTCACGGGCAGGAAGGGCCGGTACGAGATCATCGAGATCATGGGCCTCTATTGGCACTTCGTCGA
>PQAN01000405.1 GCA_003105285.1 Methylocystaceae bacterium
TTGCGCCCTTGCCGATTCGCATTTTATCGAAGCTCTCCGCCGCTCTCACGAAGCGGTCTACATGAGAGCGAGAGCTATACAGAAAGTGGCGTGAAGTTTTTGTGACGACCGCCGCTCCACTGCTCCGACCAGGAGCAGATCGGTCGATTGGAGACCGGATCGACGCTCCAGGCGCCGATGAGTGCGCGCCGGTGACAAATACGAGGAACGGCCACGTCCGCGGGGGCGAGGACCGGAATGACGCGGCCGAGATCTCGGCGCGGCGCATCGATTTTGGCGAATGTGTTCATCGCTCATCTCCTTCGAGCCGTCGATCCACGGCCCGAGGTATGAGCGGCAGGCAGGAGCGCTTAGACTCTCGCGGCGCCTCTCACGCGGTCCTCGCGGCCGCGGCTGGATTCGATGTCGAGCGGCGCCGTTCGCGCAGGCAAAGCTGCGGTCGCAACGCCAAAGCTGCTACTGCCCATCTGTCCTTCACAGTCTGGTTGACGCCTGAAGCGGTGAAAAACCGCATCGGCAAAGCCGTATCTGGTCCGTAACGAGCAGCTTGTCAATTGCGGATCGACCGCTGTCGCGCTCTTTACGGAGCGTCGCGCACCGCTTCGATTATGACGGTTTCTTTATCTGGCTCGCTTCTTGCCTTCGTTTATTATGGGCGCGGCCACAGAGCGCGAAGGTCGTTCACCCGCGCAAAAAACCAAGGAGAGCGCAGCGTGCTTTCGAAGGTGGGGCAATTCGACGAAATGGGCGGGCTGAACGGCATGACGCGGCCGCCTTATGAGACGCTCGCCAAATGGCTGTCCGCGGTGGAGCCGGAGTTTCTCGTCTCGCGCCGCGCGCAGGCCGAGTTTCTGTTCCGCCGCATCGGCATCACCTTCGCCGTCTATGGCTCGCAGGAAGCGACCGAGCGGCTCATTCCCTTCGACATTCTGCCGCGCATCATCGCTCGCGCCGAATGGGCGCAGCTCGAGAAGGGCCTCGTCCAGCGCGTGAAGGCGCTCAATCTGTTTCTCGCCGACCTCTATGGGCCGGGAGAGATATTGAAGGCGGGCGTCGTTCCGGCCGAACTCGTCTATCGCAATCCCGCATTCCGGCCGGAGATGGCCGGCCGGCGCGTTCCGCACGACATTTTCGTCCATATCTCCGGCATCGACATCATCCGCACCGACGATGACGGCTTCTATGTTCTCGAGGACAATGCGCGCACGCCGTCGGGCGTCTCCTATATGCTCGAGAACCGCGAAGTGATGATGCGGCTCCTGCCCGATCTCTTCGCGCTTCACCGCGTCGCGCCGATCGAGGACTATCCGGACCAATTGCTCGCCACGCTGCGCTCGGCGGCGCCGCGCGGCGCCGGCGCCGATCCGGTCAGCGTGCTGTTGACGCCCGGCCAATACAACAGCGCCTTCTACGAGCATTCGTTCCTGGCCGACAAGCTCGGCGTCGAGCTGGTCGAGGGCCGCGACCTGTTCGTCAAGGACGACATCGTCTACATGCGCACGACGGAGGGGCCGCGCCGCGTCGACGTCATCTACCGGCGCATCGACGATGAATTTCTCGATCCTCTCGTTTTCCGGCCCGACTCGGCCTTGGGCGTCGCGGGACTGATGGGCGCCTATCACGCAGGCAATGTGACGCTCGCCAATGCAGTCGGAACCGGCGTCGCCGACGACAAGGCGATCTACACCTATATGCCGGAAGTCATTCGATTCTATCTCGGCGAAGAACCGCTGTTGAAGAATGTGCCGACCTGGCGCTGCCGCGAGAAGGAGGCGCTCGCCTATGTGCTGGAGCATCTGGACGAGCTGGTGGTGAAGGAAGTGAACGGCTCGGGCGGCTACGGAATGCTCGTCGGACCCCATGCGACGCGCGCGCAGATCGCCGATTTCGCCAAAAAGCTCGCCGCCAGTCCCGCCAATTTCATCGCCCAGCCGACGCTGGCGCTGTCGACCTGTCCCATCTCGGTCGAACGAGGGATCGCGCCCCGCCATGTCGATCTGCGGCCTTTCGTCCTCTACGGCCCGAATGGCGCGAGCGTCGTCCCCGGCGGATTGACGCGCGTGGCGATGACCGAAAACTCGCTCGTCGTGAATTCGAGCCAGGGCGGAGGAACGAAGGACACCTGGGTCGTCGACGATGCGCCGCTCCCGAGGGCGTGACAGGCGCAGCCGCGCCGGCGAGGCGGGAGGCTCGCCCGAACGCCTCTTCTCGCTCGCGGCGAGCGGGGACATCCAGCCGAACCGATCGATCGGAAAACCGCATCATGCTTTCACGGACCGCGGATAATCTCTACTGGCTGGCTCGTTACATGGAGCGCGCCGATTTTCTCGCGCGCATTCTGCAGGCGTCGAGGCGTCTCGCGACCTTGCCCAAGGCCTATGGCGGCGTCGAAACCGAATGGGAGAGCGCTCTTCTCTCCTCCGGCGCGGCCCCGGCCTTTCATGGCGCGGGCCTGCCGACCGACGAGGCCAATGTCACCGACTTTCTGGCCTTTTCGTCGGACAATCCGAGTTCGATCCGCAATTGCATCGAGCGAGCGCGCGCCAACGCCCGCGCCGTGCGCACCGCTTTGACCATCGAAATGTGGGAGGCGATCAACGGCGCCTTTCTCGAGCTCAAGGCGTTCGAGCGATCCCGCGGAGGCCGCAGCAGCGAGGACCTGACGCGCTTTCTCGAATTCGTGAAGCAGGTGTCGGCGGCCTATGACGGCGGCGCGCATCGCACCATGCTGCGCAACGACGCCTACTGGTTCTCGCGCGTCGGGCTCTATATCGAGCGCGCCGACAATACCGCCCGCCTGCTCGACGTGAAATATCACGTGCTGCTCCCCGAGTCGGAAGCGGTCGGCGGCTCGCTCGACTATTTTCAGTGGAGCGCCATTCTGCGCGCCGTCTCGGCCCACACGGCCTATCACTGGGTCTATCGCGACAGCCTGAAGCCCTGGCTCGTCGCCGATCTTCTGATCCTGCGCCCGGAGATGCCGCGCTCGCTGATCTCCTGCTATGAGAGCGTCGTGCAAAATCTCGATCGGCTCGGCAAGTCGCATGGGCGGCACGGGCAGGCGCAGCGCCATGCGCGGGCGATCTTCGGAAAGCTCGAGAACGCCACGATCGAAAGCGTCTTCCAGAACGGCCTGCACGAGTTCATCCAAGGATTCATCGCCGACAACCATCGGCTGGGGGCGCTCGTGTCCGAGCAATATCTTTTCTAGTGAGCAACGTCATGATCCCAGCGAGCCATCGAGATCGGGCGCGTCATTGCGAGCGAAGCGAAGCAATCCAGCGCTCGCGCCACGCCCCCCGGATTGCTTTGTCGGTTTCGCCTCCTCGCCATGACGGCGGCGTTTCGGCTCGCAACGAAGCCACCAGGCGCGGTTCGCCATGCACATTCGCGTGAAGCACGAGACGGTCTACCGCTATGACGAGCCGGCCAAGGCGGCCATACAGAGGCTCGCCCTGACGCCGCGCAACCATGACGGGCAGCATGTGCTGGACTGGCGCATCGACGTCGATCGCGATTGCCGGCTGCGCGTCAGCGAAGACGCTTTCGGCAACATCGTGCACGGCTTCAGCGTCGATGGCCCGCTGGACGCGCTCACGACGATCGTCGAGGGCGAGGTCGAGACTTTCGATACGGCCGGCGTCGTGCGCGGCGCGATCGAGCGTTTCCCGCCCGCGCTCTATCTGCGCGAAACGCCTCTGACGATGACGGACGAGGCGCTCGTCGCCTTCGCGCGGAAGGCGACGGACCGGGAGCAGAGCGCGCTCGCCAAGCTGCATGCGCTGCTCGGCGCGCTGCACGAGGCGATGATCTTCGACGAGGACGCCACACATTCGCGGACGACGGCGGCCGAGGCTTTCGCCCATCGCAGGGGCGTCTGCCAGGACTTCGCGCATGCGTTCATCGCCGGCGCGCGGACGTTGGAGATACCGGCGCGCTACGCCAGCGGCTATTTCCTGCGCTCCGACGGCGCACGCGAACAGGCGGCCGGTCACGCCTGGGCGGAGGCCTTTGTCGACGGCCTCGGCTGGGTCGGCTTCGATCCGGCGCATGGCGCCTCTCCGGACGAAAATTATGTGCGCGTCGCCGTCGCGCTCGACTATCTCGGCGCCGCGCCGATCCGCGGCGCGCGCACCGGCGGCGGCGGCGAGACGATGGAAGTGACCGTGCGCGTCGCGCGAACGCAGAGCCAGTTCCAGAGCCAGTGAGTAGAGCGGAGGCTGATGGCTCGCGTCTTCCGACGCCGACTCTGTGGCGCATGAAGAAGTTATTAAGTGGTGGGGGAAGTAGGACTCGAACCTACGAAGGCATAGCCAGGGGATTTACAGTCCCCCCCCTTTGCCGCTCGGGACATTCCCCCAGCGTCCTGTCGCGAATCCGCAAAATGCGGCCCGCGAGCAAAGGGCCCCGTCGAAACGGGGCCGCAGACGTAGCGCGCCATATGGAGAATTCGGTCCCCGCCTGTCAACCCGAAAGTGAAACTCCGTGGGCGACACATGACAGGCGCGCGACGCTCGCTAGACGGCGACCCTGCCGCCGTCGACGTAGAGATCGGCGCCTGCGATATAGCTGCTGTCGCTCGAGGCGAGGAAGAGAACCGCCTTGGCGATCTCCTCCGGCTGGCCGAAACGGCCGAGCGGAATTGTCGCGGATATCTGCGCGCCGAACTCCTGCGTCTGCTGCTCGGACAGGCCCAGCTTGCCGAAAATCGGCGTCTCGATCGGACCGGGGCTGACGGAATTCACGCGAATCTTCCGGTCCTTCAAATCGGACGTCCAGGTGCGGGCGAAGGATCGGACCGCGGCCTTGGTGGCGGAATAGACGCCGAAGGCCGCCGCGCCCGTCGCATTGGCGATCGACGAATTGAGGATGATCGTCCCGCCGTCGGCAAACAGCGGCAACGCCTTCTGGACCGAGAACAGCAGACCTTTGACATTGGTGTCGAACAGCTTGTCGAAATGCTCCTCGGTGACGGCCTGGAGAGGCGAGAATTCGGCGACGCCGGCGTTGGCGAACAGAATATCGATTCGGCCGAACCTCTCCCCGACCTCGGCATAGAGCCGATCGAGATCGGCGAGATCGGCGACATCGCCCTGCACGCCGACGGCGTTCGCGCCGATCTTTTCGACCGCCGCATCGAGCTCCGACTTGCGCCGGCCGGTGACGACGACTTGCGCGCCTTCCTGCGCGAAGAGTTCGGCGGTCGCGAGGCCGATGCCGCTGTTGCCGCCCGTGATGACGGCGATTTTTCCGGAGAGCTTGCTCATAGGGGAAGTTCCTCGAAAGCCGGAGATGCGAAATTGCATCAATATCCAATAGTTCAGAACTATAGAACCAATGCACAATATGTCAAACCGCGCTAAGAGGACCAGCATGAGAACGCTCCACCACCCCCGCCTCGACGAGATCACCGTCGAGGGGATTCTCTACGCGCTGTCCGATCCTGTGCGCGGGCGGATATTCGCGCGGCTCGCGACCTCCGAATGCGCGAAGAACTGCTCCACCTTTCTGAACATCCAGGACAGTCCGCTCGCCAAATCGACGCTGTCCCAGCATTTTCGCATATTGCGCGAAGCCGGCCTGATCCGGAGCGAAAGGCGAGGCGTCGAACTCATCAATTCGACGCGCTGCCAGGAGCTGAAAGAGCGCTTCGGCCCCATGCTGCAGTCGATCGTCGAAGCCTATGCGCGACAATATCGGGACGAGGCGACGAACGGCGCGGCCACGGGCGCCTGAGCAGCGGCCAAGCCGCGACCTTCTTCCCCCTATCCAAGCGCCGTCCGCTCAAATATACGGGGCTCCAGGAAAATCCCGAGACCACGCATCGCAGGATCTCTCGCCATGGCGCATGATTCCACCCCGCATTTCCACAACCAGCCCGGCCTCGCCAAAATTCGCGTCGGCGCCAAGGAATTCATGTGCATCGGAGCCCTGCCGCCGTTCGACCATCCGCATGTGTTCATCGACATGGGGGCGGGCGCAGAAGCGATCTGCCCCTATTGCTCGACGCTCTACGTCTACGACGAGACGCTGCACGGCGGGGCCGATCCGGCCGAATGCGTCTATCAGTCGGAGAGCATCCTCGAACCCGCGCCCTGACGCGCTCGCCATGGCCGCCGCTCCCGTCATCGTCGTCGGCGCCGGAATCGGCGGGCTCGCCGCCGCAATCGCGCTGACGCGAGCCGGCCGGCGCGTGCTGACGCTCGAACGCGCCGAAAAAATCGAAGAGGTCGGAGCCGGGCTGCAGATTTCCCCCAACGCCGGGCGCGTGCTGCAGGAGTTCGGACTCTCCCCGGCTTTGGAGAAGATCGCCCTGGAGCCGCACGCCCTCGATATTCGGCGCGCCGCCGATGGCGCGACGCTCGCCCGGTTGCCGCTCGCCGCGGCGCGAAGCCGCTGGGGCGCTCCCTTCAGGGTCTTCCACCGCGCCGATCTGCAAAATGCGCTGCTCGAAAAGGCTCTGAGCCTCGGCGCGACCGTCCGCACCGGCGTTCGCTGCTCCGGTTTCTCCCAGGACGAAGACGGCGTGCGGCTGATTGTTCATTCCGAGAGCGGCGAGGAGACGCTCGACGCAGAAGCGGTCATCGGCGCGGACGGATTGCGCTCGTCGATCCGCTCCGGCCTGCGGCTTTGCGAAAACGACGAGCCGATCGATCTGGGCCTGACCGCCTGGCGCGCGCTGTTTCCCATCGAGACCGCGCCCGCCTCGCTGCGCGAGCGCGCCACGCATTTGTGGCTCGGGCCCGGCGCGCATATCGTCCATTATCCTTTGCGCGACGCCTCGATCGTCAGCGCGGTGGCGATCATCGAGGGCGCGACGGCGCCGGCCGAGTCTTTGAACGGCGAGGAACTCGCCCGCGCCATCGGCTTTGAGCGTTGGAACGCGGATTTGCGCGCGCTGATCGAGGCCGCGCCGGCTTGGCGCCGCTGGCCGCTGTTCGGCAGGCCGGAACTCGTCCGCTGGAGCCGCGGCCGCGTGACTCTGCTCGGCGACGCGGCGCATCCGATGACGCCCTTCCTCGCGCAAGGCGCGGCGCAAGCGATCGAGGATGCGGCGGCGCTCGGCCGCGCGTTCGAACCCGGCGGACAGTCGGTCGAGGCGGCTCTCGACGCCTATCAAGCCGCTCGCACGCAACGCGCCATAAAAATCCAGCGCGGCTCGCGGCGGCAAGGCTTCTATTTTCATATGAGCGGCCCTGCGGCCGTCGCGCGCGACCTCGCGATTCGCGCGCTCGGCGGCGCTGGAATGCTGGCGCGCAACGCCTGGCTCTATCGTTAGAGTCTTTCGGTATTTCATTGAAACACGGAAAGACTCCAGCTTCTTGTTTTGACGCGTCTCCGACGCCGAAGCGGCTTCCACTTCGGCTGGAAACGCTCTAGCGGAAGGAGCAACTAAGAGGCGTCGCCCCCCTCCCCTACCAGCCGTTCGATGCGCGGATCGGGCGCGAGCCACATCAAGGCGACAAGCACATAGATGGCGATGGCGAACCAGGGCGACGCGAAGGCTGCGGCGAGGGCGAGGGCGTAGAGCGCGATGGACATTTTGCCCTTGACGTCGCGCCCGAGCGCGCCGGCGAGAACGGAGGCCCCGCCTTCGGCGCGAATGATCGCCAGCGTCAGCAGATAATAGGCGATCGCCGGCATGAGCAGCGCCACGCCGTACAAAATAGTGGGCGCGAGGGCGAAATGATTGTCCGCCATCCAGGCCGTGGCGAAGGGAATGAGCGACAGCCAGAACAGAAGATGCGTATTCGCCCACAGGACGAGCCCGTTCACCCGCGCGACCGTATAGAGCAGGTGATGGTGATTGTTCCAATAGATCGCGATATAGAGGAAACTCAGCACATAGCTCGCGAAGGTCGGAACGAGCGCGACGAGAGCGGCCCATTCGGCGCTGTGCGGCGCCTTCAGCTCCAGAACCATGATCGTGATGATGATCGCGACGACGCCGTCGCTGAACGCCCCGAGACGGTCTTTTTCCAAAGTTGCGCCTCCTTCTCCGGCGGATGTGGACGAATGGCGCCGAAAAAGCGGCGCCGGCGCCCGGGTCTTGGCAGATTCGTCCGTGGACTGCTATGGATAACGAATCTTTTTCTCGGTAATGAAGGATTAACCTTGCCGCCGGTCCCGCGCCACAAGCTTTTCCGCCTCGCGGCCTGCTTGGCTGTCGCCGTCGGCGCCCCCGGCGCGCGGGCGGCCGACCCCGAGCCCGCGCCGGCCCCGCAGGCGAGCGCCGAAGACGGATGGATCGTGACGCTGCGCGGCATCGCCGCCGTGTCGCCGAGCTTCCCCGGTTCGGGACGCCTGCGTCCCTATCCTTTTCCGTCGATCAGCTTTCGCCGCATCGGCGAGCCGGAAATATTCTCGACGCCCGATGATGGATTCGGCTTCGCGCTGATCGACGTCGGCGGCTTTCGCGCCGGTCCGGTCGCCAATTTCGTGTTCAAGCGCGGGCAGCGCGACGGGCTTTTCGGCGTTCACACGGTCGAACTCGCGCATGAGGTCGGCGGCTTCGCGGAATTCTCGGCGGGGGGGCATTTCCGCTCGCGCGCCGAATTGCGCCAGGGAATCGACGGCCACAAGGGATTTGTCGCGGCGCTCGGAGCGGATCTCTACGGCGGCGACGGACGGGCGACGCTGTCGATCGGGCCCCGCATCAGCATCGGCGACAATCGCTACGCCAACGCCTATTTTTCGGTGACGCCGTTCGAGGCGGCGTTGAACGGGCAGCTCACGCCCTATGAGGCGACAGGCGGCTTCACCTCGGCGGGCGCTCTCGCCACCTTCCGCTATGAATTCACCAAGGACACGAACGCCACTTTCTATGGCGGGCTGCAGCGTTTGACCGGCAGCGTCGGCTCGAGCCCCATCCCCGAGATCGTGGGATCGCGCAACCAATTCACCGCCGGCGTCTCGATCGCGCGGTCCTTCGAAATTCGCGGATTGTGGTGATGCGAGCCTGAAGGCTCGCCTTATCACCATCTGACGACGGCGCCGCCCCAGGTCATGCCGGCGCCGATCGCCATCATGGAAATCACGTCGCCGCGCTTCAGGCGACCGGCCCGGTTCGCCTCGTCCAGCGTGATCGGCAGCGAGGCGCTCGACGTATTGCCAAAGCGGGCGATGTTCATCCAGCATTTCTCGAACGGGATATCCAGTCCCTTCAACACGGACTCGATGATGCGCGCATTCGCTTGATGAGCGATGACATGGTCGACGTCCCTCGCCGTCAGTCCGGCGAGACCGAGCGTCTCGGCGACGATCTCGGGCAGGAGGCGCGTCGCCACCTTATAGACCTCGCGGCCGCGCATTTTGATCTTGTGGCGGTTGCTTTGCAGCACCTCCTCGGAAAAAGGCTGCAGGCTGCCGCCGCCGTAAATGCCCAAAATGCCGGTCATGGCGCCGTCGGTGCGCAATTTCGTCGCCAGCACGCCGCGCCCTTCATCCTCTCCGGGACCGAGCACCATCGCGCCGGCCCCGTCGCCGAACAGCACGCAGGTCTCGCGATTGGTCCAGTCGACGACGCGGCTCAAGGTCTCGGCGCCGATGACGAGGGCGCGGCGAACCTTGCCGGTCTTGATGAACTGGTCGGCGATCGACAGTCCATAGAGCGAACCGGCGCAGGCGGCCGAAACATCGAAGGCGAAAGCATTGGCGGCGCCGATCTTGGCCTGCACGAAAGCGGCGCAGGAGGGGGTCGGCGTATCGCCCGTGACGGTGCCGACGATGACGAGGTCGAGCTCGGCCGCTTCGACGCCCGCCAACTCCAAGGCGTTGCGCGCCGCCGCCGCCGCCATGTCGGACGTGGCCTCGCCCGGCTCGGCGATGCGACGCTCCTCGATCCCGGTTCGGCTGACGATCCAAGGCCCGTTGGTCGCGACCATTTTTTCGAGATCGGAATTGGTCAGCACTCGCGCAGGCGCATAGGATCCAGTTCCCAGGATGACGGTTCTGAGCAAAGGCGATCGCCCTTTCCATGAAAGCAGCCGGCCGAGCAGGCGGGGAGAAACGCGGCTCGTCGAGCCTATGAGCTCGGCAGTTCGAGACTCTTGCCTATACAGAGTTTGGCCGGCGGTGAACCTTAAAAGTTGGTAATCCCCAGGCCGAGCTCACGCTAGCGCGGCGGTTGCCATGGCTTTCTCGACGTGGCAAGCGTCTCGCCATGCAAGACGCCAAGGCGACCGCCTCCTCCGCCGCGCCCGCGCAAAACGACGCGCCGCGCATCTCCTTCGTTTCGCTCGGCTGCCCGAAGGCGCTGGTCGACAGCGAGCGCATTCTCACGAGACTGCGCGCCGAAGGCTACGAGCTCTCGCGCACGCACGCCGGAGCCGATGTCGTCGTCGTCAACACATGCGGCTTTCTCGACAGCGCCAAGGCGGAATCGCTCGAGGCCATCGGCGCGGCGCTGAAGGAGAATGGGAAGGTCGTCGTGACTGGCTGCATGGGCGCCGAGCCCGAGGCGATCACGGAACGCTTCCCCAATGTGCTGGCGATCACCAAGCCGCAAGATTACGAGAGCGTCCTCGAGGCCGTGCACGCCGCCGCAGCGCCCGGCCACGACCCGTTTCTCGACCTCGTCCCCGAGCAGGGCGTGAAGCTGACGCCGCGCCACTACGCCTATCTGAAGATTTCGGAAGGCTGCGACAATTCCTGCTCCTTCTGCATCATCCCGCAATTGCGCGGGCCGCTCGTCTCGCGTCCGGCCGGCGACGTGCTGCGCGAGGCGGAAAAGCTCGTTTCCGCCGGCGTCGAGGAACTGCTGGTCATCTCGCAGGATACGAGCGCCTACGGGCGCGACCTGCGCTATGCCGAGAGCGCCTATCAGGACCGCAGCGTGCGCGCGCGCTTTCTCGACCTCGCGCGCGAACTCGGCTCGCTCGGCGTCTGGGTGCGGCTGCACTATGTCTATCCCTATCCGCATGTCGACGAGGTCATCGAGCTGATGGCGGAGGGCAACGTCCTGCCCTATCTCGACATCCCCTTCCAGCATGCGGCGCCCTCGGTGCTAAAGGCGATGAAGCGCCCGGCCAACGACGAAAAAACGCTGGACCGCATCCGAGCGTGGCGGCGGGCCTGCCCCGATCTGACGCTGCGCTCGACCTTCATCGTCGGCTTCCCGGGCGAAACGGAAGAAGACTTCGCCTATCTGCTCGATTGGCTGGAGGAAGCGGAGATCGACCGCGCCGGCGCCTTCCAATATGAGGCGGTGAACGGCGCGAGAGCCAATGATCTGCCGCTCGCCGTCGTCCCGCCGGAGGTGAAGGCCGCCCGCTGGAAACGCTTCATGGAGCGCCAGCAGAAGGTGAGCGCGCGCCTCGCGCGCAAGAAGATCGGCCGGCGGCTGCAAGTCATCATCGACGAACCGGGCGGCGGCGCGAATACTGCGCCCGCCAAGGGACGCAGCAAGGCGGACGCGCCGGGGATCGACGGCGCCGTCTATGTGTCCTCCCGCCGCCCCTTGCGCGCCGGCGACATCGTGACGGTGAAGATCGACCGCGCCGACGCCTATGACCTCCATGGCGCGGCGGTGTGAGGCGGCGCGATTGTGCTATGATCGAAAAAATTGCCCCTCCCCAACCCTCTCCCGCGATAGCGAGGAAGGGACAGGGAGGGGGAAAGACAACAGCAGAGGAGCCGCCGTCATGAGCGACGAGCAACCCGAGAAACCCCGCCCTTCGTCCTTCGTCAGCCCGCAGCTCTATATTTTTGCGGCGATCGTCGTCGCGGTGTGGATCTTCGTCACCTTCTTCTACCGCAATCCCTACCAGCAGGCGGTGTCGTTCGACTATTACGACAAGCACCCCTACGACGAGGCGACGATCTGGGCCTATGTGCTGATCGTCGTGCCGCTCATCGGATTGGGCGCGCTGTTGGTATGGGTCAATCGGCGCAAGGCCGGGCGATAGGCTGGATGCGGGCCTGAAGGCCCGCGGTCCGATCCGCGCGTCTGGACCGCGAGCGGCGCAGCGCCGTGGAGGATTGCGCGATACGCGGTCCGTGCAGATAGACGAAAGCCGGCGGACGCCTGTTCGCGAGCAGCGGCGCGTCGCTCTCCCCGACGCGGGCGAAGGCGAAACGCTGCGCCGCTTTGGCGGCCATGGCTTTGAATGTCGCGCCGGGACGATCGAAGACGGCGATCGGCGTCGTCCGCACGATCTCGTCCCAGTGGCGCCAGCGATCGAATTGCAGGAGATTGTCGGCGCCCATGATCCATACGAAGCGCACGCCGGGACAATGCCGATGCAGATAGCGCAAGGTGTCGGCCGTATATCTCGCGCCGATCCGCGCCTCGAGGCCAGTCACGACGATGCGCGGATCACGCGCGAGCCTCTTCGCCGCAGCGATGCGTTCGGCGAGCGGGCGCAGGCCTTTCGTTTCCTTCAGCGGATTGCCGGGCGTCGCCAGCCACCAGAGACGATCGAGCCGCAAGCGTCGCAGCGCGACGCGCGAAACGTGGAGATGGCCCTCGTGAGGCGGATCGAACGAGCCGCCGAACAGGCCGATGCGCATTCCGGGCGCATGCGGCGGCAGACGGATCACGCCGCCTTCTCCGAAATCTCGAAAGGCTCGCGTCCCTTCTCCCGTTTGCGGGAGAAGACGGAAAAACTCTCCGATCGCTCCGGCGCGGCGCCGCCCTCATCCGACCCGGCTTCGTCGGGCCGCCTTCTCCCGCAAGCGGGAGAAGGAGTCGCGCATGAAGATTGCGCGTGACACATCATCACGCCCGCACCTGCCCCGCGCCATGCACGCGATAATTGAACGAGGTGAGCTGCTCCACGCCCACCGGCCCGCGCGCATGCATGCGTCCCGTCGCTATGCCGATCTCGGCGCCGAAGCCGAATTCGCCGCCGTCGGCGAATTGCGTCGAGGCGTTGTGCAGCACGATCGCCGAATCGACCTCCGTCAGGAAACGCCGCGCGGCGGCTTCGTTCTGCGTGACGATGCAGTCGGTGTGATGCGAACCATAGGTCTCGATATGCTCGATCGCGGCGTCCAGCCCGTCGACGACGCGCGCCGCGATGATGGCGTCGAGATATTCGGCGCGCCAGTCGTCCTCGCTCGCCGCGGCGACGCGCGCGTCGGCCGCTCGCGTCGCCGCGTCGCCGCGCACTTCGCAACCGGCATCGAGCAGCGCTTTCACCAAAGGCGCGAGATGGGTCGTCGCGCAGGCGCGATCGACGAGCAGGGTCTCGGCCGCGCCGCAAATGCCGGTGCGCCGCAACTTGGCATTGAGCAATATTGTCTTCGCCATGTCGAGATCGGCGTCGGCATGGATGAAGACATGCACGATTCCTTCGAGATGCGCGAACACGGGCACGCGCGCCTCATGCTGCACGCGCGCGACGAGACCCTTGCCGCCGCGCGGGACGATGACGTCGATATTGCCGTCTAGCCCCGAGAGCATCGCGCCGACGGCCGCGCGATCGCCGACCGGCACGAGCGAGATCGCCGCCTCCGGCAATTTCGCCGCACGCAGTCCGGCGACGAGACATTGGTGAATGGCGATAGACGAGCGCAGGCTCTCCGAGCCGCCGCGCAGAATCGCCGCATTGCCGGCCTTCAGGCAGAGAGCGCCGGCGTCGGCCGTGACATTGGGCCGGCTCTCGTAAATGACGCCGACGACGCCGAGCGGCGTCGACACGCGCTCGATGCGCAAGCCGTTGGGACGCTCATAGGTCGCGAGCACGCGGCCGACCGGATCGGCGAGCGCAGCGATTTCCTCGACGCCGCGCGCGATCGCCTCGACGCGAGGCGGATCGAGCGTGAGGCGGTCGAGGAAAGCGGCGGCCGTCCCGCGCGCCTTCGCCTCGGCGACGTCGAGCGCATTGGCGGCGAGGATGGCCGGCGCGCGACGCCKSATYTCGGCCGCCGCCTCGCGCARCGCCTGATCCTTCGCCACGGAGGAAGCGAGCGCGACGACGCGCGCCGCGCGGCGGGCGGCGGGGCCGARCTCGGCCATCAGCGCGGCCAGATCGACAATGTCCGACGTCTCGATAGATTCAGCCTGCGCCATGAAGGCTCGTTCCCCATTTCCTCATGGCGCCATCCGTTACCACGGAAACGCGTGAGGTCGAAAGCCGGCAAAAAGAAAGCGCCCGCACACGGGCGGCGCGAGCGCTCGAAACCGACGCGGACGCCGCTTACTCGGCCTGCTCCAGATGCGTCAACGCCTCTTCGGCGTGTTTCGTCGCCACTTTCGCATGGTCCTTCTTGCCGTGCTTGATGGCTTCCTTCAGATGCTTGACGCCCGCTTTGACGTGCTTGTTGGGCTTTTCCTTCTGGGCGTCCTGCGCATGCTCGAGCGCCACGGTCGCATGCTCGGTCAAGGAGGAGGCGTTTCCTTTCTTGCCCTCGTCGATGGCTTGCTTGGTGTGCTCGATCGCCTGTGCGACATGGCTTTCGGCGGCGACGGAAGCGCGGGGGGCGAGAAGCAGAGCGAGGCTCAGGCCCAGTGCGGCGATCAAAAATCTGCGCGTCATGGTTTGCTCCTAATTTCTTGCATTATTCTGCATTTGGCGAAACGCTGCGCCGTTCGTTCCGGCCAGGCTTCGGAAGTAAGACTATAGATAATTAGAATTTCTGCCTAGTCCTGGATCATTCTGCTTCGGCTCGGCGCGAGCGTGCCCGAGAGTTCGGCCGACCGAGCGCGATCATGCGCATTCCAGCCGTTCTGCGCCGCCTGAAAGCTGCGCCGGTTTCAGCGGCTTGTCCGCTCGGCGCAGGACTGGTACGGTCGAGTGTCGAGGTTTCGTTCCGTCCAGCCGAAGACCGAGCGCCGCTGCGGAGACACTTCATGGCGCCGAGCCGAGAGAAGCCGCCGTTCCCCGCCCCGATCATCGCGCCGGATTTCCGGCTCGACCGCGGTCGTCTTCTCGACTTCGCCGACGCGGCGCTGCTCGCCGCACGGCGAGCCGGCGCGACCTACGCCGACATCCGGATCGGCGAGACGCGGCGTCAGTTCGTCCAGGCGAAGGAGGAGCGGCTCGATCGCTTTTCCGAAGACACGACCTTCGGCTTCGGCCTGCGCCTGTTGCTCGACGGCTGCTGGGGCTTTTGCGGAGCGAAGGCGCTCGATCGCGCCGCTCTGCGAGCGGCCGTCGATCGCGCGATCGGCAATGCGCGGGCGGTCAAAGCGATACAGACGAATCCGATCATTATCGAAGAGGCGGCGCCGCATGAGGCCGAATGGCGCATGCCGATGGGCGTCGATCCTTTCGCCGTCGACGCGCCGGCGAAAGTCGAGCGTCTGCTGGCGATCAACGCCGCCGCGCTCGACGCGGGCGCGGATTATTGCGTCTCGTCTTTCTCCTTCGCGATGGAGGAGCGGCTGTTCGCCGACAGCCGCGGCAGCCGCATCTTCCAATCGCGCACGCGCACGCAGCCGAGCTTCGAGGTCGCGGTCGTCGACAAGAACGCCGGCCGTTTCGCGACGCGCGAGAGCCTGACGCCCGCGCGCGGCGCCGGCTGGGACTATGCGCTCCGCTGCGATCTCGTCGGCGAGGCGAAGCGCGCCGCGCAGGAAGCGCGCGCAAAGCTCCACGCCGAACCCGTCACGCCGGGGGTCATGGATGTCGTCATCGACCCGACCAATCTCTGGCTGACGATCCACGAGACGGTCGGCCATTCCACCGAGCTCGACCGCGCGCTCGGCTGGGAGGCGAATTTCGCCGGAACCTCCTTCGTCAAGCCGAACATGCTCGGCAATCTGCGCTTGGGCAGCGAATTGATGACGATCGTCGCGGACCGTTCGCAAGAGGGAGGCCTCGCGAGCGTAGCGTTCGACGACGACGGCGCGCCGCGCGAGCGGGCGGAATTCGAGATCGTCTCGAAAGGCGTGTTCCGCAATTACCAGACGGCGCTGGGACAAGCCCATCTCATCGGCGCGGAACGCTCCAACGGCTGCGCCTATGCGGACGATCCGACGGCGTTTCCCATACAGCGAATGCCCAACATCTCGCTTGCGCCGAACCCGCGCGCCTGCTCACTGCAAGAGCTGATC
This sequence comes from Methylocystaceae bacterium, assembly GCA_003105285.1. Taxonomy (GTDB): domain Bacteria; phylum Pseudomonadota; class Alphaproteobacteria; order Rhizobiales; family Beijerinckiaceae; genus Methylosinus. The sequence continues at coordinate 16,001 of PQAN01000405.1, forward strand.
GCCGGCGTCGAACACGGGCTGTACATCGTCGGCGCCGGCAGTTGGAGCATCGACCAGCAGCGCGACAATTTCCAGTTCGGCGGGCAATTGTTCTTCGAGATCGAGAACGGGCGGCTCGGCGACATGGTCCGCGACGCCGCCTATCAGGGGCGAACCGTGGCGTTCTGGAATTCGCTCGACGGCCTCGGCGACGCGTCCACTTACTATCTCGGCGGCACATTCACCTGCGGCAAGGCCGAGCCGATGCAGCTCGCGCCGGTTTCGCACGGCGCCGTCCCCGCGCGGTTCCGCGGCGTGACGGTGCTGAACACCGAACGAGGGGATGCGTGAGGCATGTTCCTCTCCTCGAACGACGTCAAATCCATCGCCGACCGCCTGCTCGAGCTCTCGAAAGCAGACTCTTGCACGATCCATGTCGAGGGCGGCGAGACGCAGAGCCTGCGCTTCGCGAATAATAGCGCGACGACCAATATTGCGACGGCGGATGTCGAGCTGCGCGTCGAATCGCACATCGGCGGCCGAACGGGCGCCGTCGCCACCGCCGGCCTCGACATGAACGACCTCGCCCGCGCCTTGGCGCGATCGGAGGAGATCGCCCGTCTTCTGCCCGTCGATCCGGAATATCTCGCGCCGCTCGGCCCACAGAACTATGCCGAGACGAACCGTTATGACGAGGCGACCGGCGATCTGAGGCTCGGCTCTCTCGCGGATGCGGCCGCGAGCGTCATCGCCCAGGGCGAAAAGCGCGCGGTGAATATGTTCGGCTGCGCGACGAGCGGGCGCCGCTTCGAGGCGTGGGCGACGAGCAACGGATTGTTCGCCTATGATCGATGGAGCGAAATCGATCTGTCGACGACCGCGCGCCATCGGACCGACGACTGGTCCGGTTGGGCCGGCGCCTGCGAATTCGCCGCGACACGCCTCGACGCCGAAGACATCGGCCGGCGCGCCGCCCAGAAGGCCGCGCGCGACGCGCCTGTGCTCGATCTCGAGCCCGGCCGATATACGGTCATTCTCGAGCCCGTCGCCGTGGCCGAACTGGCGCGCTGGCTCTTGTGGCTGATGGACGCCAGAGCGGCGGACGAAGGCCGCAGTTTCTTCTCCGGCAAGGGTGGCGGAACGAGACTCGGCGAACGACTGTTCGATCCGAAGCTCACCATCCGTTCGGGCCCGGACGACGCGATCGCGCCGGAAGCGGCTTTCGGCGCCGAAGGACTTCCCCACCGGGCGCGGCGATGGATCGACAAAGGCGCGCTGCGCTCCTTGTGGCGATCGCGCTATTGGGCGGAGAAGACCGGAACGGAGCCCGTTCCGGCCGCCAAGAGCTTCACGGTCGAGGGCGGCGACGCGACGCTCGAAGAGATGATCCGTCAGACGCGCTGTGGAATTCTGGTGACGAGGCTGTGGTACACGAATCTCGTCGCCCCGCGCAGCCTGCTGCTCACCGGACTGACCCGCGACGGCAATTTCCTCGTCGAGAATGGCGAGATCGTCGCGCCGGCGCGCAATATGCGCTTCAACGAGAGCCTCGCCGGGATATTCTCACGCATCGCCGCGCTCGGTCCGAGCGCGCGCGTCTGGCGCGACATGGGACGCGGCGCGGCGATCAGCGCGCCGCCGCTGCTCGTCGAAGGGTTCGAATTCTCGTCGAAGTCGAGCGGCATTTGACCGCGCAGAAGCGAGCCTGAAGCTCACGACTCCTGGATTGCTTCGCTGCGCTCGCAATGACGGGCGGCTTGTTCGATGCGGGCCACATTCCAGAGCCATCGCCGTCATTCATCGTAAGATTTCTCTTCGACGATATGCGAGCGGCACAACAGATTGATGTCGCGCTTCAGGCGCGCGCGATGATCGTTTTGCTTATAGACGCTGCGCGCGAGCGCGACGAACTCTGGTCCGAACTCCTGCCGCTTCTCGCATCCGCGAATCTTGTCCTCTATGTCCCACAGAGCGAGATTGGTCTCTTTCAGAGCAGTGGCGAAAGCATCGAGCTCGGCGCCGAAAAATCCACGCTCTCGTCGAAGATTTCCGAGCAGGACGAGTTCGCGCGACACATTCGCCGATTTGACCGCGTCCGAAATCTTCTCGGCTTTGATTTCGAGAATCGTCAGGCGGTCGATCAGATCGCCGACGGAGCCCGGCATGAGGACAGGCTGCGCTTCCACGTACCGCCGCTCGCCCGCAACGCGCTCGAGCGCGCTCGCCATGCGCGCGAACACGTCGTCCCAATCGCCGCGCCGTACTTGCCGAAAGAGCCGCGCGTTCGGATACCAGGGACTGTCTTCCCGCCCCAGGAGCCAGCGCCATTCCGGAACATGCTTGACGGCGATCCAGACGGGCTTGCCGAGAGCGCCGGCGAGATGCGCGATGGAGGTGTCGATCGTGACGACGAGATCGAGATTTTCGACGACCGCGGCCGTGTCGACGAAGGCGTGCGGGCCGGCGTCGAAATCATCGCCCAGAGTTTCGACGCGCAGACCGTTCGGCGCGCGCCGCAATTGCTCGGCGCCGAAATTCTTCTGCAGGCTGATGAGCCGCACGCCGCTCACCGCCGCGAGCGGGGCGAAGGCGGAAAGCGGCGCGGCGCGCGAATGATCGGAGCGCGAATGCGAACTGCCGCGCCAGGCGATTCCCACCTTGAATCCGTCGCCGCGCAGACGCTCGCGCCATATCGCGACACGCTGCGCGTCGGCCCGCAAATAGGGTCGCGCGGGAATATTCGTCGTCCGCGTCGCAAAAGCGCGCGGCAGGCTGCACAATGCGACGCAATAGTCGAAAGCCGCTCCCGGCGGCGGGGTCTCGACGATCTCCACTTGGGGCCCGAGGCTCTTCATGATCGCGAGCAAGGAAGGGCGGCACTGAAAAGTCACTCGCGCGCCGGCCGCGACGAGAAGCGGCGCGTAACGGCAGAACTGCAGAGAGTCGCCGAGCCCCGCCTCGTCGAGCAGGACGATCGTCTTGCCGGCGAGCGGTTCGCCGCGCCACTCCGGCCAAAGATAGGTCACTTCGGATTTGGGTTTATCGTCCAACACCCATCGATGCTCGAACAGCTCCCACCCTTCCTCGAATTGCTCGAGCAGAAGCAGCAGAGAGCCCTTGTTCGCCTTGGCTTCCGCATGTCGCGGATCGATGTCGAGAGCGCGATCGAAATCGGCGATCGATTCCGCGAAGCGCCCGAGTTCTTTCAGGACGATCGCCCGGCCGCACAGCACGTCGGCCTCCGGCCCGGCGAGCGCCGCGGCGGCGTCGAATGAAGCGAGCGCGTCGTCGAGCGAAGCGCGCCGCATCTCGACCATGCCGCGACATCGCCATGCGAGCGCGAAGTCGGGAGCGAGCGCGATCGCCGCCATCGCCGCTTCGTGCGCTTCGTCCAGGCGCCCGAGCTCGAACAGCGTCATGCCGCGATTGGTCAGCACCTTCGGATCGCTCGGCGCATACGCGAGCGCCGCGTCGAAGACCGATAAAGCCTGCGCGAAGCGCTTCGACTCGTGAAGGGAGTTGGCCTTCGTCAGCAAGGCCTGCGGATGTCTCGGCGCGAGCGCCAGAACTTCGTCGCAAAAGGCTATCGCCGCTTCGAAGCGCTTCAACTCGAACAAAGCGAACATGACGCCGTCGGCGGCGGAAAGATATGTCGCATCGAGTCGAAAGGCTTGCTCGAAAGAGGCTAGCGCCGCCTCGACTTGGCCGACGCGCATTTGCGACACGGCGCGATTGCGCCAGGCGGTCTTGTCGACGGGGGACAGCGAGATTGCGCGATCATAATCGGCGATCGCCTCCGCATCGCGGCCGAGAGCGTGCAGCGTCAAGCCGCGATTGGCGAGCGCCTCCGCATGACCGGGCGATAGCTCCAGAGCCCTGGAATAGGCGGCGAAAGCCGCGTCGAAGCGTTGCGTCGACTGGCAGGCGGCGCCGAAATTGAACCACGCTTCCGGATTTCCGGGATCGAGCCGCAGCGATCTCTCGTAGTCGGGAATCGCCGCTTCCGCGCGCCCGGATTTCTGCAGCGACACGGCGCGGCCGTACAGCGCCGGCGCATGATCAGGGTTCAGCGCGATCGCGCGAGCGAAATGGCCGATCGCCCCCTCCTCGTCGCCGCTCGCCACACGAATGAGGCCGGCGAGATAGCTGGCGAACTCGTAACGGTCGATCAGGTCCCTGCGCGCATCGATCTTCAGCCTCGCACATGCGAGATCGCCCGCACGCACATCCGCCATCACAAGGCCGAGAAACTCCTGCGCGTCGAATAGCGTCGCGGGAGGCTCGAAACGCGCCTTTCCTCGTCTTCTCGCCGCCATCGAGTCACGCCCGAATCTCGCATCGTCGCACCGTCGACACGCGTAAAGCGCCAAGCTTGCCTCGAACTGACCAAGCGATGCGGCGCGCGCCGCCGCAACGATGATTTTGCCGCCGGCGCCAGTGCCCAATCGCCGCGAATCACATATCGATTCCATTAGCGATATTCGAGCAGGCGATGAGCGCCGACATGCGTCGCTATGTTCTCCCTTGCAACAGCCTGCGACGAAGCCATGGCCTCGTGCGCGCACAGATCCGGCGGAGCCGAAAATGACGACAGCATCACAATCGATGTCTCTGAAAGAACGTCTCGCCTTCATGGACATCGACGATCGGGCGCGATCGAACCTGCGGCAGATCAAACCCGTGCTCATGCGCGCATTGGGTCCGGCGCTCGATGTCTTTTATGAAAAGGTGCGCCACGATCAACGGCTGCGTTCGTTCTTTTCCGATGAGAGCCATATGGCCGCGGCGAAGGCCGCGCAGCAGCGTCATTGGAATATGATCACGGATGCGGAGTTCGGCTCCTCCTACGAGAGCATGGTGCAGAAGGTCGGACAGACGCACGCGCGCATCGGTCTGGAGCCCAGCTGGTACATCTCCTCATACGCCGTCATAACCGAGTTTCTGGTTCGAGCATTGGTCGAGGACGGCTCGTCCGGCTTCCTGTTCGGCGCCAAAGGTCGGAGCGAGCGTCTGGCCAATACGATCGCCATTCTCGTCAAGGCGGTCTTTCTGGATATGGAATTGTCCGTCTCCGTCTATCTGGACGTGCTACGCGAGCAGCGCCGCGTCAGCGACGAGCAGCGCGCCGAGGCGGAGCGACATCAGCGACACGCGCTCGAGGTCATGGAAGCCTCGCTCGACGCGCTCGCGCGCGGCGACCTGCAGCGTGAGATCGATTGCGAGCTCGCCGGCGGATTCGATAAGATCAAGCTCGACTTCAACAATGCGGCGGGCAAGCTCAGGCAGGCCTTCACGGGCGTCGGCGAGTCGGTGACGGTCATTCACGCCTCGAGCGGCGAAGTCGCGAAGGCCTCCGACAATCTGGCGCGGCGGACGGAGGCGCAGGCGGCCAACCTCGAGCAGACTGCGGCGGCGCTCGAAGAAATCACCGCGACGGTCAACAAGACGGCCGACAGCACGCGTCATGCGAGCGACGTCTTCAACGCCACCAAGACCGAGGCGGAAAAAGGCGGCCTCATCGTCCGCGAGGCCGTGGACGCCATGAGGCGAATCGAGAATTCGACGCGCGACATCGGCAAGATCATCGGCGTCATCGACGAAATCGCCTTCCAGACCAACCTGCTCGCGCTCAACGCCGGAGTCGAGGCGGCGCGCGCGGGCGACGCCGGCAAAGGTTTCGCGGTCGTCGCGTCGGAGGTGCGCGCCCTCGCGCAGCGCTCGGCCGAGGCGGCGAAGGAGATCAAGGGGCTGATCGCCGCTTCGACGTCGGAAGTGGAAAGCGGCGTCGTTCTGGTGACCAGAACCGGCGCGGCCCTGGAGCAGATCGTCGCGCAGGTCAAGGAGGTGAGCATGGTGGTGACGGAGATCGCCGCCGGCTCGAGAGAACAGGCGACCGGCTTGAGCGAAGTGAACAGAGCGGTCAGCCAGCTCGACAGCATGACCCAGCAGAACGCCACCATGGTCGAGGAGACGACGGCGGCGAGCCACAGCCTGAGTCGGGAAGCCGAGGATCTCGCTCGGCTGATCTCCTTTTTCCAGTTCGAACGGCGCGAACGGCGTGACGCCTTTGGCGACGCCCGGGCGCCGGCTCGTCTCTCGCACGCCGCTCCGCCTCGACAGAAACGAGCGGCGTCAGGCGGACGCGCGTCCTCGGGCGCCGATGAGCAATGGACGGAATTCTAGCGCGCTTCCGGCGCTGAGATGCGCGAGCGATAAAGCGCTGCGACGGCCGTTCTCGAACACGCGTCATCCCGATCGGGTCTTCGGCCTACCGGGATGACGGCGCGTTCGCATCGGTCGACGCGCCTTCGAATGCGCCTCGCTTGCTCGGCGCAGCTCGCGCCCGAGCCGGGCGGAATCGGTCGCGACGCCGGAAAAAGGCTGGATTTCACGCGCTTGCGTCCTAAGTAATTTCCACAGGAAGTTCGTCCTACGTAATTACCCTATCAACCGACGGCGGGGCCGAGGATCGGAAGTTGTCGCGCGCGGAAAGGACCGCGAGAAATTATCGGAGATTGCGCTCTCGTCTGCAGCCGTCGGACCGTCGTCGAGCTCACGGCGAACGACGAGGACGCCACGAGCGTTTCCAAGAGTCATATTTCCAATTTCCAAGAGTCACGTTTCCAAGAGTCACATGGTCGTCTCGACCTTTCGATGGACAGAAAGATGCTCGAGCTCGATGCGGCGAACGGCTTTCGACGCCGCGCCAGATCATCGAGCCTCTTTATGGAATAACGGCGGAAGGAGAAGCACGTCCGATTTTCGCCTTGCCGCTCGAGCAGATGGAGAGAGATCGATGAGCGGCGCTCCAATCGTTTATGTCGTCGACGACGACGCGGCCGTCCGGGACGCGTTGAAACTGTTGCTGACAACGGAAGGGCATAGAGTCGAGACCTATGCGTCGCCGCTCGCCTTCCTCGAATCCGCCGCGCCCACTGCGACCGGCTGTATCGTGACCGATGTGCGCATGCCTGAAATGAACGGCATCGAGCTGCTGCTGAAGGTGAAGCAAAAGGGGCTCCCCCTCCCCGTCGTCGTCATCTCCGGTCATGCGGATGTGCCGCTCGCCGTCCAGGCGATGAAGGAAGGCGCGATGGACCTTCTGGAAAAGCCCTTCGACGACGAAACTCTGCTCGCCTCGGTGCGCTCGGCCCTGGCCTACAACAGCGGCAGGCAAGCGCAAAACGTCGAAGCGCAGGAGATCGCGCGGCGGCTCACGACCCTGACCGGCCGCGAGAACGAAGTTCTCGCCGCATTGCTCAAGGGACAGCCGAACAAGATCATCGCTCATGAGCTCGGCATCAGCATCCGGACGGTCGAGGTCCACCGCGCCAATGTCATGGCGAAAATGCAGGCGGGAAGCCTGCCGGAACTCGTGCGCATGTCGCTCACTGCGTCGCAGCGGGGTCAAGGCCAGCCCGAGCAGAGGACGACCGAACCGCCGCAGCAAATGTGAGCGTCGGGGTCGCGCGGGCGAGACTGGCCGCGCGCGTCTGCGCCGCTACATCAGGCGCATAATGCTCTAGAGTCTTTCCGTGTTTCATTGAAACACGGAAAGACTCCAGCTTCTTGTTTTGACGCGTTTCCGACGCCGAACCGGTTTCCACTTCGGCTGGAAACGCTCTAGGGAGTTGGCCATGGACAAGGATCGGCTCGCCACGGTCGCGCAAGCGATGGTCGCTAAGGGAAAAGGCATTCTGGCCGCCGATGAGAGCGCCGGGACGATCGCCAAGCGGTTCTCCTCTTTCGGAATCGAATCGACGGCCGAGACGCGACGCGATTATCGCGAGCTGCTGTTTCGCGCGACAGACGCCATCCGCCGGCATATCTCCGGCGTCATCCTCTTCGACGAGACGATCCGCCAGCAGGCGAAGAACGGAACCCCGCTCGTCGCGCTGATCGAAGCCGCCGGCGCCATTCCCGGAATCAAGGTCGACGCCGGCGCCAGACCGCTCTCCGCTTTCCCCGGCGAGACGATCACGGAAGGGCTCGACGGAYTGCGCGATCGTCTCGCGGATTATTCTTCACGCGGCGCGCGTTTCGCCAAATGGCGCGCCGTCATCGATATCGCCGAGAACATCCCGAGCCGCTACGCCGTCGAGGCGAACGCCAACGCGCTGGCGCGCTATGCCGCGCTGTGCCAGGAGGCCGGTCTCACGCCGATCGTCGAACCCGAAGTGTTGATGGATGGCGCGCATTCCCTCGAGCGCTGCGCGGAAATCACCGGGTTCCTGCTCGAGCGGGTGTTCGCGCGCCTCTATGAAGCGCGCGTCTTTCTCGAGGGGATCGTGCTGAAGCCGAACATGATCCTGCCGGGCAGGAAATCGGCGCATCGGGCCGCCCCCGAGGAGGTGGCGCGTGCGACGATCCGCGTGCTGAAGGCTCATGCGCCGGCCGCCGTGCCGGGAATAGCCTTTCTCTCGGGCGGCCAATCCGACATCGAGGCCACGGCCAATCTCGACGCCATCGACCGCCTGGGCGGGCCCTGGGCGCTGACGTTCAGCTATGGTCGCGCATTGCAGGCCGCCGCCTTGAAGGCATGGGCGGGACGACGAGAAAACGCCGTCGCGGCGCAAAAGGCCTTCGCCCATCGAGCACATATGAATGCGCTCGCCTCGCTCGGGCGATGGTCCGACGCCGACGAGACGGCGGCCTGAGTCGCGCGGCCGGCGCGTCAAATATCCTCATCGATCGGCGCGCCGCCGAGAACGCGCCTCGCCGTGGTCCCGGCGGCGAGAAACCCGCCGCCGTAATTGATCGCGGCGGTTTCGGCCATGGAGCGCACGAGGTCGCGGGGGTGAACGAACTCTCCTCCGAAACAAGGAAAGCGCTTTGGATCGAAAATGCGCCGAAGCCAATCGATGACGATCACATGGCGCTTCGAATTCCGTATGTCGGCATGATAGGTCATCCAGATGTCGAAACGCTTTTTTACGCCGATGTCGACGGGCGCGACATCGGCGCCGAGCGCCAGCGCGTAGTTGGGCAGAAAGCCGATGCCCGCGTCGCGCTCGATCGCATAGAGCGCGGCCGAGGCCGCATTGGTGCGCACGCCGACGACGCCCTCCAGGCTGTCGAGGCCCAGCATGCGTTCATAGGCTCCCTCCTCCAGCAGCGGCGCGTGCTGAACGAGGCGATGGGACTTCAGCTCCTCGCGATCCTTCGGCAGGCCGTACAATCGCCTGTAGCCCTCCGAGGCGAAGGGATAGATATGGAGATAGCCGAGTTGCACGAGCCGCAGATCCGGCCGGCTCGGCCGCATGAACTGAATCGATATATCCGCCTGCAGACGCCCGACGTCGACCTGACCCATCGTCACCTGCAGATCGATCGTCAAATAGCGGTTGGCCTTCTGAAATTCGAGCAGTCTCGGCAACACCCAATAGGTTCCGAGGCCCTCGGTGATCGCCACGCGAACGAGCCCTCGAACGCTCTGATCGGCCATGCGCGACTGCCTGGCGATGCTCAGGGACGCCTCCTCCATCGCCAGCACGTCTCGCAGGATGCGGCTTCCCTCCTCGGTGAGCTCCAGTCCTTCGGCGGCGCGCAGGAACAGCCTCTGTCCCATCAGATCTTCGAGCCGGGAAATGCGGCGAATCATCGTCGCCGAATCGAGCGCCGCTTCGCGCGCGGCCTTGCGAAAACTGCCATGCTCGGCGCAACGCAGGAAAAGCCGAAGATCGTCCCAGGACGCCTGCGGAAACGCGCCGGCTGCTCGGCGCTGCGTTTTTGCAGCGGGCCTATGTAATTTTTTCGGCGGCACGCGTCGGCCTCATCCGATAGCCTACGGGCAGAAATGGCATTTTAAGAGATTTCAGGCAATGACCATCAACGCGCGACATGAGGTCGCGACGACTGATCGATGTGGAACATCCGATGATCAAACACAGGTCCGAATCTGTCGGACCGGCCCGGGCTCTTCTCGTCTGCATCGCTGAAGAGCGCTTTTCGAGAGACGCGGCGCATTCACGCGGCCTGCATGAACTCGAAGCCAATGGCGCGATGTTGCTCGAGGAATGGGAGAAGGCCGAACTGCCGGTCATATTCGTCGAGCGTCCACTGGCCGCGCGACCCGAGCGATCCTTCTCGATGTCGGATGCGTCGAATGGGGAAGCCGCCGTGCGGGCGATCGGCGCGGCCGATTTTTCCGATCCGCGACGGCGACCGAGGCCGGGAGATTTCGTCTTTCAGTCCGACCTTCAGTCGCTTCTGCGCCACCGACGCTTCTATCGGCTGTTCGAGGATCTCGGAGGCCCTCTGCTGATTTTGTTCGGAGACGAGCTCGGCGCCGGCGTCATGGAAACGGCGATCGACGGATTTTTGTCCGGCCATCCGATCATCATCGTGAAGGACGCGGCGCCGCTCGGCCTGGGAAATATCGACGCGACCTTGTCGGTGCGATCGACGGCCCTTCCATTGCTGTCCTGCTTCGCGAGACTGATGAAAACGGACGAGCTTCTGAGCGAGTGGACGGCGCCCTGACGCGACACGTCACGCGCGACGCCATTTGTTCCGAGCTGGATCGCCGCTTCGGACCGAGGCGGCGATCTTGCCTCGACGCCGTCGTTGCGTCACTCTCCCCCCTCGCGACTCAGGACAAAAAGAACAGCGTGGGAGGAAGAAATGAATCTCATCGAGCGGGAGACATTGAAAATTCTCGTGGAGCGCGTGAAGCGCATCATCCTCACGCCAAAGAGCGAGTGGTCGGCGATCGAAGCGGAGCCGACGAGCGTGCGGGATCTCTACCGCAACTATATCGCCATTCTCGCCGCCATTCCGGCGGTCGCCAATTTCCTGGGAAATTGGCTGTTCGGTTATACGCGCGGCACGGAAGGCGTCGTGCATACGACATTTTTCGGCGGCCTGACGCGCGCCGTCCTTCAATACGGCCTGAGCCTGCCGCTGATCTATCTCGTGGCCGTGGCGATCTCCCGCCTCGCTCCGAGCTTCGAAGGCAAGAGCGATGATCTGCGCGCCCTCAAGCTCGTCGCCTATTCCTATACGCCGGTCTGGCTCTCGGCGGTCTTCGGCCTGATCCCGGGCCTGCGCTGGCTCGACTTTCTCGGCCTCTACGGGATCTATTTGTTCCATATCGGAGTCGCGCGCCTGACGCGAAGCCGCGAAGACTATGCGGATGTCTATACGCTAGCGGGTCTAGCGATCGCGCTGGCCGCCGCTTTCGCTCACGCCGGAGTGGTTCATCTGCTCGTCCCCGCGGCTTGAGGAAGAGCCGCGCGAAACTCGAGATCAATCGCGGTCGAGCGCGGCGATGCGCAAGGGCACGGGCGGATGCGAATAATAGAACAAGGCGTAGAGCACATCCGGCGTGAGCGTCGAGAGATTGTCGCGTGACAGTTTCGCCAGGGCGCTGATCATCGGCTCCTTGCCGAAGATTCCCTTGGCGAATCGATCGGCTTGAAATTCGGCGCGGCGCGACAGCCAGTTCGTCAAAGGCGAGAGCAGATGAAGGATCGACGCGCTCGCCGTCAGCACGATGACGAGGGCGACGCCGGGATCGTCCGGCAGGCCGAAGCGGCTCGGCAATCCGCCGGGCGCGAAGGCCCAGCGCAGGACCGCGAACAGGACGAAAATCAGAACGCCGGCTTGCAGAAGCCTCTGCCGGACATGACCGAATTTATAATGTCCGAGCTCGTGAGCGAGGATGGACAGAATTTCGTCGGGCGTGTGTTGTTGCAGCAGCGTATCGAAGAACACGATGCGCTTGGCCTTGCCCAGCCCTGAAAAATAAGCGTTTCCGTGAGTGGAGCGCGTCGAGGCGTCCATCACGAACAGGCCGTCGGACTCGAAGCCGCATTGGGCGAGCAGCGCCTCCATCCGCGCCTTCAACGATTGATCTTTCAGCGGCGTGAAGGTGTTGAAGAGGGGCGCGATGAAACTCGGGTAGATCACGATGATCCCGGCCATCAGCGCCATGGAGGCGAAGAAAGCCCACAGCCACCAGGAGTTCGGCGCCTCCCGCAGCAGCAGGAACAATCCATAGAGCAAGGGGGCGACGAACATCAGCCAGAGCGCGCCGCCTTTCAGCCGATCGCGGATGAACATGCCGGGCGTCGCGCGGTTGAAGCCGAAGCGCGCTTCGAGACCGAACGCTTCGGCGAGAGCGAAGGGCAGATGCAAAAGGTAATCGACGACGGCGACCGCCGCCACGACAGCGACGCTGAGCGACAGGCCGGGCGCGATGAATTGCGCCAACAGCCCATAGAGCGGCGCGAGCCAGAAGCCGAGCCAGGCGATGGCGAGAATAGCGTCGAACGCCGCCTCCAAGCTCGTGAGCTTCATGCTGGCCACCGTATAATCGGCGGCCCGGCGATGTTCGTCGAGAGTTATCCGCTGCGAGAATTCTGCGGGAACGCGCTCGCGATGAGCGATGGCTGCAACGCCTTGACGCCATTTCAGATAGATGCCGAGCGCGGCGGAAAGGACGATCGCGAGATAGATGGCCGCGGCGATGGTGGTCATGGAAGAGTCCGTGCGATTTCCTGCGCGCCGCGACGCTCTCGACATTTTCCGAGCATGGGAAATGTTCGATTTGCCGATGCGTTTCCGACGCCGAGCCGCAGAGGACCGATGAGGACGCCGCTTCGATGTTTCGCGCATCGGAGGTCGTCACGCCCCGCCCCTATAGCGCCGCCCCGAATATAGACCGATCGGTGGAAAATTCGATGGTTTTTAAGAGTTTTGTCGCTGGCCGGCGCGCAAATGGTTCGAAAACAAACGCGCGCCGGCGCCTGATTTTTCGCGACGGCGGCGCTTCAGGCGCGCAGTGCGCTTCTCGCGACGACGAGACTCGCCGCCAGCAGAAGCGCCGCGACGAAATAGCCGGCCCCGGAAAAGCCGTCGGCCGAGATCGACGCCGCCAATATTTGGGTGAAGAACAGCGGACCGATCATGCCGGACACGCCGCGCAGACTGGCGATCGCCCCCTGAAGCCGCCCTTGTTCCGAGACGCCGGCGAGGCGGGTGGCGAGACCTTGAAAGGCCGGATTGGCCATCGCCCACAATGCGATGAGCGGCGGCGCCATCATGAAGACCGATCCCGTCGGCGCGAAAGCATAGAGCGCGAAGCCCGCCGCCCCGAATGCGAGAGCGGCGATGACGATCACGCTTTCGCCGTAGCGCGCCACGGCCGGCCGGACCAGCGCGCCCGACACGAGCGTCTGCGACACGCCGACGATGGCGAGCGCCCAGCCGGTGGTTTCCGCGTCCCAATGATATCGGTAGTCGGTGTAGAGCACGAACAGGCTCGGCAGCGACTCATGCGCCAGATAGGAGAGGAAGATCGCCGCCGCGAGCAGGCTCAGCGATTTTTCCCGGCGCAGGAATTCGAGCGAGCCCAATACATTGGCGCTGCGCCACAGGATCGCCGACGTCCGCTTCTCGGGCGCGAGCGATTCCGGCAGGATGAAATAGCCGTAAGCCGCGTTGAGCAGGCTCAGTCCGGCCGCCGCCCAGAATGGAAAGCGCAGGCCGTGATTGCCGAGCACGCCGCCGAGCGCGGGTCCGAGGATGAAGCCGACGCCGAAAGCCGCGCCGATCATGCCGAATCGTCCCGCACGCTGCTCGGGCGGCGTGATATCGGAAATATAGGCGCTGGCCGTCGACACGCTCGCCGCCGTCACGCCCGAGATGAGCCGACCGACGAATAGAATCGAAAGGGACGGCGCGAGCGCCATGAAAATATAATCGAGCCCCATGCCCAGATTGGAGAGCAGGACGACGGGCCGCCGCCCGAACCGGTCCGACAGCGCGCCGAGCACGGGTTGAAACAGAAACTGCATGAACGCCCAGGCGAAGCCGAACACGCCGGTGATGACGGAGGCGCTCTGGAGGTCGCCGCCCTCGAACTCGATGATGAGCTTGGGCAGCACGGGAACCATGACGCCGAGCGCGAGCATGTCCAACGCGACGGTGACGAGAATGAAGACGAACGCGGCCTTGCTCGGCCGCTGAAATATCGAGGACATGCTCGCTACTGATCCGCTGCGGTTCTCTCAGCCGGGGCGATAGCGCGAAACGGGCGCGCTACGCAATATGTCGAGAAAGAACCGTCTCCCCAAACGAAAACCCCGGCGCACTCGACGCCGGGGTTTTCACGACCGAACTCGATCGAAACGAGATCAGAAGGAGCGCTGCACGCGCAGGCGGCCTTCGATCGTGCTGTTGACGCCCTTCCAGGACGGCAGGCCAGCCGCCCACATCACGAAATCCGGGGCCAGTCCGACCGGACGGTTCAGGTGATTGTCGCGAAGGTAGAAAACCTCGCCGCCGATGTCGAAGTTCTTGACCGGCGTCCAGATGAGATTGGTGCCGACGCGGTATTCGTCGGTGTTGACCGCGCCGACGCCGCCGCCAAAGCTCGCGAGCGCCGCATTGCTGTAACGCAGTCCCAGATAGGAGCCGACGAGGCCGGACGACAGAGTGGGCGTCCAATAATGCTTCAGAGCGGCGAGGACGGCCCAGCCCTCGTTCTTGTCGCAGCGGCCGGCTGCGGTCCACACGCAGTCGAAGGCGTTGAAGTCCCACCCATTGCTGGCCTTCACGCCGCCGTTGCCGAAGCCGTAGAAGGTGTTGGCGTTGACCGGGCCGCCGTTGAAGGACAGGTTGTTGCCCATGACATAGCCGACGGCGCCCTGCTCATAGGTCGCCTGGATCCACAATTTGTCGCCGGCGGAGAAGACATTCGGCGCGACCTTGTCGAGCAGGAACTGCGTGCCGAGTTGCACGGCGAAGCCGTAGTCGCTCTGCGTGTCGGCCGGGATAGCATAGGCCGTCGGATTGGCCGCCGCCGCGCCATTGGTATAGAGCGACGTGCGGATCTGGTGCGCCGCGCCCGACACCTGCACCGCGCCCCAAGGCGCATCATAGCGCAGATTGGCGACGATCTCGGGGATCTGGGCTCCGTCCGGAATGCCGAAGAAGCGAGTTCCCCAGGCGGCGCCGGCCGCAGCGAAGGGCGCGCCGACGAGGCCATTGTTGAAGCCGACGTAGTTGAAGTTGCCGATCGTCGAACCGATGATGCCGCGACGCGAGACATTGTCTTCGATCGAGACCGACCCCGAGAAGCCGCCGCCGAAGGTGTAGGTATAGGCGAGAGCGCCGACGGTGGCGTTGGAGCCGCGCAGCACTTCCCAGCTGACATTGTCCGTGTAGAAGTCGAAGAACGACTGCACACGGCCCGCGGTCAGGCCGGCGAATTGGATGAACGCCTTGTTGAGGATAGTCGTCTCGCGCGCAGGGCTACGGAAGATAGTGCCGTTGCCGAAATTGGCGCCGCCGAAATACTCGCCGCCGCCGAGCGAACCGGTCGCGGCGCTGGTGCCGGAGCCGAAGGTCGATTCGAGACGCAAGAAAGTGCGCAGCGTGCCGAAGCCCGTCCCGGTGCGAGCATCGAGCTCGATGCGGCCGGTGCCGGAGAAAGCTGAATTGTCGCCGCTTCTGGCGTTGGAATAATTGCCGACGGCCGGAATGAAACCGATGCCGGTGCCCGGATTGTTCGAGCCGATGATGCTGCGCGAATTACGGTAGGAGGTGCTGTAGGCGCGCCATTCGGCCACAACCGCGCCGCCGACCCGCAGGCAGGTCTCCGTGCCGGGAATGTAGAAGAAGCCCGAGCCGTAAGCGTCGCAGACGCGGACGTATTCGATCGGCGCCGCTTTGCGCGACGGCAGATCCGCCGCCTGAGCCGCAGCAACGGAAACGAATCCCGCCGCCGACCCGAGTAGAATGCTCTTTATCGCCTTCATCGTCATGCCCCTTAATGGAAACCGCCGGTCCGAGTTGGCCCCGAAACTCTTGAGGTCGAAGCGCCACATCATCGAAATGTCGGCGTCGACCAGCTCACTTTCCGTGAACTAACTATGGTTTATGTCACAATCAAAACACTTCCTTAGGGGATGCTCCGTCCTAGCGCGCTTTTCCGATGGCGTGTGGCGGAATTACAACAGCAGAGCTCAGGCAAGCTAGAAAATCCTTCTATTCGTAATAAGATCGAGGACGAACTCGGCGCGCGCGGGTCGAACGGCGTAGAGCGCGCGATTTCCGCTTCCCGATCTTGCGAAATACCGCCAGCCTATTGAAAATCGCGCATGACCTCGATTATCTCCACGATGCGGCGTCTATCTCGACGCGCCAGACTCGGAATCCGCATGAATCGATTCGAACGACAGCCTCAGGCCGCGGTGGAAGCCGAAGTCGAATATCGCGACGGCGAATTTCGCGTGCGCCGGCCGGGCGCGTTCGTGCGCTGCGCCGTGACGGGCGAGCCCATTCCGCTCGAGGACCTGCGTTATTGGAATGTCGATCTGCAGGAGCCTTACAGCGGTCCGCACGCCAAGCTGCTGCGGCTCGGCGTCAAGCGTCCCGACTGAGTCGAAGGTCCTTCGAAAGGACCTTCAGCGTCGCGACGATCGAATCCGGATTCTCGAAGACGACCTCCATCCCGAGCGCGACAACGCTCGAATCGCCAGGCTCCTTCAGGCGCGCGGCGTCTTTCTCGGTCGTGACGAGCATCGCATCCAAACGGCCGGCTTCGCGCGCCAATATGTCGATTTCGCCGCTCGTATAGCGATGATGATCGGGAAACCAGCGCGCGGCTGCGACGACGGCGCCGGTCGCGCGAAGGGTCGCGAGAAACTTCTCCGGCCGCGCCACGCCCGCGAAGGCGAGCGCCCGCTTGCCGGCGAGTTGCGCGGCGATGCGCGCATCGGGCCGAACATGCGCGCGAAAAATCGTCTTCCCGGCCAGGCGCGCGAGATGCAGGACGGCGTCTCCCGCCGCGCCCCGGCCGATCGCGACGATCGCGTCCACGGCCTCCATCTGGCGCGCGAGCGGCGCGCGCAGCGGCCCGGCCGGCAGGCACAACCCATTGCCCGCGCCATAGTCGCAGTCGACGACGGCGAGGACGAGATCGGCCGCGAGACGCCGGCTCTGCAGCCCGTCGTCCAGCAGCAGGATCGCGGCTCCGATCTCGCGCGCGAAAATCGCGCCGGCCGCCCGGTCCACCGCGACGATGGTCGGAGCGCAGCGCGCCAGCAAGAGGGGCTCGTCGCCCGCCTCGAGCGCCGTGTCGCGCAGAGGATCGACGAGGAAAGGCTCGCGCCGCGCGCCGCGACGCCGCCCATATCCGCGCGTGAGAAAGGCCGGACGCTCCCCTTCGCGCGAGAGCAGCGCCGCGAGCGCCAGCGCGACCGGCGTCTTCCCGTCGCCGCCGGCGGTGAAGCCGCCGACGACGATCGTCGGCAGACCGGCGCGAGCGCCTCGCCGCGACAAGCGAGCGCCCGCCGCCGCGCCATAGATCGAGGCGAACGGCGACAGCAGCCGCGCGAGCGGCGACGCGGGCGAGCGCCGCCAGAAGTCAGGCGGGCGCATGACGCGCGCGTCGCGAGAGGGTCATCTCCGTTCGATCGCCGATTGCGCCAGATAGGGCTCGATGGCCGCCATGATGGTCTGTGACGCGCCGCCGAGTTTGCTCACCACTTCGACCCCCGCCCTTCCCATTTTGCGCATGCGCGATGGATCGGACAGCAAGAACTTCAAGGCGCGGGCCAATGATTCGGCGTCCGTCACGCGAGCGGCGGCGCGCGACGCGGCGAGCGCCGCGTAGATCTCGGCGAAATTCTCGACATGCGGGCCGTGCAGAATGGCGCAGCCGAGCTTGGCCGGCTCGATCGGATTGTGGCCGCCTTCCGGCCCGAGCGACTTGCCCATGAAGACGACGCCCGCGACGCGCAGGAACAGCCCCAATTCGCCGATCGTGTCGGCCACATAGACCTGCGTGTCGCGTCCCGGCTCGCCGCCGGCCGAGCGTCGCGCGACGGTGAGCCCGCGGGCTTGCGCGAGGTCGGCGATCGCCGCTCCGCGGTCTGGATGGCGCGGCGCGATGACCGTGAGCAACGCCGGGAAATCCCGCGCCAAGGCGAGATGGGCGTCGAGAACGGCTTCTTCTTCGCCGGCGTGGGTCGAGATGGCGGCCCATACGGGCCGCGCGCCGACCGCCCCGTTGAATTCGGCCAGCTTGCCCGCTCCGGCCGGCGGCGGCGACACGTCGAATTTGAGATTGCCGCAGACGCGCACGCGCGGCGCGCCGAGCCCGAGATAGCGCGCGGCGCTTTCGGCGTTCTGCGCGAGGCAGAGATCGAGCTTGCCGAGCAGTCTCGCCGCCCCGCCGGGCAGGCGGCGCCATCGCTCCGCCGATTGTCTCGAGATCGCGGCGTTGACGAGGATCAGCGGCAGACGATGCGCGTGAACGGCGTGGATCATGTTCGGCCACAGCTCCGATTCGGCGAACAGCACGACGTCCGGCTTCCAATGCTGCAGGAAGCGCTCGACGAATTGCGGCGCGTCGAGCGGCAGATATTGATGCGTCGCGCCCGCCGGCAGGCGCGCCTTCAACACTCTGGCGGAGGCGACCGTCCCGGACGTCACCAGCACTTCGACGCCGCGCTGGATGAAGCGCTCGACGAGCGGCAGAAGGGCGAGGCTTTCGCCGAGGCTGGCGCCATGCAGCCATACGAGCCGCCCGCCCGGACGCGGCTGGCTCGCCAGTCCCAGGCGCTCCGGCAGCCGCGCGAAGTCCTCTTTGCCGCGCTTCGCCCGCCAGGCGAGAATGCTTCTGGCAAAAGGCGTCAATCCGATCGTCAGCAGGCGATAGAATGTCAAGACCGGCATCGACGCCACGCTCCGGATTTATAGACTCTGGCTTTTTGTTTCTGCGCGCTTCCGACGCCGAACCGGCGTCCGCTTCGGCTGGAAACGCTCTGGCGATCACTGGAGAGGCGCTGCCGAGCGACCCGATCGTTCGGCGACAGGCTTTGGAAATCCGTGTCCGATTCGACCGGCCTTTCAGGAACGGTCTCGGACCTCTATTCGCGTGCGAGCCTCTCGGCGAGGACGCTCGTCATCATCGAATTCATCGCGGCGATTGTGAGGCTTCTTCCGCCTCGGGGTCGAGCAGCCGATGCAGATGGACGACGAAATAGCGCATATGCGCATTGTCGACGGTCGCATGAGCCTTCGCCTTCCAAGCCGCGAGGGCGGCGTCGTTGTCTGGAAAAATTCCGACGATGTCGAGCTTCGACGGATCGCGGAAGGCGACGCCCTGGAGATCCTCGAGTTCGCCGCCGAAGACGAGATGCAGCGGCTGTCTGCGCTTGCTGTGGCCGTCGTGTCTTGATTTCGTCATATCGAGCCTTTCGAAACGGCCCTCGCGAGCGCGAGGCTTTCGGGAAAAAGCGCCTGCGGCGCCGCGACCAGCATGTCGCGCCGCAGTTCCTTGCGGTTATAACCCAAAGGGAGCCCCTCGAGCTCGGACAAAACGCCGCCGGCCTCGGTGAGAATGACATCGGCCGCGGCGATGTCCCAATCTCGCGAGTTCGGCGCGGCGATCGCCAGGTCATGGCGCCCCGAGGCGATATCCGCCAGGCGTAGAGCGAGCGAGGGCGTACGCGTCTGCAGATCGAATTTGTGCTCGGAACGGGCGAAATGGCCGGCGAGCCCGCGCGGCGCGACGACGCGCGCGCCGGCGAGCGCTTCGCGCGCGGACACTCTGATCGGCGCGCCGTTCAGGAACGCGCCCTGGCCGGCGGCCGCGACGAAGGTCGCCTCAAGCGCCGGCGCGTGGATGACGCCGAGGACGGGCCGCCCCTTCTCGACTAGCGCGACGGACACGGCCCAACGCGTGTCGCCCCTCGAAAAGGCGTAGGTTCCGTCGATCGGATCGACGACGATGAGTTGTGAGCGGCCGAGCCGTTCGTCGCTGTCGGCCGTCTCCTCCGACAGCCATCCCGCGTCCGGGAATAATTCGCGCAAATGCTCGAGCAGAAACCGGTCGACCGCCATATCGGCCTCGGTCACCGGCGACCCGCCCTCCTTATAGGAGATCGCCGCGCTGGTCTGCGCGCCGGCGCGAAAGAAGGTCGAGGCGAGATCGCCGGCTCGCCGCACAATGGCTTCGAGCAGCGGCAAGTTCGCTGCGATTGCGGTTCCGTTATCGGGCATGAATTAAGGTGGTAGGCGACGCGGGCTCGCGCCGCAAGGCGTCTTTTTGGAGTGAGGAGACGTCTTTTGGAGCGAAATGACGACAATTTGAACGAAGCCGTTTGCGCCGCACTAACCCAAGAGCGCAGATTACACCTCAAAAGCAATGGTTTATGCGCGATTCACCAGGCTTGTTAGCGACATCGGACCCGTCGCGCGGCAACATGCGTCCAACCAAGCCCGAGGTTGCTGATTTCGGAGACGACGCATGTTCGAGAAAAACACAGCGGAAAGCCAGAGCCGGTTCGGCGTCCAGCGCGACCGTCGGGCCGACGGCGGCCAGCGGCAGGTCCGCGTCGGCCGCCAGAATATTCTCATCGCCCGGCGGCTCGCCGGCATCTCCATGCTCATCAGCGTTCCCGTCCGCGCCTATCGCGGCGTCGCGCTCGACATCCGGGCGACCGGCCACGGCGGCGCCTCCTACCGACTGTCGCTCGCCCATAGCGATCCGGACCTCGACGTCATTCTGACCGAGACCGCGGACGGCGGAGCGGTCTCGGCGGATTGGAAATATTGGGCGTCCTATCTCGACCTGCCTCGCCTCGCCGGCAAGGACGGCGAATTCGAAACGCTCGACCCGCGCATCGGCGAAGTCGCCGCCCCCGGCGCGATCGCGCGCCGTCGCAATACGACGGTCGCCCGGCGACGCGCGCGTTTCGCGACGCGCCGCAAGACGGGAATCGCCGCGCGAATGGAGACCGTTTATGAGGAGCGCGAGATCGTCTGTTACGAATAGGCGGAGAGAAAGCCCTGCGCGGCGAAGCCGGCGAACAGCAGCAACCCGGCGTCGCGATTCGAGCGAAACAGCATGAGCGCGACCGAAGGCGCGATTTTCGCGTCGGTCCGGGCGACCTGCCAAGCGAGATGCGCGGCATAGGCCAACACGCCGATCTCGACGCCGATTTGCGTCGCGCCTCCGGCATGGGCCGCCGACACGGCGAGCTGCGCGAGGGCGGCCGAGCAGAGATAGAGGGCGCCGACGGCGAGGCGGACGCGTTCGCCGAACAGCAGAGCCGTGGAGCGCACGCCGGCGATCGAATCGTCGCGCTTGTCCTGCAGGGCGTAGATCGTGTCGAAACCGATCGTCCAGAAGATCGCCGCGAGATAGAGCCAGACGGCCGGCCAGCCGAGCGAGCCGGTCTGCGCCGTCCAGCCGAGCAGCGCGCCATAGGCGAAGGCGAATCCCAATATCGCCTGCGGCCAGGAGGTGAACCGCTTGGCGAAAGGATAGACGAGCACGATCAGCGGCGAGAG
>PQAN01000406.1 GCA_003105285.1 Methylocystaceae bacterium
GCCTTCGTCTCCGGCCGGGCGGGCGCCGCGAAATTCGCCCCGGTCCCGCTCCTCGCGCTGTTCGCCGAAGCGGCCGCGCGGCCGCCGGCCCGTCTCTTCGAAGGACCCTGTCTCCCGTCTGGCGCGCGGCGCGGCGTCGTCGCGCGCGTCCCTTTCGGCGCGGAAATGACGCGCGTTGCGCGTCGTCGCCGGCTCCTCCGCCGGCGACCGGCGTCGAGCCGCGACAATTTTCTCGACCGCCACGGCGCGTCCCTTGCGGTCGCTGGTGGCGCTGCGTTCGATCCGCGCGCGCGGCTTTTTCTCGCCCTTGTCCTCATGCTGCGCGCGCAGCACGGAGACATGCTTGCGTGTGCGCTTCTGCGCGCGCTGCCGGGCTTCTTCCGCCAAAATATGCTCGGGCTCGGACGGTTCGCGCGAGGGCGACGAGAAATCCACTCCAGCGAGCTCGGCCAGACCTTTGCCGAGCTGTTCGCGGAGCGTCTTCAGGCGCACCTCTTCGATCTCGCCCTCGCCGATCTCGCCGAGCTGGAAGGGGCCGAAGGACAGGCGAATGAGACGGTTGACGTCGAGGCCCAAATGCTCGAGCACGCGCTTGATCTCGCGATTCTTGCCTTCGCGCAGCGTCATCGAAATCCAGGCGTTTGCGCCCTGGATGCGGTCGAGCCTGGCGTCGATCGGCGCATAATCGACGTCGTCCACGGTGACGCCGTCCTTCAGCCTGTCGAGCTGCGCCTGATCGATCTCGCCATGCGCGCGCACGCGGTAGCGGCGCGCCCAGCCGGTCGCCGGCAGCTCCAGCGTGCGGGCGAGCCCGCCGTCATTGGTGAGCAGCAGCAGACCCTCGGTGTTGATGTCGAGCCGGCCGACGCTGACGAGGCGCGGCAAATCCGGATAGCGCCGCTCGAGAAAGCCGAAAACGGTGTCGCGTCCCTCCGGGTCCTTGGCGCTGGTCACGAGCCCTACGGGCTTGTGGAAGAGAAACAGCCGCGTGGGTTCGCGCTCGGCGAGCGGCTTGCCGTCGACCTCGATCCGGTCGCCCTCGCGGACGTTCACCGCCGGGCTCGCCAGGACCTCTCCATTGACGGCGACGCGCCCCTCGGCGATCCAGCTTTCCGCGTCGCGCCGCGAGCAGGCCCCGGCCCGCGCCATGACCTTGGCGATGCGCTCGCCTTCGAAGGTCTTTTCCGCACGAGGCGTGGGAGCGGTTTTCTTGCCGGCCTCGGGCGCGGCGGGGCGGCGGCGCGGCGGCCGGTCGCCGCCGTCCGAACGGCGGCCGGTCGCTTTGGATTTTTTGTCGGTCATTCGCCCTGATAGCAGGTCGGGGGCGGGATGAGAAAGGCTGAGAACCGCCTTTTTTCACTCGTCATTCGCCATGTTTCTAGTTTACTGCGTCAAAATCGGCGGGAGGCCGGCTCACGCCCGTGCGGCCGGGGCGAGGACTTCCCATCTCGGCATTGGTTTCGTTCCGCGAGGAGGCGGCATGGCTCATCTGATCGTGCATGGGGGACGTCCGCTGGCGGGCAGGATCATTCCTTCCGCCAATAAGAACGCCGTTCTCCCCATTCTCTGCGCTACTCTGCTGACGAAGCGGCCGCTGCGCATTCACGGCGTGCCGGAGATCACCGACGTCAGGAAAATTCTCGAGCTGTTTCGCACGCTCGGCAGCGATGTGAAGATCGACTATGCGAGCGGCGTCCTCGAGCTTCACCATCGCGATACGCGCTTCGATCCCGCCATTCATCGCCTGCCGGTCGAGATGCGCTCGTCGATCATGCTGGTTCCGCCGCTGCTGGCGAGGTTCGGCGTCGCGCGCATCGAGGACGATGTGAAGGGCTGCACGCTCGGCGTGCGCGAGATCGATCCGCATATAGAAGTGCTGAAATCCTTCGGCGCGGAGATCGAGAGAACGCAGGATTCGCTCGTCATTCGCGCGCCGGGACGTCTGCGCGCGACGCGTCACTGGCTCGATTACGCATCGGTCACGACGACCGAGAATTTCGTGCTCTGCGCGGCTCTGGCGCAGGGGACGTCGAAACTGACCAATGCGGCGTCGGAGCCGCATGTGCAGGAGTTCTGCGCCTTCATGACGACGCTCGGCGCGCGCATCGCCGGCGCCGGCACGTCGCAGCTCACGATCGAGGGGGTGGAGGAGCTCGCCGGCGGCGAATTCCGACTGACCGAGGATTTTCACGAGGTCGCGACCTTTCTCGCGCTCGGCGCCATCACCGGCGGAAGCGTCACCGTGAAGAATTCGGCGCCCGACCAGTTTCCGCTCATCGATCGCACCTTCGCCAAATTCGGCGTGACGATCGTGCATGAGGGCGGCTGGTCGAAAACGATCGTCGACGGCCCCTTGCGCGTCGCCGAACCATTCACCCGCAATGTGCTGCAGAAGGTCGAGGCCGCGCCCTGGCCCTATCTGCCGGTCGATCTCTTGCCGATCTTCATCGCGCTCGGCGTCAGGGCGGACGGCAGCGCGATGTTCTGGAACAAGGTCTATGACGGCGCGCTCGGCTGGACTGGAGAATTGTCGAAATTCGGCGCGCATGTGTTTCTCTCCGATCCGCACCGCCTCATCACCTTCGGCGGCAAGCCGCTCATTCCCGCGGAGGTCGAGAGCCCCTACATCATCCGCGTGGCCATCGCGCTGCTGATGCTCGCCGCGAGCATCGACGGGCGCTCCGTCATCCATAATGCGACGCCGATCAAGCGCGCCCATCCGCGCTTCGTCGAGAATTTGCGCGCGCTCGGCGCGGAGGTGGAGTGGACGGGCGGGGAGTGAGGCGGCTCCCGTTCAATTTTCGCGACCGACGATCTCCATGGGCGACTCTTTCTCTTAAAGGGAGAAAGGCGGATGGGGCTTGGAAGAATTCGACATGACCGATCCGCTCTCCGCCGCGTTCGAAGCCGCGCGCCTCGCGGGCGAGGCGCGGGACGTGCCGGTCGGCGCGGCGGTTGTGAAAGACAGAAAGATCATCGCGATCGCGGGCAACCGCACTTTGCGCGACAAGGACCCCACCGCTCACGCCGAAATGCTCGCCATCCGCGCGGCCTGCGCCGCGCTCGGCTCGGAGCGGCTCGTCGACTGCGATCTCTATGTGACGCTCGAGCCCTGCGCCATGTGCGCCGGGGCGATCTCCTTCGCGCGCATTCGCCGGCTCTATTTTTCGGCCGATGATCCGAAGGGCGGCGCGATCGAGCATGGCCCGCGCTTTTTCTCGCAGCCGACCTGCCATCACGCGCCGGACGTCTATGGCGGCATGAGGGAGCGCGAGGCCGCGGAGTTGCTGCGCGCCTTCTTTCAGGCGCGCCGCTGAAGCTCGAGACGCGCGGCGGCCGTCCGCAAGCCGTCGATGACCTGATCGCGGCAGGCGTCGCCGGCGGCGAAAATATGCTTGGCCTTGAACAAATCGAGCGCGAGATATTGGTTGACCGCCGGCGACACCAGCACGTCGGGCGGCCGCTCCTCGAGCATTCGCTCGCTGATGGCGTTCATCATGATCTGGCTCGCGACGACGATCGTCTCGAGCGGGGAGGGCGGTCGTTCGCGCTCCTTCGCGCCGGTCGAGCCCGACACATCGACCGCGACGACGATGTCGGCGAGCCCGGCGAGATGGTTGTAGGGCAGCGGATTGACGAGGCCGCCGTCGAGGAGAAAACTGTCGCCATAGGCGACCGGCCGCACCAGTCCGGGGATCGCCATGGAGCCGGCGACGGCGGGACGCAACGGGCCTGACGAGAGAACCGCCTCGCGACGCAGGCGGAAATCGGTCGCGACGGCGATGAAGGGAATCTTCAGATCCTCGAAATTTTCGGGCATTCCGGCCGGCCAGAAGACGTCGAGAAACCGTTCCGCGTCGATCAGCGCGGGCTGGGCGAAGTCCGAGAATGTCCGCGTTCTGCGGCGCGCTCTGGCCTTCATCAGCCGGCGCGCCAGCCGCACGCGGTTGCGAAAGATTTCTTCCGCATGGCGGCGCAGATCGAGACCGGAAAATCCCGCCGCATAGGCGGCGCCGATGATCGCGCCGATCGATGTTCCGGCGATTGCTCTCGGCCGCACGCCCAATCCGTCCAAGGCCTCGAGCACGCCGATATGGGCGAGGCCGCGCGCGCCGCCGCCGCCGAGCGCCAGCGCGATCGAGAAGCCGAAGCCGCTCACAGAAAATCTTCGAGTTGCGCGAGCGTCGCCTCCGGCGCCTCCTCGGCCAGGAAATGTCCGCTGTCGATCGCGGCGCCGCGCAGGTCGTCCGCCCATTCTCGCCAGTGCTCGATGAGCGACGGGTCGTGCGCCGGAAAGCTCGCCTCGCCCCAGAGAACGAGCGTCGGGACGGCGATTTTGCGGCCCTCGGCGCGGTCGGCGAGATCGAGGTCGCGATCCGCGCCCGCGCCGGCCCTATAGTCCTCGCAAAATGCGTGGATGCGCGAGGGCTCGTCGAAGGCCGCGCGATAATGCGCGAGCGCGCGCGGATCGAAGGCGTCGAGCGATTTGGATCTGGTTCCGCTCGCGAGCGCGTCGTCCAGAAATCCGAGCGGATCGAGCGCGATCAGCGTTTCCGGCTTGGGCGCCGGCTGGGCGAGAAATTTGGCGCGGCCGACGCGGCGCAGATCCGCGTCGCCGAGCGATTCGTCGAGCGGGGCGATGTCGAGCAGCGCGAGCTTCGTCAGCCTTCCGGGATGATCGAGAGCGAGGCGGAAGCCCACGCGCGCGCCGCGATCATGGCCGACGAGGGCGAAACGCACATGGCCGAGCCGCTCCAGAACCTGGATGACGTCGTCGGCCTGGGCGCGCTTCGTATAGGCTTCGCCGTTCTCGCTCTGCGGCGCGGACGACCACCCGTAGCCGCGCAAGTCCAGCGCGACGACGCTGAAACGCTCGGCGAGCTCCAGCGCGATTTTGCTCCAGGCCACATGCGTCTCGCCGAAGCCGTGCAACAGCGCGACGGCCGGGCCGGAGCCGCCGGAGCGGGCGAAGATTTTGCCGGCCTCGGTATCGATCCAATGGGAAGCGAAGCCGGGGAAGAGATCTGCGAGCTCGGACATGCGATTCTCCCTCGCGTTCGAAGCGATACGGCCTTCGGCCTCGATCGGATAGGAGACATGTAGCAAAGTTTCTTGTCGATGCGAAAAATCCGCTAG
>PQAN01000407.1 GCA_003105285.1 Methylocystaceae bacterium
ACTATTTCGTCCCGCCGGCGTGTTCCTCGGGCGGCTGAAGGATCGATACCTTCGCCATGACGGCCCGGAGCATGTCATGGCTTTCGCGCCGACGCGAAGCGGCAAGGGCGTCGGGCTCGTCGTGCCAACGCTGCTCTCCTGGACCGGATCGGCCGTCATCCACGACATCAAGGGGGAGAACTGGCAGCTCACCGCGGGCTGGCGCTCGCGTTTCTCGCATTGCCTGCTGTTCAATCCGACCGATCCGCGCTCGGCCCGTTACAATCCGCTGCTCGAAGTGCGCAAAGGCCCCGACGAGGTGCGCGACGTCCAGAATATCGCCGACATACTGGTCGATCCGGAAGGCGCGCTGGAGCGCCGCAGTCATTGGGAGAAGACCAGCCATTCGCTGCTCGTCGGCGCGATCCTGCATGTCCTCTATGCGGAAGAAGATAAGACGCTCGCGCGCGTCGCCACTTTCCTGTCCGATCCCCGGCGCTCCTTCGCCCACACCCTGCGGCGGATGATGGCGACCAATCATCTCGGCACGCCGGAACGCCCCGAAGTCCATCCGGTGGTCGCATCCGCCGCGCGCGAGGTGTTGAACAAGTCCGAGAACGAGAGGAGCGGAGTGCTCTCGACCGCCATGTCGTTTCTCGGGCTCTATCGCGATCCGACGGTCGCGGCGACGACGTCCGCCTGCGATTGGCGCATCGCCGACCTGATGGACGCCGAACGGCCGGCATCGCTCTATCTCGTCATTCCGCCGTCGGATATCTCGCGCACCAAGCCGCTGGCGCGGCTCATGCTGAGCCAGATCGGGCGACGCCTGACCGAGCGGCTGGAAGGCGATCCGAAGAAGAGCCGCAAGCATCAACTGCTGATGATGCTCGACGAGTTTCCCGCGCTGGGGCGGCTCGACTTCTTCGAGACGGCGCTCGCCTTCATGGCGGGCTACGGCATTCGCGCCTATCTCATCGCGCAGAGCCTCAACCAGATTTCCAAGGCCTATGGCGAGAACAACGCCATTCTCGACAACTGCCATGTGCGCATCGCCTTCTCGTCGAACGACGAGCGCACCGCCAAACGGATCTCCGATGCGCTCGGCACGGCGACGGAGCTGCGCGCCCAGCGCAACTACGCCGGCCATCGCCTGGCGCCCTGGCTGTCGCATGTCATGGTGTCGCGGCAGGAGACGGCCCGCCCGCTGCTCACGCCGGGCGAGGTGATGCAATTGCCGCCTTCGGACGAACTCGCGCTCGTCTCCGGCCTGCCGCCGATCCGGGCGAAGAAGCTCAGATATTACGAGGACCGAAACTTCATCGAGCGGGTCGTGCCGGCGCCGGCGCTGAGCGACGGCCCCTATGCCGATCGGCCGCCGCCGCGGCCCGACGACTGGAGCGGGCAGGTGCGCGGCATGGACGATCGCCTGTTGCCGTCCGAGGACGGTGATCCCGCTTCGGCCCTTCTCGACGAAGGCGGGCTTCAGCAGCAGCGTCATCCCGGCCTGCCGGAGGAGGATGCTCTTGCTTCGCCGGAGCCGGCGCAATCTGATGTCTTCGGTCCGCTCGACGACGACGGCGATCCGACCGCCGACCAGAAGGTCATCGATCGAATCTCCACGGCCGCGCGCGTCTATGGCGTCAATGAAAGCGTCGATCGCGACGACGATATCCTGCCCGGTTTCTGAAGCATTTCGTAGCTGAGCGCATTCGAGCGTACATAAGAGTCATAAGAGATTCCGGCTTCCTGCCCGATGCTCGTTCCAGATACGGCGCCGTGACGCGCAACGCGGGAACGAGCTTCATGAAGGCCGAACGAATCCGCCACCAGTTCCTGCTCGAGCCGCCGTTGAGCGAGAAGCTCGACAAGCTCGCTCGCCGTCCCGGCGCCACCAAATCCGAGATCGTCGCCAAGGCGGTCGAAGCCTTCATCGAACGGCGCGGCGAGAACGAGCTCGATCAGCGCTACGGCAAGAGGCTCGACCGGCTGTCGCAGGACATCGATCATGTTCGGCGCGATGTCGAGATCGTTCTCGAGAGCCTCGCTCTCTTCATCCGGTTCACGATCACGCTCAACGCCCATACGCCCGCGCCGGACAAAGCGACCCAGGCGATCGCGCAGGAGCGCTTCCAGAAATTCGTCGATCAGGTCGGCCGCCAGATCGCGGCCGGCAAGAAGTCGCTCGCGACCGCGGGCGGGGAGGAGGAACGATGACGATCAATCCGGAGGCGGACGACCGACGCCGCGCCATGCTGCGCACGGCGATGGGACAGGCGATCGCCGTAGCGCTCGCCGACGCGTCCGTCATCGAGGTGATGGTCAATCCGGACGGGGCGCTGCGTCTCGACATGCTCGGACATGGCCGCGTCGACACGGGCGTCCGCATCATGCCCGCCGAGGTCGAACGCATCATCCGGCTCGTGGCCTCGCATATCCGCGCGGAGGCGCATGCCGACAACCCGATCGTCAGCGCGGAGCTCCCGACGGGCGAGCGGTTCGAGGGGCTCCTGCCGCCGGTGGCTTCGGCGCCGTGCTTCGCGATCAGGAAGCCAGCCGCCAGAATCTACACGCTTGAGGACTATGTCGCCGACGGCATTATGTCGCCGATCGAGGCGACGGCGCTGAAAAAGATCGTGCACGATCGCTGCAATATTCTCGTCGCCGGCGGCACATCGTCGGGCAAGACGACTTTCGCCAACGCCCTTCTCGCCGAGATCGCCGAATGCGACGAGCGCGTGATCCTCATCGAGGATACGCGAGAACTGCAATGCGCCGCCAAGGATTGCGTCAGCCTCCGCACGCGGCGCGGCTTCGTCACGCTCGCCGATCTCGTGCGCTCGACGCTCAGGCTTCGCCCCGACCGCATCATCGTTGGCGAGGTGCGCGGCGCCGAAGCGCTCGACATGCTGAAGGCGTGGAACACCGGTCATCCGGGCGGCGTCGCGACCGTGCACGCCAATTCGGCGCGTTCGGCGCTCTATCGCATCGAGCAGCTCTGTCAGGAAGCCGTCGTCAGGGCGCCGCGGCGCCTCATCGCCGAGGCGATCGACATCGTCGTGTTCATCGCCGGGCGCGGCTCCTCGCGCCGCATCGAGACGATCGCCGAGGTCACAGGCCTCGACGCCAATGGCGACTATGCGGTCGCCTCGCTCACCCCCGCCCGATTGCAGACTCTCTAGACGAGGAAACGCCATGCCCAAAAATCCCGCAACTCTTCGGCTCTTGTCCAGTGTCGCCCTCTCGTTCGTCCTGGCGGCGCCCGCCCATGCGGCAGGCTCCGGCATGCCGTGGGAGGAGCCGCTGCAGAAAATTCTCGATTCCGTGCAGGGCCCCGTCGCGAAGATCATCGCGGTGATCATCATCATCGTCACCGGGCTCACGCTCGCCTTCGGCGAGACGGCTGGCGGATTTCGGCGGCTGATCCAGATCGTCTTCGGGCTCTCGATCGCCTTCGCGGCCAGCTCCTTCTTTCTGTCCTTCTTCTCCTTCGGCGGCGGGGCGCTCCTTCGATGACCGCGTCCCGTCGCATCGAAGGCTTCGAGGTTCCCGTCCATCGGGCGCTCTGCGAGCCGATCCTGCTCGGCGGCGCGCCGCGCGCCGTCGCCATCGTCAACGGCACGGTCGCGGCCGCGATCGGACTGGGGCTCCAGCAATGGATCCCGGGCCTGTGCCTGTTCGTCGCCGGCCACACGCTCGCCGCGTTCGCCGCGAAGCGCGATCCGGACTTCATGCCCGTGCTCCTCCGCCATCTGCGACAGAAGGGGCGGTGGTCATGCTGAGCCTCGTCGAATATCGCCGGCGCGCCGACCGGCTCGCCGATCTTCTCCCCTGGGCGGCGCTCGTCGCGCCCGGCGTCGTTTTGAACAAAGACGGGAGTTTCCAGCGTACGTTCCGCTTTCGCGGCCCCGATCTCGAGAGCGCCACCGAGGCCGAGCTCGTCGGCGTATGCGCGCGCGCCAATAATGCGCTCGGGCGTTTCGGCTCCGGCTGGGCGCTGTTCTTCGAGGCGGAGCGCGTCGCCGCGCAGCTCTATCCGAGCTCGGATTTTCCCGACCCGGCCTCATGGTTCGTCGACGAGGAGCGCCGCGCCGCCTTCGAGGGCAAAGTCTCCCATTTCGAGAGCCGCTACCACCTGACGCTTCTCTTCCTGCCGCCGCCAGACAGACAGATGCGGGCGGAAAGCGCATTTCTCGACAGCGGCCGGAAAGGGGAGGGGCGGAACTGGCGCCGGGAGCTCGACGGCTTCCTCGACGAGACGGACCGGGCGCTCGGTCTTCTGTCCGGGTTCATGCCGGAGGTGCGTGCGCTCGACGACGCGGAGACGCTGACCTTCCTACACGGGACGATCTCGACCAGACGCCATCCGGTCGCCGTTCCGAGAACGCCGATGTATCTCGACGGCGTCCTGGTAGACACGCCGCTAACCGGCGGATTCGAGCCGATGCTGGGCGACAGCCATTTGCGCACGCTCACCGTCCTCGGCTTCCCCAATGTGACGCGCCCCGGAATCCTCGACGCGCTCAACCATCTGGACTTCGCCTATCGCTGGACGACGCGCTTCCTGCCTCTCGACAAGACGCAGGCCGTCAAGACGCTCACCACGCTTCGCCGCCACTGGTTCGCCAAGCGCAAGTCGATCGCCGCGATCCTGCGCGAGGTGCTCTACAATGAGCCCGTCCAGCTCCTCGACTCCGACGCCGACAACAAGGTCGCGGACGCCGATCTGGCGCTGCAGGCGCTCGGCGGCGACCATGTCGGCTTTGGCTATCTCACCGCCGCCGTCACGGTCTGGGACGAAGACCACGACGTCGTCGAAGACAAGCTGCGCGCCGTCGAGCGCATCGTCAACGGCCTCGGCTTCGCCTCGATTCGCGAGACGACGAATGCGGTCGAAGCCTGGCTCGGCTCCTTGCCGGGGCACGTCTACGCCAATGTCAGACAGCCGCTCGTCCATACGCTGAACCTCGCCCATCTGACGCCGCTCTCGTCCGTCTGGGCGGGACCGGCGCACAATGCCCACCTCGACGGCCCGCCGCTGCTCTACGCCGAGACGAGCGGTTCGACGCCGTTCCGCCTTTCGACCCATGTCGGCGACGTCGGCCATATGCTCGTCGTCGGCCCGACCGGCGCGGGCAAGTCCGTGCTGCTATCGCTGATCGCTCTGCAGTTCCGCCGCTACGCGAGCGCACAGGTCTATATTTTCGACAAGGGCAATTCCGCGCGGGCCGCTGTGCTCGCTTGCGGGGGCGCGCATCACATTCTCGGCGCCGACGGCTCGCTCGCCTTTCAGCCGCTTCGCGATATCGACGATCCGGCGACGCGCAGCTGGGCCGTCGAATGGTTATGCGGTCTGCTCGCCCACGAACAGACGACCGTCACCCCGGAGGTGAAGGAGGTCGTCTGGTCGGCGCTCACCAGTCTCGCGACGGCGCCGCTCGACGAGCGCACGCTCACCGGCCTTTCCGTCCTCGTCCAGTCCAACGCGCTGAAAGCGGCGCTCATGCCCTACACGCTCGACGGCCCGTTCGGCCGCCTGCTCGACGCCGCCGAAAGCCGTCTCGCGCTCGCCGACATGCAATGTTTCGAGATGGAAGAGCTCATGCATCAATCCGGCGTCGTCCTGCCGGT
>PQAN01000408.1 GCA_003105285.1 Methylocystaceae bacterium
ATAGGGCGTGCCGACCGCGAAGGCGGCGCCAACGGCTCCAAGCGCCAACCCCAGCAAGAGAAATTGCCAAAGCTGACTAGCGTAGCTCGCAGCCCACACGGGCGGAACGCAAACCAGCAGCAGCAGGAACATCACGATCCGCCCGCCAAATCTGTCCGTCCACATGCCGAGAGGCAAGCGCAACAACGCGCCGGTGAGAATCGGAGTCGACGTGAGCAAACCGAACTCGAACGCGTTTAAGCCGAGCTCACGTCTGATGGGGATGCCGATGACGCCGAACATGAGCCAGACGGCGAAGCAAACGATGAACGCCCAGGTCGTCACCCCCAGAACAATCAAGCTTCGTGCGCCAGACATGCGCTCCCCTTCCCTCTCGGCCCTCGGCGAGGCGCGAGGACTCGTTCAAGCCACCGGGTTCTGTAAGCGTTCAGTGCAGAATCTCGATGACATCATGCGCGCCAGACGGGCGCTGCTCGAGGCTGCGGCCAGCGCATTTCAGCATTTTTGATACTGTGATAGAGTGCGTCCATGAAACTGACCAATTTCACCGATTTTGGGTTGCGCGCGCTGATCCTCCTGGCGGACCGCAAAGGGGAGGTTCTGAGCGCCGCGGCCATCGCCGACCATTTCCATGTCTCTCGCCACCACATGGCCAAGGTGCTGCAGGAGCTCGCCGCGGCGGGCTATGTCGAAGGGATCCGCGGCGCCCAGGGCGGAATGCGGCTAGCGCGTGATCCCCGCGACATTCGCATCGGCGACGTCGTGCGCAGCCTCGATAAGGAGCAGGCCCTCGTCGATTGCTTTCGCGAGGGATGGAACGACTGCGCTCTTTTGCCGCGCTGCCGCCTAAAGGGCATGCTGGCTCACGCAAAACAAGGGTTTTTGCGCGAACTCGATCGCTTCACCATCAGCGATTGTCTTGAAAAGAAAGGCGCTCTGCCAACGCCCGAACTCATCGACCGAGCGCCTGGCGCGCCCTTCGACGATGGCGTTGACATTTTCGGGGAGTAATCGGTATTTTTGATACTGATTTAAGCGCCCAATCCCGGAGCGCCAGTCATAAAACAAGCCGAGGAAGGGCGCGCCCATGTTCTGTCATCAGTGCGAGCAGACGTTTCGATCCGAGGACAGCGCCGGTTGCGCCGGCGCGAAAGGCATGTGCGGCAAGGACGCCGTCACCGCGGATCTCCAGGACGTGTTGCTCCATGTCTGCGAGGGGATCGGCCAATATCTGCATCGCGCCCGGGCGCTCGGCGCGACGGACGTCGAAGCCGATCGCTTCATTCTCTTCGCCTTCTTCACCACATTGACGAACGTCAACTTCAACGCCGGAAAATTCGTCGAACTGATCCAGCAGGCTGCAAACCATCGGGACCACGCCAGAGCGCTCTATGAAAAGGCGGCGAGCGCCGCGGGAAAGACGCCCGAGTCGCCGAAGGGGGCGGCGGTCTTTGAGCCGGCGAAGGATATGCAGGGGCTCCTCGCTCAAGCGGGAGAAGCCGCGGTGCGCAAGGACGCCGCCATTATCGGCGAAGATGTCGTGGGTCTGCGTTCGCTCGTCCGTTACGGGCTCAAGGGCGTCTGCGCCTATGCCCATCACGCCGAAGTGCTCGGCCAGGAGCGCGACGCCATCTACGAGGCGGTCGAGCACGCCCTTGATCTTCTCGCCAGCGAGCCGAAAGACATTTGGCCCTTGCTCGACGAGGCGCTGGCGCTCGGGCGCGCCAATTTCGTCGCGATGGAGGCGCTCGACGCCGCCAACACCGGCAATTTCGGAACGCCCGAGCCGACCGTGGTTCGCATGACGCCCGTGAAAGGCAAGGCAATCCTCGTCTCGGGCCATGACATGAAGGATTTGTGCGCAATCCTTGAAGCCACCAAGGACAAGGGGATCAACGTCTACACCCATGGCGAGCTGCTGCCGGCCAACAGCTATCCCAAGCTCAAGGCCTATCCGCATCTCGCCGGCAATTACGGCGGCGCCTGGCAGGACCAGCAGAGGGAATTCGCGGAATTCCCGGGCCCGATCGTCATGACCTCCAACTGCCTGATCGAGCCGCAGCCGCGCTACCGTGGTCGCATATTCACTTGCGGCCCCGTGGGTTGGCCGGGCGTTCGCCACATCGACAACGGCGACTTCTCGATAGTTGCGCAGGCTGCGCAGGCCTTGCCGGGCTTCGCCGCCGACGCCCCCGAGCAGACCGTCACCATCGGCTTTGGCCGCGACACGGTTCTGGGCGTCGCCGACAAGGTCGTCGACGCGGTAAAGGCCGGCGCCATCCGCCACTTCTTCCTGATTGGCGGGTGCGACGGCGCGGCGCCGGGCCGCAATTACTATACCGACTTCGCCGACCACGCTCCGCAAGACACCGTGCTGCTGACGCTCGGGTGCGGCAAATATCGCTTCAACCGTCACGACTTCGGAACCATCGGCGGATTGCCGCGACTCCTCGACATGGGCCAGTGCAATGACGCCTATTCGGCTCTCGTCGTCGCCACCAAGCTCGCTGAAGCTTTCGGAGTCGGCGTCAACGAACTGCCGTTGTCGCTGATCGTCTCCTGGTTCGAGCAGAAGGCCGCCGCCGTGCTGCTCACCCTATTGGCGCTCGGCGTGCGCAATGTGCGCCTCGGCCCGACCCTGCCAGCCTTCCTGACGCCGGCGCTGGTCAATGTGCTCGTCGAGAAATTCGGCGTGCTGCCGATTACGGAAGCCAAGGCCGATATCGAGGCGTCGCTCGCCCACGCGGCCTGACGAAAAGCATAAGACGACGCCCGGACGATCGATAAGTCGTCCGGGCGTTTTTCGAACGCACCGGACCTTAGTCTCATGTTCAAAGTGAAATTCGTCACGCGCGATGGCGCGTCGATCGCTTTCGAAGCCGACTCCTCCGACACGCTGCTCGACGCCGCGGCGAAAGCGAATATTTTTCTGCCCGCCGTTTGCCGCGAAGGCGGCTGCGGAACCTGTCGCGCAACGCGCAAAAGCGGAATCGTGGCTCTTGGATCCTACAGCAAATCGGCGCTCACCGACGCGGATCGCGCCGCCGGCGACATTCTGCTGTGTCGCTCCACGGCGCAAAGCGATCTCGAGCTGACGGCGCCTTTCGACAAGGCCGCCGTCGGGTTTTC
Organism: Methylocystaceae bacterium; assembly: GCA_003105285.1. GTDB lineage: Bacteria > Pseudomonadota > Alphaproteobacteria > Rhizobiales > Beijerinckiaceae > Methylosinus. Next base: position 3,130 of record PQAN01000408.1, read on the forward strand.
GCCCGTTCCAGAACGCGGCGCCCGCGTCGCGCAAATCACGCGCGCCGGCGCGGGCGCCGTCAGAGTCGTTCTTCAATATGAGGATGATCCTGCTCACGGACGTGCGGCGGAATTCATCCCCGGGCAGTTCATGGAGCTGACGATTCCGGGAACCTCGATTACGCGCGCCTATTCTCTCGCCAACACGCCCAACTGGGATGGAACGCTGGAATTCCTGATCCGACTGCATCCGCAAGGCGCTTTTTCGGCCTATCTCGAGGATCGGGCCAAAGTCGGCGACTCCCTTCTCGTCAAAGGCCCGCAAGGCAGCTTCACCGCCGACGAGGCGAGCCAGGCGTCGCGTTGGTTCGTCGCCGGCGGCACAGGCGTCGCCCCGATGCTGTCAATGCTGCGTCAAATGGCCGAGTTCGGCGACCCCCGCGACTGCCGCCTGTTCTTTGGCGTCAACACGACGGGAGAACTGTTCGCGCGCGACGCCATCGAGGAGTTGACGACGGCGCTTCCGAACCTGAAAGCGACCATTTGCATCTGGAAGCCGGGGCCTCATTGGTCCGGCTTTGCCGGAACCCCCGCCGAGGCGCTTGCCGTCGTGTTGGCGGAGAATGTGGCGCGTCCCGACATATACGTCTGCGGTCCGCCCGCGCTTATCGAAGCGACAGAAGCTATCGCTCTCGCAGGCGGTGTTCCTCACGACCGCATATTCAGCGAACAATTCTCGCCGGCTTGAGACGTCCGCGGGCTTCTCGGCTACAAATCCAGGAGAAGCTCACCGCCGAAATCGCGGAAGCGATACAGGATATTCTTCAGCCGCAGGGCGTTGGCGTCGTGATTGAAGCCGAGCATAGCTGCATGACGTTGCGTGGCGTCAACACCACGGGATCGAAGCTTGTCACGAGCAGTTTGCTTGGCGTCATTCGCGACGATCCGCGCACGCGCGAGGAGCACCTCAGCACGGTGCGCGGCGGATAGGCAAGGCGTGGATTTCGGTCACGCGAGCGCCAGCTTTCGAGGTCGCAAGATCGAAGGTCTTATGACGATTAGGTGCGCGGCCAGCTTTGCACAGGATATAGGCGTAGCCCCGCCTCAAATTGGCGGAGCGCCTTCGGCCCCGAGGCGCGGCTGGGTCAGCGGCCGAAAATAGAATAGCGCGAACGAACCGAAAGCGCCGCACCACGCGACGGCCGCCAGCGACAACCCGATGACGTAATGCGCGCCGAACAGCGGCGCGAACAGGCGTAGCAGGACGGCAAGCGTGACCATGAGATAGATCGCCGTGGTGCGACGGCCGGCGGTCAGCGTGCGCCCCGTGTGGCCGAGCGAGGCTCGGGTCATGACGCCGAGCGTCATTGTTCCAAGGGCTCCGACGGTGAGGGCGTGCAAAGCGCTCGTCGGCGGCAACAGGGGCGCGAGACCGTTAAGGCCGAGGAGCAGGAGTCCGAACGACAACCATCCGTAGCCGAGGTGCAAAACCCACAGGAGCGGCTCGGCAACAGTCTTCTCGCCCCGCCATCGCGCCAGCCGCGCCGCGAGGGCGCCGCCGGCGAAAAGCGCGAGCCAAGCCGTCGGCGGCGTCTCAGGGCCGACCGCCCACGCCAGCAGCGCGACGACCGCCGCCGCAAGCGCGGTGCGATCGACGAGATCGAACGGCGCCGGCGTCGCGACGTTCGGGTCCAGCTTGACCAGCCAATTGCGCGTGAAGCTCGGCACGATGCGTCCGCCGATCAGGCTGACAAGCATCAGCAAGGTCGCGACGCCGAGCCTATTGCCGATGTCGACGGTCGATACGAGCCCAAGGACGTCGGCATGCGTGAGCGCATTGCCGATGAACAGCAGCGCAAGCGCGCCGACCATCGGGAGGTTGCGCCAGTTGCGGCCGACGGCGATCTCTCGGGCGACGACGGCCAAGAATACGGCGGGAAAGGCGAGATCGAGAATGGCGGCGGGAACGACGCCGATCGCGCTCGAGAACAGAACCGCGAGCCTTCCGCAAAGCCAGAAGATCACGAGAGCGGCAAGCGGTCCGCCTTGCAGCGGCAACTGACCCGTCCAATTTGGGATCGCCGTCAGCAGGAAGCCGGCGACAACCGCCCCGCCATAACCGAACGCCATTTCATGCGCATGCCAGACATTCGGGACGAACGCCGACGGCAGTTGCGCCACGCCTGCAAGGGAGGCGATGGACGCGGGAACGACAAAAAAAGCCCAAATTGCCGCAAAAAGGAAGAAGGGACGAAATCCCGCGGACAGCACCGCGGGCCCGGTCTGCTGCCGATAGCGAGGAATTGAGCCCATAAGATCACCGCGCTGCGAAAAAGGCTTTGTGGCGGAGCGTATCTATGCATTGTCGCCCGAAATGTCGGATCGCTCAATGGTAGTCCACTATTTCCACATTTTCGGCGCCTCCATCCGTCCAGTCGAAGCATGTGCGCCACTGATCGTTTATCCGGATCGAGCATTGTCCCGCCCGGTCGCCAGACAACGCTTCAAGCCGATTTCCCGGTGGACTTCCCAGGTCCTCGAGATTCGTCGCAGCGTGAACTGCCTCGAGCTTGCGGCGAGCGCTTTTGAACAGGTCGGGGGGAAAGCTTCATTCGCCGCCGCCGCCGATTTTGATTTTTAGAAATTTTCTAGCGCTTGTCAGGGAAAGGATTTCCGCTACAATTCAGGTCCGACATCGAAAGGGGATGGGGTTCCCCAAAACCGCCGAAGAGGCTGATGACCCCTGCTGCCGAAGCAGGAGGTTATCATGCGTTCATCGAAAAGAGCGGTTCTCCTCTACACGGCTCCGCCAACGTTCCGTTTCGCTCGGGCGCCATTGTCGCGAGACGGAAAGACGCGCGACCGGCTTTCGCCGTTTCGGGCGTGCAGAACGCCTTTTCAGCTTCAGGATCGGTCATGACCGCGGTGTGGGCTCTCGCCGCGCTATGGCTCGGCCTCGCCTTGATCGCGAGCCTTCTCTCGATCTGGCTCCGCATCTCGACGGCCCTCTCCGAAATCATCGTCGGCACGATCGCCCAATTAATCATCGGCGCCGCGATCGGCTCGGCCGTGCTCGGCACGGACGAATCCTGGGTCAAGTTCCTCTCGGGCGTCGGCGCGATCGTCTTGACGTTTCTCGCCGGGGCGGAACTCGATCCCCAGGTCTTCAAACTCAAATGGAAGGAAGCGGCGGCGATCGGGCTGGCGAGCTTCGCTCTGCCGTTCTTCGGTTGCGCTGCGGCGGCTCATTACCTCCTCGGATGGGCCGTGGCGCCGAGCTGGCTCGCCGGCGTCGCCATGTCCACGACGTCCGTCGCCGTCGTCTACGCCGTCATGCTCGAGTTCGGATTGAACACGACCGATTACGGAAAAACGGTGCTCGCCGCTTGTTTCGTCACGGACTTCGGAACGGTCGTGGCCCTCGGCCTCCTCTTCGCGCCATTCACGACGAGGACGCTGGTCTTCGTGGCCGTCGGCGGCGTGGTTTTCGTGCTCCTCCCCTGGCTCACGCCTCGGTTTTTCAAGTTATATGGCGGCCGGCCTTCGGAGCTCGAGGCGAAATTCCTGCTGCTCTGCCTTCTGGGCATGGGCGCGCTCGCGACTTGGGCCGACAGCGAAGCCGTGCTTCCCGCCTATCTCATCGGCATGGTGCTCGCCGGAACGGTCGGCAAGGATCACGTTCTGATCCGACGACTGCGCACTCTCACTTTCGGTCTGCTGACGCCTTTCTATTTCATTCGGGCGGGCTCGTTCGTATCGATTCCCGCCCTCATCGCGGCCCCGAGCGCTTTCATCTTTTTTCTCGTCGTGAAGGTCGCGACCAAGATCGTCGGGGTCTATCCCGTCACGGCGCTGTTCGGCTCGCCGAGACAGGAGGCGATGTACACGACCCTCCTCATGTCGACGGGGCTGACCTTCGGAACGATCTCCGCGCTGTTCGGCCTGTCGCRCCAGATCATCGATCCAGGCCAATATTCGGCTCTCGTCGCGGCGGTCATCGGCAGCGCGGTGCTGCCGACSGTGATCGCGAACGGATTCTATCTCCCCCGCCATTTGCTCCCGCGAGACGACGAGCGAGCAGTTAGTGAGAAAGAAGCGCCGCCGCTTCTGCCGGCGATACAGAAAACGAGATAGGGAGGCTCCGGTGTTCGCCAAGATATTGCACGCCAACGACGGCTCCGAACACGCCTTCCATGCATTCTCTCTGGCGCTCGCTCTCGCGCAACAGAACAAATCGGATCTTCATATGGTTTCGGTCGAGGAGATTTCCTATTTGCCGGAATTCATCGAAGAGGTCCGGGAAGAGACAGGAACGGCCGCCCGGCGCTTTCACTCGGTCATTCGACGCGCGCAGGCAATGTCGGAAGGAGCGGGGGTTCATCTCGAAACCCATGTGTTGGCGGGTCATCCGGTACGAGACATCGTCGAACTTGCCGGCTCTCTCCATGTCGATCTTCTCGTCATCGGCACCACCGGACATTCGCAGCTCTACGAAAGGATGATCGGCAGTCGAGCCGACCGCATCGTGCAATTGGCGCCGTGCCCGGTGCTGGTCGTAAAATGACCGCTGCGACCAAAACACGAGCACGACGGACATCGATCCCTTCTCATTCCAGGTGAAATTCTTTTATGTTGCGACTTTCTCGCTCGAGGATCATCAACGACATCGAATTCATCGTCGATCGGCCGATCGCCGGCGTCGGGCCGCTGCGTTGGGAGACGAAAGGCGTCGAATGCATCGCCGAGCGCCATGCCTACCGTGGGCAAACGCACAGCTTCGATTTGGACGTCATGCGCGTGCGCTTGCAGAGCCCCTCTCGATCGAAGTGGGAATTGCTGATCGTCACGGAATATTGGCGTGGCGCCGAAGGTGAAAATATTCACACGACCAAGTGGCTCAAACTCACGGTGGGTAAGAAGGCGGACGTCGCCAAATGGATTGCCGTGAACAGAGAACCAGCCTCACGAAAACAAGCGTCTACCGATGCGTCGTCGCCTGTTGGTCGATGACCTGTTTCGTCGCCACAGTCGAGTCGGCGTTGAGCTGATAAATGATAATCTCGCCGGTCGCGATTTCCAAAGACGACACGGCGTCTGGCGTGAGCCGATCCAATACCATGGCAAGCGCACGTAGAGAATTGCCGTGTGCGACAACCAAGACACGCTCTCCGCGCAGAGCATGCGGCAATATGTGTTGGCAGTAGAATGGCAAGACGCGCGCCACCGTATCCTTGAGGCTCTCGCCGCCTGGTGGACGCACGTCATAAGATCGGCGCCACAGGCGCACTTGCTCTTCTCCCCATTGACGAGAGGCCTCCTCCTTGCTCAAACCGGAAAGATCGCCGTAGTGGCGTTCATTCAGAGCCCGATCACAAATGCTCGGAACACTCGATTGGCCGAGCTCTTTGAAAATGAGGGCGAGCGTGTGTTGCGTGCGCCGCAAAGCCGACGCAAAGGCTATGTTGAAACAAAGATCGAGTTTCTTGAGTTCGCGGCCGACGATGCGCGCCTCTTCGACTCCGGCCGGCGTGAGATCGGGGTTCTTCCATCCCGTAAATCGATTCTGCAGGTTCCACTCGCTCTGACCATGACGAACGACGACAAGAGTTCGATCCATTCTCGACTTGTCCTCAAAGGCAAGCTTCGCGATCGTGTGGCTCAGCGCCGCTTCACTCGCGGCGGCGCACGATCAGACCTCTTATTGCTTGCGCAATAATCGTAGTTCGAATTGATGCTTGGCGACGCATCGACACAGCTCTTCGCCAAGCACCGTTCCAAGTCGTCTCTCCAGCGAGCGTTTAGTTCGGCAGAGCGAACACGGTCAGCACGCCGCCGAGCGCGGTGTAGTCGGAGAGCGCCTTATAGCCGCCGACCGCGCCGAGGCCCTCGTTGCTCTTCGACAG
>PQAN01000409.1 GCA_003105285.1 Methylocystaceae bacterium
CCTCGGCGCTCGGCACGATCGATCTCACGGCGACCGCGCTCATCGGCGGCGGCGGCGCATCGCCCGCCGTTGCGGCCGGCGCCGGCATTCTGGAGGTGGCGCAGGCGACCGGCGCGAGCGCTGCGACCGACTTCACCAATCTGACTTCGACCGACGTGTCTTCCGCCACGACGATCGCCGATACCTTGTCGAATGCCGACAAGGCGATCGCCGATCTGACCACTTATGGAGCGACGATCGGCGCCACACAGACCAGCGTCAATGGCCAAGCGACTTTCATCAAGACGCTCAATGAAGCGCTGACCAATGGCGTCAGCTCGCTCATCGACGCCGACATGAACGAAGCCTCGACCCGTCTTCAGGCGCTGCAGACGCAGCAGCAACTCGGCGTGCAGTCGCTGTCGATCGCCAATCAGAACAGCCAGATCATACTGAAGCTGTTCCAGTAATCCTTTCGACCTCCCTGTCTGAAACGGCCGCGCTGCGAGGCGCGGCCGTTTTGCGTCTCGCGCTCGCGCCGCCTTCGGATTTTCATCGGCAACTTTCGCGCAAGCCACGGGCGTCAGAGTCGCGCTCCGACACGCCGAACATATGAAACGCATTGATGGACCGCCTCAATCAGCTCCGGGGGAACCTGGCCCAGCTGGGCCCCAGGAAGCTAACTGCGCTCGCATTGATATTCGTGCTCGTTCTGACCGTCACGGGTCTCGGCGCGTATTATATGTCGCGTCCGAATTTCGAAATTCTCTATGCCGGATTGGATCGCGAGGATGTCAGTCGAATCGGCGCGGCGTTGAAGGCGAACGGAATTCCTTTCGACATCAGCCCCGAGGGAAATTCCGTCTCGGTCCATTACGGGCAGACCGCGCAGGCCAGAATGCTGCTGGCGGAGAGAGGTCTGCCGCAGAGTGCGAATGCAGGATATGAATTGTTCGACAAGGTCGGCTCGCTCGGCCTGACGTCTTTCATGCAGGAAGTTACTCGGGTCCGTGCGCTCGAAGGCGAGCTCGCTCGCACCGTTCAGCTCATTCGCGGCGTCAAGGCGGCGCGCGTTCACATCGTCCTTCCCGACGAAGGCTCCTTTCGCCGCGCCAAGCAGCCGCCTTCGGCCTCCGTGGTCATTCGCACGGAGAGTCCCGACGACTCCAAAGCCGCGCACGCCATTCGCCACCTCGTCGCTGCTTCGATCCCGGGCATGACCGTGGATCAGGTGACGGTTCTCAACACCGATGGAATGCTGCTGAACTCGGCGGAGGGCGACGAAAAGGACGCCGTTCCGGGCAAGACGCTGACTTTGGAAAAGACCGTCGCAAAGGACATACAGGACAATATCAGGCGGACATTGACGCCCTATCTGCGGCTTTCGAATTTCCAGGTCAGCGTGAGGGCGCGCCTCAATACCGATCGCAAGCAGACGAATGAGACGATCTTCGATCCGGAATCGCGCGTCGAGCGATCCGTGCGCGTCGTCAGAGAGAATTCGGTCTCTCAGAACAACAGCACGGCTCCGACGACCAGTGTCGAGCGAAACCTTCCGCAAGACAAGCAGGCGTCCGCCGAAGGTAAGCAATCGAACGACGAGAACAAGAAGAGCGAGGAGCTGACGAATTTCGAACTGTCGTCGAAGACGATCACGACGGTCAGCGGAGGCTACACGATCGAAAATCTGTCGATCGCGGTCCTCGTCAATCGCGCGAGCTTCGCCGGCTCGGGCAAGGACACGCCGAGGCCGGAGGTCGTCGAGCGGCAGATCAAGGAGATCGAACAACTCGTCGCCTCCGCCGCGGGTCTACGAAAGGAGCGCGGCGACAGTTTAAAGGTCTCGGCCGTCGACTTCATGCTCAACGAGAACGAGATGGGTCCGGCCGAGGCGCCGGGCTGGAGCGAGGCCCTGACTCATCAACTCGGATCGATCGTCAACGCCTTTGCCTTGATCTCGGTGACGGCCATGCTCGTCGTGTTCGGATTGAAGCCGGCGACGAGGGCGCTGTTCACTGATGCGCCGATTCCACAGCTGGAGCAGGCGGAGCCACAATTGCTGGCCGTCGAGAATGCAGTGGAGCTGCCGTTTCCGGCGATCGAGACATCCGAGTTCATGGACTCTGGCGGCACCGGCTTGATCGAGGACATCACGCATCGCGAAAAATTCAAGCAGCGCAGGAAGCTCGAACAACTGATCGAAGCCGACGAAATGCAGGCGGTCGCGATTCTGAAGCAGTGGATGTACGCCGAGGGAAGCATTTGATGGTTCGCTCGGCGGCATTCTATCTGACCTGCTTCGACGAAGAGCCGAAGATCGCCAAGGCCGATCTTCATGCGCCGCCTTCCGAGGAGTCGGTCGACGTCCTGGACGAAACGCCTTCGATCCATGGCTTTTCGGAGGAGATGCGCGAGCAGTTGTTCGAAGAGGGTCGCGCGGCCGCCAAGGCGGAATTCGACGAGCAGATCGAGCGCGAGCGCGCGGCGTTCGCCGAACATCTCGACGGCGAGCGACAGCGTTGGGCGCGAGAGGAGGGCGAACGTCTCGGCGAGCGGTTTCGAATCGCCGTCGGTGAGCTGACTGGCCAGCTCGAGGACAGTCTGCAACGAATCCTGGAACCTTTCGTAGTCCATGAGATTCGTGAGCAGATGTTGGCCAGTTTGATGGATCGATTGCGCATTGCGCTCGCGGATCGTGAAAATCCGATCATTCATCTCAGCGGTCCAATGGACTTGCTCGAGGCCATATGTTCGAAATTGAACGGCCATGACATTGCGATTTCCATCGGCGACATCGGCGGCGTGGACGTCAAGGCGCGGGTCGATTCGACATCGATCGAAACGCGCCTCGAGGAGTGGATCGCGAAACTTCGAGGGGAGGGCGACGGAGCATGAGCGAGGACGATCGCAGCGAAATCGTCTTCATCCGCAAGCGCCACGGCGATGAGGAGGACGCTCATCACGGCGGCGTCTGGAAGCTCGCTTTCGCCGATTTCATGACGGCGATGATGGCGTTCTTCCTGGTCATGTGGCTCATCAATTCGACATCGAAGGAAACGAAGGCCGCGATCGTCCAATATTTCAATCCGGTTCAGCTCATCGACGCCAATCCTGCTCACAAGGGCTTGCGCGATCCGCGCGAAGCGGGGCAGGGAAAGAGCGCGCAGCAGACGGCCGCTCCGGAAAAAGCGCCTCCCGCTGCTCGACCGAATTCGAAGGCCACGGACGGTCCATTGCGTGAGGCGGCGTTGTTTTTCGATCCGATGATGACGCTCGACGAGATCGCCGAGAAAAAGAGTGCTTCAAGCTCGCAGTCCGCAAAGCAAGGCCAGGCGCCGCCGCCGATATTCGGCGATCCCTTCGATCGAAGCATCCACGGTCCCGGCCATAAGGAGGAGCGCGCCGCCGCAGACGACAGTTCGCCCGACAAGCCCACGCCGGCCGAGCTCAGCGAAGAGATTCCGCCGAAGCCGAGAGCCGCGCCGCCGCCGCCAGCGCCCTCGGACCAGAAGGCCGGCGCCCTACCACAGCGCTCGACGCCGCCGCCGGACGAGAAAGTCAAACCCGATGCGTCGTCTCTCGCATCCATGAGAGCAGCGCTGGACAAGGTCGTCCGCGCGGAAGCCGCCGTCTCGCGGACGGCGCCTCGCGTGGAAGTCGCCGAGACCGAGGAGGGCGTGCTCATCAGCCTCACGGACGATGCGAATTTTTCAATGTTCGCGGTCGGATCAGTCGAACCGAAGCCGGAACTCGTGCGCGTTGTCGGACAGATCGGCCGCGTTTTAGCGAAGCAGAAAGGCGAGATCGAGCTGCGCGGGCATACCGATGGGCGCTCGTACAAGTCGGCGGCCTATGACAATTGGCGTCTGTCGGCGGCTCGCGCCAACATGGCCTATTACATGCTGGTGCGTGGGGGACTCGCGGAGAAGCGCGTCGTAAAGATCGCCGGCTATGCGGACAGACTTCTGAAATCCTCCAAGGACCCTCTCGCGGCCGTGAACAGGCGCATTGAAATTCTGCTGAAGAGAGGCGAACATTGATCGCAGGTCTACGAACCGCCTTGCTGGTATCGATATGGCTCGCGGCATTTTGCGTCGAGCGCGCACGAGCGGTCGAGCTCGTCGACATGGTCCGAACTCTGAATGGTATGCAGGGCGAACTCGTTCGCAAAGGAGCGTCGGCGAAAGACGCGACATCGAAACAGTTCGAAGACATCGAGCAGGCGATCATCGCCGCCGACGCGAGTTCCTGGAAGGAGTCGAGGAACGCCCGCGCCGCGGCGACCTTCCTATTGTGCGGCGGATCGCATCGAGCGATAAGAAAAATCGTCGACGCAAATCTCTTTTCGGAACGAGACCTGCCCTTGATTTCGGGAAGCCTCGCCTATGCGGAGGGACGCAAGCAAGATGCGGCGAAGCTCTTGCTGTCGATCGATCCGAGAGCGCAGCCTGTCACGTTGGGCGGGCATCTCGCGCTCATTCAAGGCGGACTGCTGATCGGTGTCGACAATGCGCGCGCTCAAGAGCTTTTCGATCTCGCCCGCTTGCTGATGCCGAGTTCGCTCGTCGAGGAAGCGGCGTTGCGGCGCGAAATATCGATCGTCGACGCTCTTCATGCGCCCGACAAATTCCTGCTGCTCGGTCGCCGCTACGTCACGCAATATGGCAAATCGCCGTTCGCGCGAAATTTTTGGAACGAAGCCGGCGCCGTGACTTTGCGAGTCGCCTTGAATATCGAAGAGCAACGTCTCACCGAATTTCAGGAGCTGTTCAAGGACGGCGCGCCGGCGACGAAGTTCGAGGTCTATATGTCGGTCGCGCGAGTGGCGATCTTGAATGCGCGGGTTGCGCTCGCCGCTGCGCAGACGAGGCGAGCCGAGCCTTTCGCCGATACGGAGACAGCGAAAAAACGCCTAAAACTCTATTCGGCGGCGATCGAGGCGCTTTCGGGCGATTTCGAGGACGCGACCGCAATCATTCAGCAGATCGACACGCGAGCTTTCTCGCGCGGCGATCTCGAAATGCGCGAGATCGTGACCGCCGCCGTGAAGCGTCTGCAATCTCTCGCCGAGAGCGACACGCCCGCCGCCTCCGTTGTGGCGAGCATGCAGGAGCCTTTGAACCGATCTCAGAGCGATACGTCGGTCGAGGCCTCGGCGCGACAAGCTTTGGCCGACAGCGAGGCGCTATTGCAGAGGGCGTCCAGACAATGACGCTCTTACTTCTGTCGTTCCACAACCTCACGGAGCTCCCGACCGGCGCTCGCTCCGAGAAGACGAACGAGCCGAATCGCGAAGTTCGACAGGACGTCGCCGGAGACGTGGACCAATTCTCGACGGTATTGTCGAAGTTGGACGGCGAGGCGGTTGTCGCATCTAAGCGGCTCCCGTCGTTGCGGTCGGCCGAGCTTCCATGCGCGAAAGACGAGGCGGCGGAGCATCCGCGCAAAGCGGATACGGTCATGAGCGAGGAAACTGCGTCCGCGGCTTCGCCCGTCGTCTCCTATGCCGTCGCGAGTCCACTGTCGATCGATCCGAATTGGTCGATGTTGCTCACCTGCGCGTCGGAAAGAGTTGTCGGCGCCCCCCTCGGCAATGGGCAGGAGACGAGCGATCGCTCTGCGGAGGCGTCTGCGATCTCCGATTTCGACAGGAATGCTACGACGCAGAACGGCGTCGACATGAAGCAGCCGAGGTCGTTCGACGAGGAGTCGGCCTTTTCCGCGCGCCTTGTCTGGAACGGAGCGCCGCCGCTCGCAGTTCGAGAACACGGCCTGCGCCTGGCATCGTCGAAGGACGATGGCGCGCCGAATAATGATAGAACTCAGTGTGTCGCGCATCGTCTCCCGGGTGCGCCGCTCGCGCGACCTGCATCGCCGGCGTCCAAGGACGGAGATGGGAAGCTGCCTTCGGCGGTCACGACAATCGCCGGAGACACGGCGCCTTCGAAAAGCGCCGCGTCGCTAGCCGAGGTGGAGCATGAGCGGGAGAATTCTGACGATCAATGCGCATCGGAGACGATAAGCGGTGTCGAGATCCAGTCTCTGGAAACGCATTTTCCTGTGGTCCTCTCCAACATGCTCGTCGCGCAAGCGAGACAAATCTTCGATCTTGGCGACAAAGAAAAGCCGATCGTAAATATCGATATCGTTCCATCGACGACCGTCGTCGACTCCCGGCAGCCGAGCACAGGCGCGATAAAATTATTGACGATCGAACTCGAGCCGGCGTCTCTCGGGGCCGTGACTGTCAAAATGAAAATGTCGCGCTCCGGCATCGACATGCAGATCCGAGTCGAATCGACGGAGGCGTTGCGAGCGCTGGATACGACGCGTGACAAGCTCGTCGACGCGATGCAGTCAACGGGATGCGCGGTCGATTCCTGCACGATTCAAGTCGGCGCGCCGCCTCCTACCGAAAATTCTCCGCCTATGACGGGCGACAGCAACCAAAATCATGCGTCGCACGGATCGGACGGCGGGCGTCGGGGACAGATCGGACAGGAAGGACAAGGTCATGGCGGCCGAGGCGGCGACCCTCGAGAAAACACGTCGCGTGGCGTGGAAGAGATATCGAGCAATGTCGTGTCTCGGCGTTCTCGCGATCGCAATGGCGGTCTCTATCTATGACGCTCATGCGAGCGGCGCGGCCGTCGAGAATGTCTGCGAACAGGAGATGATCAGAGCGGCGAATGAGAATTCGATTCCGCTTGCGGTTCTCTATGCGGTGGCGCTCACGGAAACGGGTCAAAGGGGGGCGCTTCACGCCTATGCGATGAATGTCGAAGGACGTCCCGTCTTCAATCCGACATTGAAGGAGGCGATGGCGCAATTCGCAACGGCGAAAAGGGCGGGGGCGGTGCTTATCGATATCGGCTGCATGCAAGTGAACCACCATTTTCATGGAATGAAGTTCGCATCGATCGAAGATATGTTCGATCCTCGCCTCAATATCGATTACGCCGCCAGGTTTCTAAAGCGTCTGCGAGCCAGCGAAGGCAGTTGGACGGCTGCGGTCGCGCGCTATCACGCCGGCCCAAATAATGCGCCTGCGCAAAAGTCTTATGTCTGCGCGGTGATCGCCAATATGGTTACGAGCGGTTTCGGCTCCTGGACGGACGCCTCGAGAACCTTCTGCCGTCCGTCGGATCTCCGCTGAGCGGGGCGCAGGTTCGGTTGCGTTATCCAACGCTCGGCCAGCGGCTGTTCCGGCGTTCATTCGCCACGCGATACAGACAGGTCGAGAACGCGTCGAATATCTTGCGCATCTGCGCCGGCTTGTATGGAAAGATGTCGACGGGGTCCATGTCGTGCACGAGCAGCGTATGGTCGGTCTCGAAGACAACGAGTTCGCCAGACAGCGTCTCCGCGCAATCGATTCCAAAATAGGTCAATCCGACGCGCTCGACGAGTGCGGCGAATGTCGCTTCATGCCGTTGGGCGAAGTCACTGTCGAAATTTTCGAAGAAGCTTTCCTCCTCGCGCCGCCATTGCGCATCGGTCTCCATTCGAGCATCGACATAGGTCGCATTCCAACGATCCGTCAGCGCCATATGACACGCATAGGGTCGGCGATCGATAAAGAAGATACGAAATTTCCGAAACAGCCCGTCTCTGCTACGGCAATCGATGAACGGCGAGACGGAGAACGATTGTTCGGGCCGGCTCGAAAGATAGAGTCGTAAGCCTTCGCTGCTGTCGATCTTCTCGGCGCGAATAGGGCGGTATGCGCCGAGCGGCTTGACGACGATCGGAAATTGGCGGTCAAAAATCGGCGACCAATCTTCGGCGTCGAGAGTGGCTAGAAGATCGTCGCGGCGAACGCGGACGTCACGCGGAATGTCGAGCCCAGCGATCGACGTCGCGGCGAGCTCGCAGCGCTCCAGCCGCGCGATGTGATGTGGCGGATTGATCACCGGGACTGGCCAGTCGTCCAACAACTCCTCGAGTTCGGCCAGGACTATCCGGTTCGACGGCGTTGCGGCTATGGCCACGAAAGCGAGGTCATGCTTCGGCAGATCTCGAGGCAATGGCCGGCCGGGCAACACATACGCCATCGTGAGCGCGATGTCGGAGCCCTCGAGCAGGAATTCGAGAGGCGTATTGCCGCCGATGTCAGCGGCGGCGACAAACGCCAACACGCGCAATCTGGCGTTGACGCCGCAGCATGTGCTGCGAAACACGCGCTGCTTGCTCAAGGCCATCGCTTGCCGCGTCAACCCGATCGACAAATTGCCATTCAGTTGGTCGATCGTGGACAGGTCCATCAATGCCCCGGCATGATATGGATCTCTTTCGAACATGCCGAGCAATCGCCCAGCGATCCGCCCGAGATCGATTCCGGCGAAAGCCAATCTCGTCAGTTTCGCCATGCCGATTGGGAGCGCATTGCGCTGCTTTGACGACTCTTCGACGCACATCAGATCACCATGTAGCGCTTTTCCGGTCCGCACGACGAAGCGGCGAAGGCAATGAGGCTTCTTTGAATATCGACGATCTGTCGGCCGAAAGAGGGGCGCATGGAGACCACGGCCTGCTGCGCGACTCGGCGCCGATCAATTCTATCAATGCTCGTCCAAAGCCGATCGATAGAGCCATAACCTGCCCGATCTTCGCCTCGCATCGAAGGTTCGTCACGCAACATCTATCGCCCGAACGTTTCGCGAAGCTTGTCGAGGCGTTCACGCCCGATTCGCTTTGGGTGCGATTTGCAGTATCAAAATATTGCTTGCCGATTCGAGGATCGCTGGACGGATAACTGGCACATGTCGCTCTTCCATGCGTTACACCGCATACGACCCGCGTCGCAGTCCGCCAAAAAAGCGATGCCGTCGCGAATGCGCAATGCGCGATGCAATGTAGAGACGCGCGAATCCGGAGAGTTGGCTGTCCGATCGCTCGGCGTCGCCTTGGCCATCGCCTCGACGGCCTTTGCCGCCTACATGATCTCCGATACCGAGCGTCGACCGCAATTCGCCGGTCTCGAGCATCTCACGATCTTCAGCAAGCCCAGCCACCCCGGAGCGCATCGCGCGCCGGCGCAGGCCGCAGGGGATCCGCGCAAGCAGATCGACTATACGACGGTGGG
>PQAN01000410.1 GCA_003105285.1 Methylocystaceae bacterium
CTGAGAGCAGCCCGCGAGCGCACTGCAAAGCCTCGGCGCATGTTCCGAGCATGGCCGACGTCATCTCCCTTCCATTATCCGCTGGATGCCTGCCGCGCCGGCTCGTGAACGACGGCTGGTGGCTCGCTCGCCCGCCTGACCAACCGTCCGCCGCCCGCCCGCCCGTCGCGGTCCGCGAGCGGCGGCCCTGCAACGTCATTTCATTTCCCGATCGCCCATCCCCAAAGGAAAGCCCGCAATGATCGACCTCGCTTTGTCCTCTCGCTCTCCCATGCAATGGCTCGCGCGCCGGCTTATACTCGTCGCCGCCGCCGCGGCATTGGCCGACTGGCTGTTCTTCGATCGTCGCGGCGTCGGTCTCTCGCTCGCCTTTTTCCTGAGTGCCTGCGGTCTGCTCGCGATCGTCGCCAATCCGGCTCGCAAAAGGCGGCGCTGAGATCATTGCTCCGGTGGCCGGAGCCGCTGAAGGTCGGAGGCGCGAGACCTCGAAGAGCCGGTGAAACCAGTCTTTTCGAGCATCTTAGCGACGCGCCATCTCGAGCCACCAATCGGACGAGGCGGTTCTCTCGTGGCGAGAACTTGTCGAACAGATCGTCGAGCGTCTCGAGTTCGGTGGTCTCGCCGCGCTCGACGCCGCGCGCGAGACACTGCGGAGCTGTGTTGGCGCGCCAGCCGGCCCGGCGCTCTCCGCTCTCTTCGCCATCTCCTCCGTCGCGTATGGAATCCTGCTGTATGCGAGAAGACGCCGAGCAGGTGACGATTGAGCCGATCCGCTCAATCCCTTCGGCCCGGCTCCCTCAGGCGGTGGCGTTGACGCCTCAGCGACTCGACCTTATTGAATTGCAACCAAGACATTGACGGAATGGAATGATGTTTGACGCGGCCCAGTTGACTGCAGTGGAAGCGGTAGATTTCATCCGTAGTGGCGCCTTGAAGGCCGAGGCCTATGCTTCCCGGTTGATCGAGCAACATCGGCGCCTCAAATACCTTAACACGATCACTTGGATGGACGAAAACCGCCTGCTCGAGGCGGCCCGTGGCGTCGATCGAGCACGCAGTCGCGGCGAGCAGCTTGGGCCGCTCGCAGGCCTACCGGTGGTCGTGAAGGACAATATCGACACACTTGGATTTCCAACCTCCGCCGGCGCCGCTGGTCTGAAAAGCCTCATGCCCAAAGCGGAGGCGCGGGTGACGGCAGCGTTGTGGCGCGCTGGCGCAGTCTTGTTCGGTAAAGCCAATATGCACGAGTTGGCGGGCGGGGGCACCTCGAGCAATCCCGTCTTCGGCTTCGTCCGCAATCCTTATGATCCTATGCGTACGCCGGGCGGCTCCAGCGGCGGTACCGCAGCGGCGCTGGCTGTGCGCATCGTTCCCGCTGGCCTGGGTTCGGACACGGCGGGTTCGGTGCGTATTCCTTCAGCCTTTTGCGGCACGGCGGCGTTGCGGCCGTCTATCGCCGGCGAATGTAAGCTCTATTCCGACGAAGGCGTGGTCCCGCTGGCATCCGATCTCGACACCGTTGGGCCAATGGCGCGCACGGTCACCGACGTAGCCTTGTTGCACACCGCGATAACCAGCCAAACGGTTCCCAACGTCGTCCTCAATGGGACGCGCATTGGCGTGCCACGAAGTCATTACTGGGAGAATCTGGACGACGACGTGCGCATAGTCGCGGAAGCGGCGCTGGCGCGGCTGCGCGACGGAGGCGCAACGCTGGTGGATATCGAGGTGACCGATTTCGTCGCTTCCGTGCAGCAGGTATTCGAAACCTTGCTGGTCAACGGTTTCAAAGAGGATCTACAGATCTATTTCGACCGCCACGCGCCACAATATAACGCCGCAGATGTGATCGCCGGCATTGCGAGCCACGACACCAAGCGGCTATTCGCTATGGCGCGAGACACTCAGTTCCCGCCGGGCGTCGTCGCGGCCGCGCGTACGAGCCTGCGAGCAACAATTCAGGCGCAGTATGCGGACATTTTTCGCAATCACGGCCTTACCGCCGTCGCCTTTCCCACCGAACCGCTGATCCCGCCGCTCATTCCCCCCAGCGGCGACAGATTCGAGGACGTCGTCGACATCGCGGGCAAAGCGATCAACAAGGTGATGGTGCTGATCGTCAATACCGGCATGACGTCCGCCCTGGGGGCGCCCGGCATCAGCCTTCCGGCAGGACTGACGGCTGCCGGATTGCCTGTGGGGCTGGAACTCGACGGCTGGGCTGGCGGCGACGCCGCTCTGCTCGGTTTGGGGATGGCGGCAGAGACGGCCATCGGCCGAATCTCTCCGCCCGCATTGGCTATGGCGCCGTGAGATAGTTCGGCCACCGATCCCGACTTCGGCGCGATCGCCGACCGGGAGCGGTTGAGCTGCGGACGAAACGCATTTTTCCACTCAAATTGTTTCACCGATTACCACGAAGAGTGACCGACAATGGCATTCAGTTTCGCTTGCCGCCGCGTTACGCCTACGGCCCGACGGCGCGTTTTTCAACGCATATGTTCGGGATGCGATGCCGAGAGAACGGCATCGAGCATCGCTTCACCAAGGTCGATCATCCTTGGACGAACGGCTAGGTCGAGCGCATGAACCGCACGATCAAAGACGCGACCGTTAAGCGATATCACTACGACAATCACGCTCAGCTTCGACGGCATCTCGCCGACTTCGTCGACGCCTACAACTTCGGCAAACGGCTCAAAACCCTCAAAGGCCTCACGCTATATGAGTTCATCTGCAAATGCTGGACTTCCAATCCAGAACGATTCACACTCGATCCGCTCCAGAAAATGCCGGGACTAAACACCTAGGCGGGGTTCTCCGTCTGATCCGCTCCAGGTATTACCGGGAGAGGGCGATCATCGGTTGCCCTCTCCCAATCCGGAGAGGGCCGTGGGCGTGACCCATGACTCTCTTGCGATCTCGGACGGAGAAGATCGCGGACGCCGGTGCGCGGCGCCGTCGGCAGGCTCGACCTTACGGCGCGCCGTTTCTCTCTCGACGGAGCGCGGGCCGATAATCCCCCGAGCGCTTGTTCCTCTTGTCCGCCCCCTTGCCGCCGGCGGCGGAGATGTGGGCACGAACGAACGTCGAGTCGAACACCTGGATCGCGGTCTGGATTCCCCACGCCGACATGGAGCTCGCTGTCGACGGGAGCGGCAGATGGCAGCTCTCGCGTGACCGTCTCGGCTGCTTCGATTTTATCGAGCCAGGATTGGAGATGCAGCTTCATCCTGCGCTCGATTTCGGCGAGGCGAATTCCCTTGTCGGCGAGATCGAGCACGAGGTCCGCGATCTCGCCGTCCTTGGGGCCGAACAGCGGCCAGTCCATGAGTCCATTGTAGAAATCGGGGTGGCTCATGAAAGCTGCCTCGGTCATCGATACGACACTCGCGACCACTGAACGTCTATCAGACGGCAGAATGGCGGCGTCTGGAGCGTCCTTCAGCGAAGTCTTCACCTCGTTGGTCGCTCTGTTGTCCGACTCACAAAGGTGCTGGCGTGCCAAGGCGATCGAAGCGAAAGGCGCGACGTTCCTGTATCTTCCGCCCTGCAGCCCCGATTTCAATCCGATCGAGAAGGCTTTCTCCAAGCTCGAGGCTCTCCTGCGCAAAGCCGCGGAGCGAACCGTCGACGCGCTTTGTGACAGGATCGGCGCGCTCCTCAGCGAGTTCAGGCCGAAAGAATGCGCCAACTTCTTCGCCGCCGCCGGTTATGAACCGATTTGAGAGAAAACCGCTTGTCTTATGACTTTTCCTGCCGCTGAGGCAGAAAGGAGCCGCTGGGAGGGGTGGCAGCCCTCTCGTCAGCGGCGAGGGACGGATCGGGAAACCGCGGACCGTTTGACGGGTCGAGCTAGAGTTTGATCGCCCTCGTCTTTTCCTTTGGCCTGAACGGATACTCGGGCGTTCGGCCCGAATGACAAGCAGAGGCATGGAAAAGATGAATCCTTCTACCATTCCGGCAAGTCCGCAGTCAATTCCGTCGCCGCCTCGCGCTCCGCGGTTCCGCTCGCGCGCATCGCCGTCGCGCCGACGACGAGACCGTTGCGGTTCTCCATCAGCGCATGGCCGAGATAGGCGAGCTTGCTCTCCTGCCCCTTGCCCTAGCGATACAAACGCGCGTCCTCGTCGGTGGTCGAGGCGTGGGGTTCGTTCGAACGCTTTTCCGTCTTCAAGTCGCGCTCGCCGTCGCGTCCCGGAGCCGGCGGCTCGCCCGACCCATCCTTCGGGCGAAAACTCTTCATCGACGCGAAGGCTTTCAGCATCGTTCCGTCGACGGAAAAATGCTCGGCGGAGAGGAGCTTCTTCACCTTCGGCAGCGCCAGCAGCGACGACAGGAATTCCTGCGCGATGTCGGCGTTCAGCAGGCGGTCGCGGTTCTTCGAAAAGGACGAGGCGTCGAAAACCTCTTCGTCCATCGACAGCCCCACGAACCACCGGAACAGAAGATCGAACTCCAGCCGCTCGACGAGCTGACGCTCCGAGCGCAGCGTGTAGAGCATCTGCAACAGCGTCGCCCGCAGCAGCCGTTCCGGCGGGATCGACGGGCGACCGCCCGATTTGTAGAGCGCCTCGAACCGAGCATCCATCGCGCAGAGCGACGCGTTCACGATCTCGCGCATCGCCCGAAGCGGATGCGCCTTCGCGATCCGCGCCTCGATGTCGATATAGGAAAACAGCGACCCGCTCGTGCGATCCGACCCGCGCATGAAAAGCCCCCGCCGCGACCACACCAGAGGAATCACAAATTCCCACCCCCCGCGGGTAGTGGCTTTTTCAGCAGCCTGATAGAGCGGTTTCCTCTCAACGCGGTTCATAACCGGCAGCGGCGAAGAAGTTGGCGCATTCCATCGGCGTGAACTCGCTGAGGAGCGCGCCGATCCTGTCACAAAGCGCGTCGACGGTTCGCTCCGCGGCTTTGCGCAGAAGAGCCTCGAGCTTGGAAAAGGCCTTCTCGATCGGATTGAAATCGGGGCTGTAGGGCGGGAGGTAGAGGAGCGTCGCGCGCCTTTCGCTTCGATCGCCTTGCGCCGCCGGACGCGCCTTCTTTTACGAGACATTCGAGGAGGCCTATGAGGAAGCCGTTACCACCCGACCCATCGACATGAAGCGGAAAGCGAAAATGCAGCTCGCGATCACGCACGCCATGCTCGAAGCCGCGGTGGCAGTCGATATCGTCCACGAGATCGTCGGCGCATCGGGCGTGCGCGACGAATTCGGCTTTTCGAGGCATTTTCGCGATATTCATGTCATTACCCAGCATGGCTTCATCAACGCCGCCAAATTGCAACCGGTGGGGGCAGATCATGCTGGGGCTCGAGTCGGACTGGCCGTTCTTCGCCTTCTGATTCCGGTTCGTGAAACCGATCCGGCTTTCCACATTGCGTCTCATTCATTGGTGCAATCCTGCTCGCTGAAGTCAAATCGCTATAGAAAAACAGGCACGCCCGTTGTCGTCGCGCAACAGCCGATTGAATTTTTCGGCGCCACGGGCGGCAGTCTATTGACACTCGCGATTCCGTCACACTACCAATGAAGCATGATGAAATCCGGGAGACAGCGGCGAGTTTCGGCGCGCGAGGCGGTCGCCTGCATCTTCCTTTGCCTGTTCCTTTTCCAAGGATTATTCGCAGCCGTCGCCCTTCGGCTCGCGGCCTCCTCGCACGAACTCCACATGGAACTCGGTTTCCCCGTCTCCGAAAAATACTGTTCGTCGATCTCCGACGGCGCCGACGGCGTTCCACCCGATCGGGCGCATGATCATCCCGATTGCTGCATTTTGTGCAAACAGGCGGGACGCGACGCGTCATTGCTGTTCGTCGTCGCGCTACTATCGTCCGCCGTTCTCGCAGAACCGCGGCCGAGCGGCTCCGCGATTTCCATCGTCGCCGACGAAATCGATCGACGGCGAACCGGCTGGGGCAGTTCCTGGTCGTCGCGTGCGCCGCCTTTTTTCTCCTGACCGAACGAACGCGGCCCTCGGGCCCGTGTTTCACCGATTTCGTTCGAGCGGCCCCGAGCGCCGCGTCAGGAGAGTCATCGTGTCTTTCTCTGTTTCGCCGAGCCACGCCCGGCCGCAACTCCACGCCGGAAAGCCGCATTTGTTTCGAGAGCTGTTCACGCGCAACAAGCGCGAACTGCTCGATTATCTGACGCGTCGCGTCGGAGGAACGGCCGCGCCCGATCTGCTCCAGGAGACGTTCATTCGCTTCCTCCTGCACGAGCAGGCGGAAACGGTCGCCGATCCTTCGCCCTTTCTGCAAAAAATCGCCGTCAATCTGGCGCGGGACTTCGCGCGGCGTCGCAAGACGGAGGCGAAATATCTCGACTTCGGCGATCCGCCGGAAAACATTCCGTCAGCAGACGCCTTGCCCGACGCGCGTCTCGAAGCCGCCGAGCAATGGCGGCGCCTGTGCGCCGCGATCGCAATGCTCCCGCCCCGCTGCCGCGAAGTGTTCGTTCTTTATATGCGAGACGGGTTGACGCTCGGGGAAATCGCCGTACGACTGGGGATTTCCAGGAATATGGCGCAAAAGCACATGCGCCTCGCCCTCGAGCGATGCTGGGCCGCCCTGGACTAGGATTTGGGGCAGGGCGTCCCAGACGGCGCAAGGGGCGCAATATCGACGCGCTTCGTCCGTTCCGACGTCGGGCGAGAGAGCGGGGCGGGTCTTTGCGTTCATGGCGGTCGTGCGATGAAGGATGACGAGATCGATATGCCGGACAGCGCCCGCGGCGCGGCGATCGATTGGTGGCTGCGCCACAACGACGGCCCGCTTTCCGAGAAGGAGCAGGCCGAATTCGCGGCTTGGCTCGCCCAGGACGAAGCGAATGCGGCGGCCTTCGAGAAAATATCGGGCGTGTGCGGCTTCATGGCGACGCGGCTTCCCGGCGCGCGGCCGCGGCGCAAATCCCGGCGATCCCTGAAGAAAGCGGCGGCGGTCGCGACTGTCGTCGCCGCCGCGTTCACAATCTTTTTCGACGACCTCGCCCTGTTTCTGCGAGCGGATCATGTCACGGGAATCGGCGAGACGAAGCTCCTGACGCTCGAGGACGGCTCGCGGGTCGAACTCGACGCGAGATCGGCGGTCGCGATTCACTATGGCGACGGACAGAGACGCCTCGCTCTCCTATCCGGAGAAGCATGGTTCGAGGTCGCGCCTGATCCCCTGCGGCCCTTTGTCGTCGAGGCGGCCGGCGGAACGGCGACGGCGCTCGGCACGGCTTTCGACGTAGCCGTCGAGAAATCGGGGGCGCGTGTGACGGTCGCGCGCCATCGCGTGGCGGTGGCGAGCGGCGGCAAGAACGCGATCGTGGAGGAAGGCCAACAGAGCGCTTTTGTGGAAAATGCGGCGACGCAGCCGTCGAAGCCGGTCAACGTCGAGCGCGCCACGGCCTGGCGGCGCGGCAGGCTGATTTTCGAGAACAGGCCGCTCGGCGAGGTGGTCGAGGCCCTCGGGCGCTATCATCGTGGCTATGTCTATTTCCTCGATACGGCGCTCCGCGCGCGGAGCGTGAGCGGCGTTTTTCGGACGGATGATCCGCTCGCCGCGCTCGACGAGATCGAAAGCGCTCTCGGCCTCCATGCGACCTATCTCTCCAATTATCTGATCATACTGCGCGAATGATTTTCGTGCGCCCTGCAGCGGACGCCGCGCGCACCGCGCCGAATTTTTTTGCATCCGACCTCCTCTTTAAGGCCGGCTCCGCGTGGATCCGCATGAGGGGCCATGATCGACCCCGGGGAACGACGGGGACGCGGCGATGAGTGGAAGGCGCTTTCGAAACAAAGGCCAGATCGGTGGGACGACGCGGGGCGGGGATGGGAGACCGGGTATAGGTTCGACGATCGCGGTCGCGGCGATGAGCGTCTTCGCAATGGGCGCAGGCGCTTCGGACTCTCCTGCGCAAGCGTCGATTTCGCCGGAGGAGCGTGTCGGCGCGATCCAGACCTATCGGATCCCGGCCGGCTCCATGGCGGCCGCGCTCAATACTTTCGCCGACATCAACGGGCTGCAATTGCTCTACGACGCGCAGGTGACGCAGCGATTGAACACGCAGGGACTGCAGGGCGCATATTCGGTGAAGGCGGGTCTCGACCGACTCTTGACCGGAACAGGGCTCACCTATCGTTTCTCCAGCAAGCGCCACACCGTCTCCATCGTGCTGGCGCAGGCGGACGACGGAAGACGTAGCGACGCGAGCGTCGCGCAGGAGCTGCCGCCGATCGAGATCGGCGCCGCCCGTTACTCGCGAGAAGCGCAGCCCGACGGAAATATCGGCCAGCCCGCCAGCGTCTCTACGACCCTCGACGATGTCGTCGCCGAGCGAGCGACGACCAGCGATACGGCCAGCCTTCTCCGTGATGTGCCCGGCGCTTTCGTTCAGAGCGCCGGTGGAGTCTCGGGCCTACCGGTGCTGGACGGCATGGCGGACGACCGCCTGCACATCGAGGTGGGCGGCGTCCCCTTCATATCCGCTTGCGCGAATCACATGAACCCGCCGCTCTCCTACATCGCCCCTTCTCGGGTCGGAAACATCCACGTCTATTCCGGCATCGTTCCGGTGAGCGTCGGCGGCGACGCGATCGGCGGCGCAATCCAGGTCGATCCGCCTGCGCTGGCGTTTGCGCAACCCGGACAGGGTATTCTCACGAAAGGGGAAGTCGGCTCGTTCTACCGCAGCAACGGCGACGCCTATGGCGGCAACCTGTCCGCGACCGCCGCGACGGAAAACTTCAGCATCGGCTACAACGGCTCTTTCGCCCGGTCCGGAAACTACAGGGCCGGCGGGGATTTCAGGTTCGCGGGGCCGGCCTTTTCCGTGGGGAACCTTTCGAATACCTCGCCCCTACCCTTCACCAGGCAGGGCGCCTGGATACCGTGGCTCGACGGAAACGAGGTCGGCTCGACGGCCTATCAGGCGCAAAATCACGACATTGCACTCGCGCTGCGACATGAGAATCATCTGCTCCAATTCAATCTGGCCACCCAGCACATTCCCTACCAATGGTATCCGAACCAGCGCATGGACATGACGGAGAACAGGGCCGTCAGCGGGAACCTGCGCTACACGGGCAGATACGATTGGGGAACGCTCGAAGGCCAAGTCTATCATCAGACAGTCCGACACAAGATGGACTTCGGCGAGGACAAGCAGTTCTTCTACGGCAGCCTCAAGACGATCCTCGCTCCCGGCATGCCGATGGACACCAAGTCGCAGAACACCGGCGCGAAGCTCAAAGCCTCCATCGATCTCTGGGACCGGCACATTCTCAGAGTGGGGGGAGAATATCAGCAATTCCGCTACGACGAATGGTGGCCGCCGTCCCCTGCCATTCTTCCCCCCGGTTTCTCCACCGGAGGAATGGCGCCGGATACGTTCTTGAATATCAGCGGCGGGCGGCGGGATCGGTTCGATGTCTTCACCGAATTGGAATCGCGTTGGAATTCTCAATGGACGACCCAACTCGGCGTCCGCAGCGACACGGTGGTGATGAACACTGGTCCGGTGAAGGGCTACAACGCCATGATGTACAATTCGGCGCCGTTGTATCCGGCCACCAGATTCAACAATTCCGACCGAGGCCGCACCGATCAGAATTGGAATGTGACGGCGCTGACGACATATACGCCGAGCGCTACGCAGACATATTCGTTCGGCTACTCGCTGAAGAGCCGCTCGCCTAATCTGTACGAACGCTACACGTGGTCGCCCGCCGCGATGGCGATGGAAATGATCGGCTGGTTCGGGGACGGGAACTTCTACATCGGCAATCTGAACCTGCGGCCAGAAGTCGCTCACACCATCAGCGCGACTGCGGACTGGCATGACGCGGCCGGCGAGCTGGGCCTGCGAGTCACGCCGTATTTCACTTACGTCTCGAACTATATCGACGTCCAGCGTTGCCTGCCGTCCGTCTGTGGGGTCAGCGCCGAGAAGACCGCAAATCTGACCGCGACGGGACGATTCGCCTATCTCCAGTTCGTCAATCAAGACGCCCGCATCTTCGGCGTGGACGCCTCGGCGCACGCGCTGCTGGCGAAAGGCACTCCGCTCGGCGACTTCACGGCGAAAGGCGTGCTCGGCTATGTCAACGGCCAGAACACGACGACCGGCGACAATCTCTACAACATGATGCCCATAAACGCGCGATTGTCCGTCGAGCAGAAATTGGGCGGGTGGAAAGGCTCGGTCGAAGCGCAGTTCGTCGGCGCCAAAGACAAAGTGTCACAAGTCAGAAACGAGGTGAAGACGAGCGCTTACGCCTTGTTCAATCTGCGCGGCTCCTATGAATGGGAAAATATTCGCGTCGATCTCGGCGTGGAGAACGTCTTCGACACGTTGTATTATTTGCCGCTCGGCGGCGCCTACATCGGCCAGGGAGCAACCATGTCGGGGCTCAACGGGCCGTCGTGGGGCGTCGCAGTCCCCGGAATGGGGCGCACGTTCTACGTTGCGACGAATGTGAAGTTCTGAAGTCGCTATCCCGGAAAATTCATGGGAGGTCGGCACCATTTCGAAGCTACCAAGCCCCGCCATGAACGATCCTACCCTGCCGCTTTCTGGCCTGTCACCTGTTTCCGGCAAGACCGTCGTCGCCAAATTCGACGGGGCCTCTTGTCATCCGATGGCGGCGTGCTGCTGCGTGAGATCGAGCAACGCCTGCGCGTCGTTGAGCGACTCGCCGGCTGCATCCGTGACCCCGCGGTCCCGATCTGGTCACCCATACGCTCGCCGACATCATTCGCTTTTGCCTGCTGATGATCGGCGCCGGCTATGAGGACGGCGACGACGCCCCGGCTCTACGCAGAGATCCGATCTTCAAGATGGCCGTGTTCGCTGCGGTGCGAGTGAGATGCTCGGTGCCGACAGCCTATGACGCCGAAGACTTCGTCAACGAGCTGCGATCGATGAAGGTCACACACCGCACGTCGCGCAAAACAGCAACGGGCGCGCCTCGGCGATCGACGCCCGCACGACGCGGCACGCAGGCTACGCCATCAGCCAGCGCATCCGCAAGAAGATCGAGGAAGGCTTCGGCTGGATCAAGACCGTCGCCGGACAGGAAAAGACCAGCTTCAGAGGTCGCGAGCGGGCCGACTGGGCCTTCACCTTCACGGCAGCCGCCTACAGTCTGGTGCGACTGCCGAAACTGTTGGCGGCGGCGGCATGAGCGCGTCCGCCGACTGCAAGCTCGTCGGATGCTGGCGGATCGTCGAAGCTGACGTCTGGGATCGAGACTATCTCGACCTCTGTGGACCAACCGCGATCGTCATTGGCGCCGACGGCCGCGGAAAAATCCCCTTCGGCGCGATGCAGGCGACCCTCGACGTCGAATACGGTGCAACCTCCATCGYCTTTACCTGGATCGGCTCCGACGAAATGGACGAAGTCTCCGGCGAAGGGAGCGCCGAATTGCTCGACGATGGCTCCATCGAGATCGAGTTCGAGAACGAGTTCGAATACGACAGTGACGACGAAGCCRTCCTCAAAGCCAAGCAGGACGGATTTTCAACAGCCTGCTAGGCAATGGCAATGCATTGGGGATGCCCTCCTCGACAGGCGGGACACGCGCGGCAGAATTAAAATTAGTGCTTCGCCCGGCGAAGAAATCCGTCTCCGCCATCGTCCCATCGAACGGATCTGTAAGATCCCGGGCGGAGAGTATATGACCTTCCAGGCTCGGCGAGAGGCTCGAGGGTGAGATGCGTCTTCCCGGACGCGGCAGGCTCCGATGGCGGTTGCTCAGTCAGATATCGGAGCAGCTTGACCGACGCCGGGGGCCAAGCTTACAAATCACCCATGATGAATTGGGGGTCACGGCGGAAACTGTCGGCGAGCGCCGTTATCGGCGCTCTGATTTGTTTGGTCGGATTGCAGAGTATTGTTGCCTCCGCGCACAATGTGGAGACGATTCGATCTCATACCTCCGCCTCGTTCGTAACCGCAAATTATGAGATTTGTCGAGTCGACGCCGCGTCGGATCGAGGCGCGCCGATCCACGAACACCATACGGCCGATCAATGCTGCCTTCTCTGCGCATCGGGGGGGCGTGACGATCAGCCTACTCTGCTTTTCTTCCTCGCCGTCGTCTTCGATTTTCTCGCCCCTCTGACCTCGACCGACGTCGCCGATACGCGCATCGACGACGTCGACCGTCGCCTTACGACCTGGACGAGTTCTCACTCTTCCCGCGCTCCGCCGCATCTGTCCTGAACGCACGTCTCCCCGCTCTGGAGCGAGGAGATCGTTCGGGGCGGGCGCCGCTCAGGCGGCCTCTCGCTTCGCCGTCATTGCGAGTTCGAGGCTCCAGCGGAAGCCGCATCATGTTCAGGACCAAGGGCCGTTCGATCGGCGAACTCTTCGAGCGCAACAAGCGTGATCTTCTCGACTGCCTGACGCGCCGCGTCGGTCCCGAGGATGCATTCGATCTCCTGCAGGAAACCTTCGTGCGGATGCTCCGGCGCCGGGAGGCTGGACCGATCGTCGACGAAGACGCCTATCTGCGCACCACGGCGATCAATCTCGCGCGCGACTTCTCCCGTCACACCAAGAGCGTGGCCAAGCACATCGCGCCGGGGGACATTCCGGCCGACATCGCCGAGGCCGGACTCAATCCGTCGCAGATCTGCGAGGTCAAGGAAAAGGTTCGCTCGCTCTACGCCGCGATGAAGAACCTGCCTCCGAGGTGTCGAGAGGTCTTCATCTTACGCCGCTTCCATGATCTCTCGCCGGACGAGATCGCTCAAAGGCTGGGCATCTCCCGAAACATGGTCGAAAAGCATCTGCGGCTGGCGCTGGAGCGATGCCATGCGGCGCTCGAGTGACTTTTTCTTCGAGACGACCTCCTCTATCGCCGTAGGCGCCCGTCCTGTTACGATAGCGGATCGATGACGGCTGCTACGCCCGACGAGAGGCAGATTGGCGCGACGATGGAGGAGGACGACGCTCCTTGTGACAAGGCGAGCCGCCGGAGAGCGGCCATTGAATGGTGGACACGTCTCGACTGCCGAGCCCCGACGCCGCAAGAGCGTGAGGCGTTCGCCCTTTGGCTGACGCGCGACTCGGCGAACCGCGAGGCGTTCGAGAACGTTTGCCGTATCTGGGGCGATCTCGAGGGGCTGCGGCCGTTCATCGACGAGTTCGACGTGACCCCGCCGCGCCGGACGCCCCACCTTCGCGTCGCCGCCAGCCTCGCGGCGCTCGCCTTCGCTCTTTTGTCTTACGTCTTCTTCGACGATGTCTGGATCATGCTGCGGGCGCAGACACGGACCGGCGTCGCGGAAACGCGGATGGTTCATCTCATGGATGGATCGCGGATCGAGCTCGGCCCTCGCTCAGCCATCGCGCTGGATTTCGACGAGCGCAAGAGAAACGTGACCCTCCTGAGGGGGGAGGCTTGGTTCGACGTCGCTCCGGACGCCGGCAGACCTTTCTCGGTTCTGGTCCCCGGCGGCTCGGTGACGGCTCTCGGCACCGCTTTCGACGTTTCGACTACGCGTGGGCGAACGGAAGTCACAGTGGCCCTGCATCGGGTGCGCGTCGTGGCGGGCGGGCCGCCGATCATCGTCGACGAAGGCGAGCAGAGCGCCTTYGCGCCGGGCGTGGCCGCTGTCGATCCTTATCGGGTGCAGGTCGACCATGTCACTGCATGGCGGCGCGGAAAGCTGATTTTCGACGACAGGCCGCTCGCCGAAGTGGTCTCCGTGCTCGGACATTATCTCCACGGATACATTCTGATCCTCGATCCCTCGATCAGAGAGAGGCGCGTGAGCGGCGTGTTCGACGCGGCGGAGCCGATCGCCGCGATTTCCGCGATCGAAAAGGCTCTCGGCCTTCACGCTCTCGATCTGGGCTATCTCGTCGCGCTCACGGGATGAAAAAGAGAATTTTTTTGGTCGTCGACCTCCTCTGAGGAGGAGGAGGTTCGTCCTTGTCTACAGTGGGAGGCGCGTGCCTCGCCTCTAGGAGACGGGATAGGGCCAGAAGATGTCGTATCGAATTCCGAACGGGAGCAAGTCGGCGAGGGACGGGATGATGAGCGCGACGGCCATCGTTACAGCGATGAGTGCTCTTGCATTCGGAGCGAATGCGGACCGCGCCCAAGCGCACGCGCAGATGTCGCAGAGAGAAATCGCCGAGATCGTGCGCACCTACGACATTCCGGCCGGCCCCATTTCGACGGCGCTCAACCGCCTCGCCGACGAGAGCGGCGCGCGCATCGTCTATGATTCGCGATTGACCCGCTCGCTACGAACCAGAGGACTCACTGGGCGTCGCAACTTGGCCGAGGCTCTCTCGGAAGTGCTTTCGGGCACCGGACTGCATTACGAACTGTCCAACAATGGAAAATCCGCGCTGATCGTCCTGGCTCAGGCGGGCGACACGCGGAACGATGCGAGCGCCAGCGGCGCCACGCCTCTCCCGACGATCGATATCGGCGCCGAGCCGAGTATTACGATGGACGGCCATGGCTCGGGCGCAGGCGGTCAGGGGCCGGGAGATCGGCGCACCGGCTACAACGCCGTCAGCGCGCCCAAGACTCTGAAGACCGATGCGCCGTTGTTGAAGACGCCGATCTCGGTCGATGTCGTGACGCGCCAGACGATGGACGATCAGCAGGCGATCAGCGTCGGCGACGCGCTTCTCTCCAATGTCAGCGGAGTGACGCCGGGGCTCAGCGGCTTCGAGCTGTTCAAAGTGCGCGGTTTCTACAACACCGTCGGAAACATCTACAAGAACGGCTTGATGGAATATCGGCTTCGCAATCTCGACACGACCAATCTGCAGTCCATCGAGGTGCTGAAAGGTCCGGCTGCGATGCTGTTCGGCCGAGGCGAGCCGGGCGGCATCGTCAACATGGTCGTCAAGCGCCCGCTCGAGACGCCTTATTATTCGGTGCAGCAGCAAGTGAAGTCCTTCAGCGGGACGCGAACGACGGTCGACGCCACCGGTCCGCTCACCGACGATCACATGCTGCTGTACCGTTTCAACGGCGAATTCTACAGCACCGATTCCTATCGCAATTTCATTTTCGATCGAAACGTCTTCTTGGCGCCGACGCTGACCTTCCATCCGATCGAGCAATTCCGGATGAACATCGATTTCGAATATCAGAGCAAGACCTGGGTCGACGATTATCCCGTGCTGCCGGCGCTCGGCGGAAGCCCCGCTTCCATTCCGGTCAGTCGTTACCTGTCCACGCCCAATGTCACCTCTGCCATGCCGAACAACTTCGACCGAAAGCGTATCGCTGTCGATTGGACCTACGAGTTCCTGCCGAGCTGGAGTTTGACCAACAGGCTCGCCTATTACAGCATCAGCACCAGTAACGAGAACATGGTCGGCACAGGTTTCAATCCGCTGACCGGCGTCTTGAATCGCCAGATAAATGTCTTTCCGACCTCCTGGGAGGAGACCTTCAGTACGAATGTGGACGTGAAGGGCAAATTTTCGACGGGGCCTCTCGAGCATTCGGTATTGGTGGGATTCGACTATTTTGCGAATAATCTCCCTATTTACAATTTCTTCTTCAGCCCGATCAGCGCCATCAATATCTATGCGCCGAGCTATACGAAGTTCGAGAATATCTATGCGCTTCAGCTTTTCGGAAAAACCGGAATGAAATGGACCGGCGTCTATGGGCAGGACATGATCTCCTTCCTGGACGATTCGGTTCACGTGCTGCTTGGCGGCCGATATGACTGGACCGAGACGGGTTCCAACAAGGTCTTGACCTCCTATGCCGACGCTCTGAACTCCTATGTGAATGTCTATGCCGACGCCTTCAGCCCGCGCGTGGGCGTCGTCTATCAACCGACTCCCTGGCTG
>PQAN01000411.1 GCA_003105285.1 Methylocystaceae bacterium
TAACATGCAACTGTAATGCTAGGGTCTGTTGGGATTCAGATTCCCATCCATGCTTGGCTGTGATTCAAGCTTTGGATGAACCGATTCGTATTGACTGACGCCCAGTGGGCGAAGATGGAGCCGCTTTGCCTTGGCAAGCGCGGCGACCCCGGCCGCAGCGGCGAGGACAACCGGCGTTTCGTGGAGGCGGTCTTGTGGATCGCCCGCACAGGCAGCCCATGGCGTGATCTGCCGGCTTTGTTCGGCAACTGGAGCACGATGTACACGCGCTTTCGCGACTGGGTGAAGGCGGATGTCTGGAAGCGGCTCTTCGATGCTGTCTGCGACGAGCCGGATATGGAATACGCCATGGTCGACGCCACCATCGTCAAGGTCCATCGTCACGGACAGGGCGCAAAAGGGGGACTTCGAGCCAGGCCATAGGTAAATCCAAAGGCGGCATGACCACCAAAATCCTTGCTCTGACGGACGCGCTCGGCAATCTCCTGCGCTTTGTTCTCATGCCGGGGCAGCGGCATGACACGATCGGGGTCGCGCCGCTCATCGAAGACCTCGAATTCGGCGCGCTGATCGCCGACAAGGCCTTCGACAGCAACGCCATCATCGCCGATCTCGACGAGCGCGGCGCAAAGGTCGTCATCTCACAGCATCCGCGCAGAACCAATCCGCTCACAATCGACGAAGAGATGTATAAGTGGCGGCATCTGATCGAGAACTTCTTCTGCAAGCTCAAGGAGTTCAAACGCATCGCCTTGCGCGCCGACAAGACCGACCAGAGCTTCGAAGCAATGATCTACATCTCTGCCGCCGTCATTCACTCCCGATGAATCCCAACAGTCCCTAGTCGCCTTTCCCCGGGCCGACGTCGATTTTCTCTTGATGCAAGCGCCCGCCGCGGCACTCGAAGCGGTGGCCCCGGCTTTTGCGGCTATGTCACCGCCATACGCCGCACGAAGAGCAAGCGTTTGAAGTTGTAGACGAGATTTGCGAGGCCGATTTTCACTGTCGCCCGCGCGATGCCGATAGTGCGGACGAATAGGTCCATCCGGTCCTTCTGCTCGGCGAACACATGCTCGACCTTGGAGCGGATTTTCGATTTGACGTTGTTGGCGCGAGAGATCGCCTCCGGCATGGCGCGGCCCTTGGGCTTCTTGCGATGAACGTGGGATCGAAAGCCGTTCTTCTCCATGAACTCCTCATTGGCCTTCGAGCGATAGGCCGTGTCCGCCCAGACGCCCGCCGCCGTGTTGGTCTTGTCGAGAAGCCCTTCGCGCAGCCTTGCGCCCTCGTAGGCGCGGCGTCCGTCGCGCTCCATTTGCGGATGAAGCCGAAGCTCCGGTCGATCGAGATGTGATTTTGATAGCCAAAAACCGGGATCGCCAGATCGACCGAGGGCAATGAGCCATCATCGCGTGGCTTGGCCTTGGTGAACTTCACCGTCCAGCGTGCGTCGCGATCCTTCTGCCGCAGCTTCGCGGGTTTGTCTTTCCAATCGTCCGGGACGCGGCCTTCCTTGATCGCCTTCTTCTCGTTCTGCGTGTTGCGCTGGCGCGGCGCCGCGATCAGGCTGGCGTCGACGATCTGCCCCGACATGGCGATATAACCTGCCGCCCGAAGCGTCGCGTCGAACCGCTCGAACAGAGGCCCGATGGCCTCGGCCTTGGTGAGCTTTTCCCGGAACACCCAGATCGTGCGCGCGTCAGGCACGCGATCCGCCAATCCAATTCCGAGAAACCGCATGAACGAGAGACGGTCGTTGATCAGAAACTCGGCGCGCTCGTCCGAAAGATTATTCGTCGTCTGAATGACGAGAATCTTGAACATCATCACCGGATCGAACGGCGGACGCCCGCCCTGCGAACCGTCGGAATAACAAAGCGCCGCGTTCAGTTCCGGGCGAAACATCTCGAAATCGACCGCCGCTCGAAAGGCGTCGAGCTGATCGCCGAGATCGCTCAAGCGCCGCAAGCGATCATCGACATCGAAAAAACCAGACTGTCCACGCATCGAGCAACCTCCGATCCGTCCAGACGAATGGAATCAGAAATGCTGCGGGTTGGCTAGTGCCTCGCTTCAGCCAATTTGAAAGGACACCGCCTTCTCCCGAGTCGGAGTTTCTGATTCGCTTACGCCATTGATTCGGCCCGAGGAGGCGAGGATGGCGCAGGAGGAAATCGGCGGGAAGAAATATGTCGTGCGGCTGAGCGCCGAGGAGCGGACGCAGCTCGAAAGCATGTTGAATAAGGGCAAGCATTCGGCAAAGACGCTGGTGAAGGCGCGGATCCTGCTGAAGGCGGACGTGTCCGAGGCCGGCGAAGGCATGAGCGACGGCGAGATCATCGAGCAGCTGGAGACGAGCGTGTCGATGGTCTACCGTGTGCGCAAGCAGCTTGTGGAGGAAGGCTTCGACGCGGTCTTGACGCGCAAGCAGCACTCGCGCCCCGCCGTGCCGCGCATATTCGACGGCGAGAAGGAAGCCAAGCTGGTCGCGCTGTCATGCTCGGCGCCGCCGGAAGGCTATGCGCGCTGGACCTTGCGGCTGCTGGAGCGAAAAGTGGTCGAGCTCGCCATCGTCGATACAGCGAGCGACAGAACGATCGGTCGTGTTTTAAAAAAACATCTTGCAGCCCCATCGCAAGGAGCAGTGGGTCATTCCTCCGCATGCGGACGCGGCCTTCGTCGCCGCGATGGAGGACGTGCTCGAAGTCTATCGGCGTCCGCATGATCCATTGCTGCCCGTGGTCTGCCTCGACGAGGCGACCAAGCAGCCGATGAAGGAGACGCGCGCCCCCATGCCGATGCAGCCCGGGCAGCCGCAGCGCGTCGACTATGAATATGAGCGCAACGGAACCGCCAGCATCTTCATGATTTTCGCGCCGCTCGAAGGCAAGCGCGACGCGATCGTGACCGAGCGCCATACGGCGATCGATTATGCGCATGCGCTCGAGCATATCGCCGACGTGATGTTTCCGCAGGCGACGAAGATTGTGCTCGTGCAGGACAATCTGAACACGCACAAATCCGCCTCGCTCTATCAGGCCTTCGCGCCCGAGAAGGCCCGACGGCTGACCGAGCGCTTCGAGTGGCATCACACGCCCAAGCACGGAAGCTGGCTCGACATGGCCGAGAGCGAGCTCAGCGTTCTGTCCTCGCAATGTCTCGCGCGCCGCACCCGCGACACCGAGAGCCTGCGCGCCGAAGTCGCCGCCTGGGTCGCCGACCGCAACACGCATGAGGCCAAGGCGGACTGGCAGTTCACCACCGCCGACGCCCGCATCAAGCTCAAAAGCCTCTACCCGACCTTCCCCGTTCAAAATGGCTGAATCACGCCACTAGGTTTTTAGAAGCGTCCAGGTGCGCGACGGCTTCGCGCTT
>PQAN01000412.1 GCA_003105285.1 Methylocystaceae bacterium
CCTCGATCGTCTGCCCTCGGGCGAGCCGGCCCTCCTCCATGTCGCGTCCTCACTCGAAGGCGGCGGCGAGCCGCGTCAGCGTCGGGTGATCGGTGAAGTCGAGGCGCAGCGGCGTCACCGAAATCTTGTTGGCGTCCACGGCCTCGAGATCGGTTCCCGCTCCCGGCGTGAAATTGCCGCGCTGGAAGGATATCCAATAATAGGGAATGCCGCGACCGTCCTTGCGATCCTCGATGCGCATGAGGTCGTTGCTGCGCTGGCCCTGCACGGTGACGGCGAGCCCGCGCACCTCGCCCGGCGGGCAATTGGGGAAATTGACGTTCATCAGCACGCCCGGCGGAATGCCGGCGTCGACGAGCTTGCGGATCGTCGCGGCGGCGTGCGCCTCTGCGCAGCTCCAATGAATGTGCTGGCGGCCCGCGAAGAAATCATAGACCTGCGACAGAGCGATCGACGGAATGCCGAGGATCGTCCCTTCCATCGCGCCGGCGATCGTGCCGGAGTAGCTCACATCCTCGGCGAGATTCTGGCCGGAGTTGACGCCGGAGAGAATGAGGTCCGGCGGACGGTCGGCGAGAATCTTGCGCACGGCCATGATGACGCAATCGGTCGGCGTTCCCTTGAGCGCGAAATGGCGCGAGGAAATCTCGCGCAGCCGCAAGGGGTCGTTGAGGGACAGCGAATGGGCGACGCCCGACTGCTCGCTCTCCGGCGCAACGACGAAAATATCGTCGGTCAACGTCCGTGCGACGCGTTCCGCGACCGCGAGGCCGGGAGCGTGAATGCCGTCGTCATTGGTGATGAGAATGCGCATGAAGCTGCTTTGATGCCGATCGTTAGCGTCCCCAGAGCGATCGGGCGAAGGCTTCCTCATCCTGAGGAGCCCGCGAAGCGGGCGTCTCGAAGGATGAGGAAGCCTTCATTTCCGTCATCTGGAGCTTCCTCTCGTGCTTCGAGACGGCCCCTTCGGGGCCTCCTCGGCATGAGGGGAAGAACTGTTGGTCCTCCACCTGATTGCCCTCGAGAGTCACGCACGCCTACCCCGCCGACGCGATTCGCTCCAGCCCGCCCATATAGGGGCGAAGAATTTTCGGCACTGTGACGGAGCCGTCCTCCTCCTGATAATTCTCCAGCACCGCGACCAGCGCCCGCCCCACCGCGACGCCGGAGCCATTGAGCGTGTGGACGAAGCGCGTCGCTTTTCCCTCCGAGGGCCGATAGCGCGCATTCATGCGCCGCGCTTGAAAATCGCCGCAGACCGAGCAGGAGGAAATCTCGCGATATTTCCCCTGCCCCGGCAACCAGACCTCGAGATCGTAGGTCTTCTGCGAGGCGAAACCCATGTCGCCTGTGCAGAGCGTGACCTTGCGATAGGGCAGCTCGAGCAATTGCAGCACTTTTTCCGCCGCCCCGGTCATGCGCTCATGCTCGTCGAGCGATTGCTCCGGCGTGGTGATGGAGACGAGTTCGACCTTGTAGAACTGATGCTGGCGAATCATGCCGCGCGTGTCGCGACCGGCCGCGCCGGCCTCGGCGCGGAAGCAGTAGGTGCCGGCGGTGAAGCGCAGGGGCAATTGCGATTCGTCGAGGATGCTTTCGCGCACGAGATTGGTGAGCGGCACTTCGGCGGTGGGGATGAGCCAATGATCGTTCGTCGGCGGTGGGCCTTCGGCAGTCGCAGAATCCGACTGCCCATTGCCGACCTGCCGACCTGCCGACACTGAAAACTGGTCCTCCCGAAACTTCGGCAATTGCGCCGTGCCGAACATCGCGTCGTCGCGCACGAGCAGCGGCGGGCTCACTTCCGTATAGCCATGCTCGCCCGTATGCAGATCGAGCATGAATTGCGCCAGCGCGCGCTCGAGGCGCGCGAGGCCGCCCTTGTTCACGACGAAGCGCGCGCCCGAAATTTTCGCGGCCGCTTCGAAATCCATCAGCTTCAAGCCTTCGCCGATGTCGAAATGCTCCTTCGGCGGATAGTTGAACTGGCGCGGCTCGCCCCAGCGCGCGGCCTCGACATTGTCGTCCTCGTCCTTGCCGACGGGCACGCTCTCCAAGGGCGTATTGGGAATTTCCGAAAGCGTCGTGTCGAGCGCGGCGCTCGCCTCGCGCTCTTTCTGCTCGAGCTTCGGAAAATCGTCCTTCAGCCGCGCGACTTCGGCCTTCAACTCCTCAGCGCGCAGATGATCCTTCTCGCGCAGAGCGAGGCCGATCTCCTTGGAGGCCGAGTTGCGCCGCTCCTGCACCGCCTGCAACTGCGCGATCGCCGCGCGGCGCGCATCGTCCAGCGCGAGCAGTCTGTGCGAAAGCGGCCCGAGCCCGCGCCGTCTGCGGCCCTCGTCGAAACTTTCCACGTTATCGCGAATCCATTTGATGTCGTACATGAAACTACCCGCCGCTCTCCTTCTCCCACTCGCGGGAGAAGGCGGCCCCGCGAAGCGGGGTCGGATGAGGGAAAACCATGCGACAGCGGCGGCGGCCGAGAACCCTCATCCGTCGCGCATTCGCGCGCCACCTTCTCCCGCAGGCGGGAGAAGGGGTCAAGCCGTCGTCGACTCTCCCGTCTCCAAAGCCCTTTTCTTTTCGATCCAACGCACGGAATAGATCGACGCCTCATAGAGAGCCAGTCCCGGCAGGGCGAGGGCGAGTTGGCTGAAGACGTCGGGCGGAGTCAAAATCGCGGCGACGATGAAGACGAGGACGATCGCATAGCGACGCTTCTCGACGAGAAATTTCGACGACACGACGCCGACCTGTCCGAGCAGCGTCAGCGCCACCGGAAGTTGGAAGACGATGCCGAAGGCGAGCACCAGCGTCATGATGAGCGAGAGATATTCCGACACGCGCGGCAGCAGTTCGATCTGCGCCTTGCCCGGCTCGTTCGC
The DNA here is from genome assembly GCA_003105285.1 of Methylocystaceae bacterium. GTDB lineage: Bacteria > Pseudomonadota > Alphaproteobacteria > Rhizobiales > Beijerinckiaceae > Methylosinus. The sequence goes on from PQAN01000412.1 coordinate 2,886, forward strand.
CTGCTGCATGGAGATGAAGAAATGCAGCAAATTCGGCATGACGAGGAAATAGACGACCAGCGCGCCGAGCGCGAAGAACACCGGCGTCGCGATGAGATAGGGCCGGAAGGCGTTGCGTTCGTGCCGGTAGAGCCCTGGCGCGACGAAGGCGTAGAGCTGGCCGAACACGATCGGGCAGGAAACGAAAGCCGCCGCGAACATGGCGACCTTGATCTGCGTGAAGAAATATTCCTGCGGAGCGGTATAGATGAGCTTCGCCTCCGGCCCCGCCGCATGCGTGTAGGGGACGACGAGCAGATTATAGATGTCCTTGGCGAAGAAGAAGGAGATGACGAAGGCCGCGAGAAAGGCCAGCAGCGCGCGGATGAGCCGTTCGCGCAACTCCATCAGATGTTCGATGAGCGGCGCCTTCGTCGCCTCGATGTCGGCGTCGGTCATTTGCCGAGGTCCTGCTTCGGCCCCTCTGCAGGCGGCTCATGGTCGGCTTCCGGAAGAGGTCCGTCCAGCGCGGGCGGCGCGCTCTTCGTCGTCTCGGCGGCGCCCTCCCTCTCCTCGATCATTTCGGTGAGTTGCTTGCGGACGTCGGTTAGAGGATCGAAGGCCGCGTCCTTCACGCCCGCGAAAGCCGAATCGACCTCGCTCTTCAGATCCTTCTGAAGATCGTGCAGCTCCGCCTCGCGCATCGCCTCCATGAACTGGCCCTGGAACTCGGCGGCCATGCGGCGCATCCGGCCGGTCATCTGCCCGACCTGCCGCAGCACGCGCGGCAAATCCTTGGACGGAATCGCGATGAGCGCGACGATGCCGATGACGATGAGCTTACCGGCGTCGAGATCGAACATGCGGGAAACCTACGCGAGGCGCGGTGAAATCACGCCTTTTTGGCGTCGACCGGTTTGTCGGCGTGAGCTGGAGCCTCGTGAGCCTGGCTCGCGAGCGGCTGATGCGCCAACGTCTTTTGCGCCTCCTCGGCGGCGGCTTTCGCCTCGTCGTCCTCGGAGAGGCCCTTCTTGAACGCCTTGATGCCCTTGGCGACGTCGCCCATCACGTCGGAAATCTTGAATTTGCCGCCGAACAGGATGAACGCCACGCCGCCGACGATGATCCAGTGCCAGATCGACAGACCGCCCATGGCGTAAACCTCCAACTTGTGCTCGAAAGGCCGTCGAACCGGCCGAAACTGTCCCGGAACCTAGGACGCCGGCCACGCAAAAACAAGGCGAATAGAGGAAAAGCGTAAAGCGTTTCGGGGCGGCGAACGCTCCCCGCTCGCCCTCAGCCCGACGAGCGCCTGAAAGGCGCGTCTCGAAGGGCGAGGGCAAAGGCGCGCCGATAGCATTGCGGCTCCGCGTCCTTCGAGACGCCCACTTCGCGGGCTCAGGACGAGGATTCTGGACCAGAAGATATCTACTCCTCTTCTCCGCCTTCCGGCTCCTCCGCCTGCTCGGGTTCGTCCAGGAACTCGAGCTCCAGCGCATTCGCCTCTTCCGCCTCCAGCGGCTCCTCGTCGTCCTTGAGCGTGGCGTCGTCGGAGGGCTGCGGCACGCCGAAGCCCTTGGGCAGGCGGCCCTCGAACAGCCCCGCCCCCTTCAATTCCTCGAGGCCCGGCAGATCGCCGATCTGCTCGAGGCCGAAATGCATGAGGAAGGCGTCCGTGGTGCCATAGGTGATCGGCCGGCCGGGCGCGCGGCGCCGGCCGCGCAGGCGGATCCAGCCGGTCTCGAGCAGCACGTCGAGCGTGCCCTTGGAAATGGCGACGCCGCGGATGTCCTCGATCTCGGCGCGCGTCACCGGCTGGTGATAGGCGACGATGGCGAGCGTCTCCAATGCGGCGCGCGACAGCTTCTTCTGCTCGACCTGCTCGCGGGCGAGCACCCAGCCGAGGTCGGCCGCGGTGCGGAAGAACCATTTGCGCCCCGCCCGCGTCAGATGGACGCCGCGCTGGGCGTAATCCTCCCGCAGCCGCTGCAGGACGGCCTGCGTGTCGGCTCCGTCCGGCAGGCGGCGGGCGATCTCCGCTTCGTCCAGCGGCTCGCTCGCGGCGAACAGCAGCGCCTCGGCGATGCGGGCGGCCTCGCGCAACGCGGCCTCCTCTCTCGCCGACGCCGCCTCGTCGCGCTCCTCGAACAGATCGATGGGTCGTGCGGCTTGCGCCAAAATCTTCTCCTTCCCCACTGGACAGCGAGCCCTCAGGCTTCGCCTTGCGAGCCTGAAGGCTCGCGGTCCGATTCCCGCCGTCGCAGCCAGATCGGCGCGAAGGGGCGGTCCTGCCGAATATCGAAACGCCCTTCCCGCACCATTTCGAGCGAGGCCGAAAAAGCCGATGCGCGCACCGTGCGCGCCGTTTGAATATCCACGCAATAGCGCAGCAGATAATCGTCGAGCACGGTCCACTGCGCCGCGACGCCCGCCAGACGCTCGAGCGCCTCGCGCGCCTCGGCGAGCGACCAGACATTGCGCTGGCGCAGGGTGACGCGCGACTGCGCGTGCTTCTGACGCTGGCGCGCATAGGCCGAGAGCAGGTCATAGAGGCTCGCCTGATAGGCGGCGGCGGTCGTCGTCTCTACGCCTTCCGGCCCGCCGCGCAAAAACATGTCGCGCCCGAGCCGCGCGCGCTCTTGAAGCTGCTCGGACGCGGCGCGAATGGCCTCGAGCCTGCGCAGCCGCTCGGCCAGCGCCG
>PQAN01000413.1 GCA_003105285.1 Methylocystaceae bacterium
TTGTTCTCGCCGCGATCGTAGCTGCCCTTGTCGCCCGTGCCGATCTGATCCTTGGAGACGAGCGTGACGGGGCCGTCGGCGTCGATATGCTTCACGCGGTCGCTGCCGGTCGCCGCGCCGCCCTGGCCGGCGCCGTCCAGAAAAATGGTGAGCCGCGACGCCTTGAGCGTCGACGGGCCGTTCACCACGACGACGCTGCCGGAATAGACGAGGCGCTGCTCCTTGTCGAAATAGTCGAGCTTGCCGGCGTCGATGTCGAGCGGGTCCTTGGCGCTCGCGCCCGGCAATATGCCGCCCGAACGACCCTTGGCGGACAAGGGGGACGCGGCGGCGATCGCCAGCGCGACGAGGGCCGCAAATGAAACAATGGCGCGCATCGGCGTCACTCTCCTGAAGCCTCCGCGCCCGCCTTCTCGTCCGTTTCGCCGTGAAAGACCGAATGGACGGAGCCCGTGAAGGTCGCGCGGCGCTCGCTCTGCGCGAATTCGACCGAACTCGCGGCTATCTCTCCGCCGTCGAGCGTCAGGGCGACCGGCCGGTCGGACCTCATGACATTGGCGCGAAAATCCATGGAAGCGCTCTCCAGTCGCATATCGTAATGCTTGCCGTCATGGATGCGGACTCCGTCCGAGAGGTCGGCATGGTCGTTCCGCGCATCATAAACTCCCTTGGCGGCCGATAGCATGACGACGGCGTCGTTGTCGCCTTCGATCCGCACATCGAGCTGCTCGAGTTCGAAGACGTCGGGCTTGGCCATGTCCTGGACGCCCAAATGGGCCCGAAGCTCATAGGGCCGGCCGTCCTTGCGATAGCCGACGAGCTTCGGGCTCTCGATGGTGATCCGCGTCCCCTGCATGCCGATATGCGCGAAGCGCAGATCGGCGGGCAGAAAGCGGAACGCCTCGAGCGCCAGGCCGCCGAGAATGAAGGCCAAAATCCCGCCGGCCCCCCAGACGAGCCAGCGTCGCAACCTCGAGACGCGCAGGGAATGACGCCGCGCCTGCGGGATGGCGTCGAGGCGAGGCGCGACGATCGAGGCGAGGCGATCCCGTCTGTCGGCGGATTGGGCGGCGTCGTCCATCGGTCCCTGCTCGAAACGAAGCACAATAGAACGTTGCGACGTGGCGAATTCGAGGCGTCACTCGTGGGCGAAAATATCCGTTTCCGGCCAGCCGGCGAGATCGAGACGGGCGCGCGTCGGCAGAAAGTCGAAACAGGCGGCGGCGAGTTCCGTGCGGTGTTCGCGCGCCAGCATCGCGTCGAGGCGCTCGCGCAAGGCGTGAAGATAGAGCACGTCCGAGGCCGCATAGGCGAGCTGCGCGTCCGTGAGCGTCGCCGCGCCCCAGTCGGAGGACTGCTGCTGCTTGGAGATTTCGACGCCGAGCAGTTCTCGCACCAGATCTTTCAGCCCGTGCCGGTCCGTATAGGTGCGCGTCAGCTTGGAGGCGATCTTCGTGCAGTAGAGCGGCGACGTCGAAACGCCGAAGGTCTTCTCCAACACGGCGATGTCGAATCTCGCGAAATGAAAGAGCTTCAGGACCTCGGGGTCTGCGAGCAGGCGCGTCAGATTGGGCGCCGACGTCTGGCCGGGCGCGATGCGCACGAGATCGGCGTCGCCGCCGCCGCCCGAAAGCTGCACGAGGCAGAGCCGATCGCGATGCGGATTCAACCCCAGCGTCTCGGTGTCGATGGCGACGACGGGCCCGAGATCGGCGCCGTCCGGCAGGTCCCCGATATGCACGCGAATGGTCATGGATTTTCTGATTCGCCTCTTTGTCTCGACCCGTGATCCTTATCCGATTTCGGCTCCGCTTGTCGAAGGCTAGAGTCTTTTCCGTGTTTCATCGAAGCACGGAAAGACTCTCGCTTCTTGTTTTGACGCGTTTCCGACGCCGAACCGGTTTCCACTTCGGCCGGAAGCGCTCTAAGGGCCTCGGCGCCAGGTGCGAGCCTGAGGGCTCGCTACCGCCGAGGCGTTCCCCAATAGCCGAACGGCGACTTGGACAGGTTGGAGTTGAAATAACGCGGATCGTCGGACACTTCCTCGCCGAGCCACGCCGGCCGCTCGAAGCTCTCGTCCTCCGACGACAATTCGATTTCGGCGACGACCAGCCCGTCATTGTCGCCTTGGAAGACGTCGATCGTCCATAGGCGGCCGCCGACCGTCTGCTCATATCGCGTCTTCTCGATCAACGGACGCTCGCAGAGAAGGTCGAGCTGAGTTTCGGCGTCCTCGACCGGAATCGGATATTCGAATTCGAGCCGGCTGAACTTTTCCGATCTCCCCTTGATCGTGAGGAAGGCCGCGTCGCCGGCGACGCGGACGCGCACGACGCGATCCTCGACGCGCGACAAATAGCCCTGGCGATAGGCGACGCCGTCGCCTTCCGGCCTCCACAGCGTCCGGTCGACGAGAAATTTGCGCTCGATTTCCACAGCCATGTCCCGATCCCTCGATTTGCGTTTCCAACGCCGAACCGGCATCCGCTTCGGTTGGAAACGCTCTATGCCGCGAGCGCGATGGCGCGCTCGACGCCTTTGGGAAAATTGACGTTGAGGCGGGAGTCCAATCCCAATTCGCGCAACGCCTGAAGGACGCGGGCCGGCTCGGCGCTCTCGACGGCGAAGCTCTCCAGCGCGACGGCGCCGATCTGCAGCCGCACGAATTCGGCCGCGCATTCGAAGAAGACGAATTGGCGACGCGCCTTCTTCACCCGCACGGCCCGCAGCGCCTCGCATCGCGAAACGACCTCGGCCAGAAAGGCGCCGCAATCATAGTCCTTCGCCTCCAGGCCCGGAGGCGTCACCGCCAGCGCTGCGAAGGCCGCCGTCAATGTCTGGGCCGAGAGTGGAAACGCCGCCCGAAACGCCGGACTCCATAATTCGAGGCCGTCGCGGTCGACGCGCAGCAGCCGTTTGACCTCGAGCGCGCCGCCGCGAATTTTCGCGCCATGCGGCGTCGCCGAGTTCAGCAGATAGATCTCCTCGCTGCGGCGCGGGGCGGCCTGCATCGAGAGACCGATCTTCGCCTCGATGGCCGACAGATCGGCGCCGAAGCTGCGCCACTCCCATCGCGGGGCGTCGTTTTTCGCAGGGCCGGCCATGCGTCCCTCTTCAACCCTTGATACAGACGAGTGGTCGCAGAAATGCGACCTTTGTCGCGAGGCCGGAGGCTTGCGCCGAGTCGACGACGGCGCGGACGTCCTTATAGGCGCCCGGCGCCTCCTCGGCGACGCCGCGCAACGACGGACTTTTGACGATGACCCCCTGCGCGCGCAACGAATCGACGACTTGGCGCCCGCCATAGGCGCGCGTCGCGGCGTGGCGGCTCATCCGCCGCCCCGCGCCGTGACAGGCCGAGGAGAAGGCCTTGCGCTCGCTCGCGGCGATGCCGGCCAGAACATAGGAGCCCGCGCCCATGCTGCCGCCGATCAGCACCGGCTGGCCGGCCTCGCGCAACGCCGACGGGAGGCTCGCGCAGCCCGGTCCGAAGGCGCGCGTCGCGCCTTTGCGGTGAACGAAGAGGTCGCGCATTTCTCCGTCGACCTCGTGGCTCTCGAGCTTGCAGGTGTTGTGCGAGACGTCGAACATCAGCGGCAGTTCGGCATTGCGGAAGAAGCGGGCGAAGACCTGTCTCGCCAGATGCCCGATGATCTCGCGATTGGCCAGCGCGCAATTGATGGCGGCGCGCATCGCGCCGAGATAGCGCCGGCCGAGCTCCGAATCGATCGGCGCGCAAGCGAGTTCGCGATCCGGCAGAACGATCCCGTAGCCTTCCGCGGCGATCGCCATCTCGCGCAAATATTCCGTGCCGATCTGATGACCGAGGCCGCGCGAGCCGCAATGAATGGTCAGCACGCATTCGCCGCGCACGAGGCCATATGCTCTCGCGATCGGCTCGTCGAAGATTTCGGCGATCTCCTGCACTTCGAGGTAATGATTGCCCGAACCGAGCGTTCCCATCTCGCGGCGCTGGCGCTGCTTCGCATGGTCGGAGACGGCCGCCGGATCGGCGCCGTCGGCGCGGCCGCCCTCCTCGATGCGCTCCAGATCTTCGACCCGGCCGAAGCCCCGCTCCAGCGCCCATTGCGCGCCGCCCGCGAGCATGGCGGTCATCTCCGGCGGATCGAGCCTGATCTCGCCCCTGGAGCCGACGCCCGCCGGCACATGCTCATAGAGCGCGTCGGCGAGTTCCTGCTGCACGGCCACGATCCGTTCGCGCGTCAGGCCGGTGAGATGCGTGCGCACGCCGCAGGAGACGTCGAAACCGACGCCGCCCGCGGAGACGACGCCACCCTGTGCGGGGTCGAAAGCGGCGACGCCGCCGATCGGGAATCCATAGCCCCAATGCGCGTCGGGCATGGCGTAGGAGGCCCGCACGACGCCGGGCAGCATGGCGACATTGGCGACCTGATCGAAGACCTTGTCGTCCATTTCGGCGAGCAGCGCCTCGGTGGCGTAAATCACGCCCGGCGCCCGCATCGCTCCGAACGGCGCGATCCGCCATTCCGTGTCGGACATTTTTTCGAAGCGCGAGACATCCATCGCCCGAAGCTCCTTCGGCGGTGTTCGCGATTATTTAGAGCGCCGGCCCGTGGCGGTCACTGCTGACGAAAAGAAGGAACGGCGGCGCTGTCATTTCCCGCGGGCCGAAGGCCAGACCGGGAATCTGGGACCATACCCCGAACCCCGCCTTGTCGCTGAACCGACGCCGAGGAGCGGTTCGCCGCAGGTCGTCTCACTGCGCCGCGAGCTTGATCTCGGGATAGGTGCAGCGCTCCTCGCTCTGAGGATCGACATGCAGATGCTGCGGCGGCTCGACGAAGGGGATGCCGAGCGTCTGCCACACATCGACGACTGATTCGACCAGCGTCGCTATGTGCTCGGCCGTATGGCGCGGGGTGGGGGTGATGCGCAGCCGCTCGGATCCGCGCGCGACGGTCGGATAGTTGATCGGCTGAATATAGACGCCATGCCGCTCGAGCAGCATGTCGCTCGCCGCCTTGCACAGCTCGGCGTCGCGCACCATGACCGGCACGATATGCGAGCCGTTTTCCAGCACCGGCAGGCCGGCCGCGCCGAGGGCGTGCTTGGTGATATGCGCGGCGCGCTGGTGAGCGGCGCGCAGATCGGGCCGCGCCTTCAGCATCCGCACCGCCGCAGCGGCGGCGGCGGCGATGGCCGGCGGCAGGGCCGTGGTGAAGATGAACGAGGCCGCATAGCTGCGAATCGCGTCGATGACCACGCCGTCGCCGGCGATATAGCCGCCGAGCGTGCCGAAGCCCTTGGCCAGCGTGCCCTCGATGACGTCGATTCTATTCATCACGCCGGCCAATTCGCAGAYGCCGCCGCCGCGCGCGCCATACATTCCGACCGCGTGGACCTCGTCGACATAGGTCATCGCGCCGTAGCGCTCGGCGAGCGCGACGATCTCGGCGACCGGCGCGATATTGCCGTTCATCGAATAGAGGCTCTCGAAGACGATGAGCTTCGGGCGAGGGCCCGCCTCTCGCAACATCTCTTCGAGATGCTGCAGATCGTTATGGCGGAAAATCTTCTTCTCGGCGCGCGACCGCTTGACGCCCTCGATCATCGAATTGTGGTTCGAGGCGTCGGACAGGATGAGGCAATTGGGCAGGAGATCGGCGATCGTCGAAATCGCGGCCAGATTGGAAATCCAGCCCGAGGTGAAGACCAGCGCGGCCTCCTTGCCATGCAGATCGGCGAGCTCCCCCTCGAGCTCCACGATCGCATGGCTGGTGCCGGAAATATTGCGGGTGCCGCCCGCGCCCGCGCCGACGCGCGAGGCGGTCTCGATCATCGCGGCGATGACGTCCGGGTGCTGCCCCATTCCGAGATAATCATTTGAGCACCAGATGGTCACGTCGCGCGTCGAACCATCGGCGTTATGCCAGATCGCATGAGGGAAGGTCTCGACGTCGCGTTCGAGATGGGCGAACACTCTATAGCGGCGCTCGTCCTGGAGACGTGTGATGGCCGTCTCGAAAAAGCGCCGGTAATTCATGCGATAGCCCTTTATGCCACGATACGCGGGACGGATACGCTGTCCCGCACCGGGCGCCGCGGCCGGCCCACGCCGCCCCTGCTCCCGCTTTGTTCATTTTGCTACATAAACTATCCGACGCGCCTTGGCGAGAGGCAGATCGTCGCGCCCGCGCCCGGACGAATTTGGTCCGCGAGCCTTCCGGCTCGCTATTCTGTCGGACCGGCTCGGAAAGCGAAGCGACCCAGGGATCGGACGCCTCCATGGAATCGTCGCTTCGCTCGCAATGACGCCCGAAGGGCAGGCTATTCTACGCCGCCAGCGCCGCCAGCACCCTCACCCAGGAGCGCGCCCCCTTGTGAAAGGAGTCGAAGGCGTATTTCTCGTTGGGCGAGTGGATCCTGTCGTCCTCCAGCGCGAAACCGATCATCAGCGCGTCCATGTCGAGGTCGCGCTTGAAGGAGCCGACGATGGGGATGGAGGCGCCGCAGCCGACGAGCACGGCGTCCTTGTCCCATTCCTCGCGCAGCGCCCGCCGCGCGCGGTTCAGCGCCTCCGAGCCGAAGGGCAATTGCAGCGCGCCGGACGCGCCGTGCGAAATAAATTCCGCGCCGGCGTCGGGCGGCAGCCGTTCGCGCACGAAGGCGCGGAAGGCCGCCACGATCTTGTTCGGATCCTGCCCGCCGACGAGGCGGAACGAGACCTTGGCGCTGGCCTGCGCCGGCAGCACCGTCTTGGCGCCCGGGCCCGTGTAGCCGCCGACGATGCCGTTGAGATCGCAGGTCGGGCGCGACCAGACCTGCTCGATGACGCTGCGCCCGGCCTCCCCGGCCGGATGCGCGACGCCGACGCTCGCAAGAAACGTTTTCTCATCGAAGTCGAGCGCCCGCCATTGCTCGGCGATCTCCTCGGGCAGCTCGCAGACGCCGTCGTAGAAGCCGGCAATCGTGACGCGTCCCTCGGCGTCGTGCAGATCGGCGACGATTTTGGCGAGCACATGGATCGGGTTGAGCACCGGCCCGCCGAATATGCCCGAATGCAGATCGCGATTCGGCCCGCGAATGATCACCTCCTCCTGCGCAAGCCCGCGCAGCATGGTGGTGATGGCCGGCGTCGCGGCGTTCCACATGCCGGTGTCGCAGACGAGCGCGAGATCGGCCGCCCCGAGCTCCTGCTTGTTGGCCGCGAAAAAATCCGGCAGCGAAGGAGAACCCGTCTCCTCCTCGCCCTCGAAGAGAAAAGTGACGTTGCAGGGCAGGCCGCCGTTCTCCTGAAAGGCGCGGCACGCCTCGAGGAAAGTCATGAGCTGACCCTTGTCGTCGGAAGCGCCGCGCGCGACGATCTCCCTTCCTCGCCTGCCGTCGGCGAGGCGCGGCTGAAACGGGTCGCTCTCCCACAATTCCAGCGGGTCCGGCGGCTGCACGTCGTAATGGCCGTAGAACAACACATGCGGGGCGTCCGGACGCTTGGCCTCGGCGTGGCCGACGACGATGGGATGGCCGGGCGTGTCGCGCAGGCTGGCCTCGAAGCCGAGGCCGCGCAACTGCTGCACGAGCCAATCGGCGGCGCGTCGGCACTCGCCCGTAAAGGCCGGATCGGTGGAGATCGACTTGATGCGCAGCAGATCGAACAGACGGTCGGTCGCGGCGCCGAGATTTGCGTCGATCGTGCGCAGAACGGTTTCGGTCGTCGTCATGGAATCAGCGCCTCCTCTACAAGGAACAAAGCTAGTGCGGTTCGACCGCCTCGTGAAGCGCATGCGTGACGGTTTCCTCATGGGGCGAATATGACGACCTCCGGGCAAAACGCCGGGAAGGATCGAGAAGCGGCGAACCGACCGTCGGATTTCGCCGCCGCTGTGCTAGAACGGCCGAACGATGCGCGAGACGACGGGAAGACGATGACCGACGAGCACATCCTGCAGACGCTCGAGAAGCGGCTCGGGCGTCTGCACGCCAGGCAGCGCCTCGGCATCGAGCGGGATCACGAGGCACAGGTGTTCGGCCAGGGGCTGAACTTCTTCCATATCGAGAATCTGACCTCTTCTCACCGGCTGATCCGCGCCGTCCTCGTCATGGCCGGCCTCTACAAGCGCGGCCTCGACAATGCGCGCAACGTCGCGCTGCAGCGCAATCATGTCGCGTCCGTCAGATTGCCGGCGGCTTTCGAAGGTTTCACGATTCTGCATCTGAGCGACCTGCATGTCGACATGTGTCCCGAGGCGATGGCGCGCGTCGCTGCGCTCGCGCAGGGCCTCGTTTATGATCTCTGCGTGCTGACCGGCGATTATCGCGGCCAGACTTTCGGCTCCTTCGACGAGACGCTCGCCGGCATGGCGCGGCTGCGCGCGGCGCTGAAGGGGCCCGTCCTCGCCGTGCTCGGCAATCACGACACGATCCGCATGGCGCCGGGTCTCGAGGAAATGGGCGTGAGGCTGCTGCTCAACGAGAGCACGACGATCGAACGCGGAAGCGGACGCATCCATATCGCCGGAATCGACGACGCTCACTATTACCGCGTGGACAATATCGAAAAGGCCGGCGAGAGCATCCCGCACGACGCCTTTTCGATCCTGCTGTCGCATACGCCGGAAATCTATCGGCAGGCGGCGCACGCCGGATTCGACCTGCTGCTCGGCGGCCACACGCATGGCGGACAAATCTGCCTGCCGGGCGGGATAGCCATCACGCTCGATTCGGTCCTGCCCCGCGCCCTCGGCGCAGGCGCGTGGAAATATCACGAGATGCAGGGCTATACGTCGGTCGGCGCCGGCTCGTCCGTCGTGCCGGTCCGCTTCAACTGTCCGCCGGAAATCACGCTGCATCATCTGCATTCGTCGGCCCCGCCGGCCTGATGCGACTGAAAGACTCTAGAAAGGCTGTTCGCGGATATGGAGCTCGAACAGCAGCCGCGAGAGAATCTGGCCGCCGAGAAAAAATGCCGCGACGATGACGACGATCTCGAAGGAATTCAATGGCGTCAGCAGCCGGACGGCGAGCAGGGGGAGAAGCGACTCGGGGATTTGATCCAATCCCTGCGCCCGGCTGCTCACCGGCCGAGCCATGCGGCGCTTGGCGAAGCTCGAGAGAAGGTCGCCCGCCATGGCGCCGGCTCCGACCATTGCGCCGATCGCCGCCGGCTGACCGATGACGGGCGCGCAGAGCGTCGTCGCCAGAATCGCCGAGATCACGCCCCGCCAGGTCTTCGAGGCGCCGAACAGCGGCCGCCCATCGGCGTGGCGCGCGCCGCTGTCGACCGGCCGCGCGAAAAAATCGCCGAGAAGGCGCTTGGCCAGAACCGGCGTCCCATTGGCGACCGCAATGAGAAACAAGAACTGGAAGATCAGGACTGCGTTCATTCGAGGCGCGCCTTCGGCTCCCTACACCGGATATCATATAGCGGCCGTGAGGCAGGATTCATTATGACGGGTCCGGAAGGTGCGACGAGCGCCGCATTAGTCGACTAAAATTATTGACTTTTGAAACCCGAGCAATAGCATCCGCGTTAGAGTCGAATGTGGGGGCGAGGCCGGTCCTCGCTCGCTTTGCGAGATTCGTTTTTTCCGGGGAGATCGCCGCATGAGCACTGTCGATTTCGTCCTGGTCGATCAGATCGCCGTCGGACTGCTGGTGTCGGAAGGCGGCAGCAAGCGATTTTGTGGCGCTTCGAGCGCGCTCGAACCGCTGGAGGGCGCGATTTTCGCCGATGTGGAGGAAGCGCAGGCGATCGTCTCCCGCCACCTCTCGCGGCGCCAGAGCTGCTCGCTGCGGGAGACATGACAGGTCTTGCCGGCAGTCGCGACCGCTCTAGATCCAGTCGACGCCGAAGCGACGCAGGGGGAAGAGATGAGCGAGGGCAAGCCGGAACCAGAGGGCCTCGACTTCTCGCTCGGCGTCGAAATCGCCGATGTGGCCGAGGGCGAAATTCTCCAGGGCCATGTGCGCGGAGAATCGGCGCTGCTCATTCGTCGCGGCGACGAATTTTTCTTCATCGGCGACACATGCACGCATTATCACGGCCCGCTCGCGGCGGGGCTCGTCGTCGCCGACACGATCCGCTGCCCGTGGCATCACGCCTGCTTCAGCCTGCGCAGCGGCGAGGCGCTTCGCGCCCCGGCGCTCGATCCTGTTTCCTGCTGGCGAGCGGAGCGCAAGGGGACCCTCGTCATCGCCACGGAAAAGCTCGAGCCGATAGCGGGCGCGAAAATCGCCCCGCCGCCGACGCTCGGGAAGGTGGTCATCGTCGGCGGCGGCGCGGCCGGGCTCGCCGCCGCGCAGACTTTGCGCAAAGAAGGATATGGCGGCGCCATCGCTCTGGTGAGCGCCGACGAGGCCGCGCCCTATGATCGCCCCAACCTGTCGAAGGATTATCTCGCGGGCTCCGCGCCGGAAGACTGGCTGCCGCTGCGCGCCGGCCGCTTCTACGAGGACAATCGCATCGAGCTGGAGCTTCGCTCGCGCGCCGAGTCGATCGACGTCGAGGGCCGGAGCCTTCGGCTCGACAATGGCGCGCGGCTCGGTTTCGACGCGCTGCTTCTCGCGACCGGCGCGGAGCCGGTTCGGCTGACCGTTCCCGGCGCCGACCATCCGCGTGTTCGCTATTTGCGCAGCCTCGCAGACAGCCGCGCGATCATCGCCGCGGCGGCCGCGGCCTCGCGCGTCGTGGTCGTCGGCGCGAGCTTCATCGGCCTCGAGGTCGCGGCGTCGATGCGGGCGCGCGGGCTCGAGGTTCACGTCGTCGCGCCGGACGCCGTTCCGATGCAGAAGACGCTCGGCGAGGAGTTCGGCCGCTTCATCCGCGCCACGCATGAGGCGCATGGCGTCGTCTTTCATCTCGGCGAGACCGTGGCGTCGATCGACGACCAGCAGGTCGTGTTGTCCGGCGGCGGAAAAATCTCGGCGGAGCTCGTCGTCGTCGGCATCGGCGTGCGGCCGGCGCTGGCGCTGGCCGAGGGGGCGGGCCTCGCGATCGATCGCGGCGTGCTGGTCGACGAATATCTCGAGACCAGCGCGCCGGGAATTTTCGCGGCCGGAGACATCGCCCGTTGGCCGGATCGCACGACCGGCGAACGGATCAGGATCGAGCATTGGGTGACGGCGCAGCGGCAGGGGCAAACCGCCGCGCGCAATATTCTCGGCCGCAGGGAGCGCTTCGAGGCCGCGCCGTTCTTCTGGAGCCAGCATTATGACGTGATCGTCAATTACGTCGGCCACGCCCCGTCCTGGGATCGCATCGAAATCTCGGGCGACATAGAGGCGATGGACTGCGCGGTCTCCTATTTCCGCCGCGACCGCAAGCTGGCGGTCGCGACGATCTTCCGCGATCTCGAAAATCTGCGAGCCGAGGTCGGGTTCGAGGAAGCGACGGGCGCGTGATCGAGGCTCGCGCCGGCGGCCGAGTCGCGAGCCTTTGAGGCTCGCTTCGCAGGCGCCGCCGCGTAAACAGCCTCGACAAACGCGCCGTCGTTGCGAGCGCAGCGAAGCAATCCAGGAGTCACGCGTGAATTCTGGATTGCTTCGTCGCTCCGCTCCTCGCAATGACGGACGGCTTGTTCCCGACAGGCCATGTTTCACACGTCACTCGCCGCAGGGCGCGAGCGCGCAGGCTTGCGCCCGCGCGATGGCGCGTTTCAGCTCGGGGATGCAGGAGCCGCAATTCGTGCCGGCGCGCAATGTCACGCCGATGTCGGCGGGCGACCGGGCGCCCTTGGCGATCTCCTTGTCGATCGTGTTGGCGCCGACGCCGAAGCAGGCGCAGACGATCGGGCCGTCGTCTTCCAGTCCGTCTATCGGGCGACCGGAGAGCAGCATCTTGCGTTGCTCGAGGGTGAGCGACGCCTGCTCGAACAGCGCATTCACAGCGTCGAAGGCCGAGCGTTGGTCTTCCGGACCGACGAACAGGCACATGTCGAGAGCGTCATCGGCGAAGGCCGCGGCGCGGTAGACGCCGCGCGCTTCATCGAGATATTCCGCCACATCGCCATCGCCGCACAGCCCGCGAAAATATTTGCGCCAGGCGAAAACGTCCATGTCGGCGGCGAGCAGCGCGCCATGGCCCCGCGCGACCGCGACATTCGCCCGCCATGTTCCGAGCGGCGTCTCGAGAGCGCGGCGAGTCAGGGCGAAGCCGCGCGACTTGAACGCGACCGCCGCGACGCGAGACGGCGTCGCCTTCGCCTCCGGCTGGCCCGAATGCGGATCGGTGAAGGGGGCGACGAGCGCGCCGACCCGCGCATGCGACGCCGTCGCGTCGCTCCAATGAATCGGCGCGAAGAGATGCCCGCGCTGCTGGCGATCGGTGACGACCGCCGCGAGAATGCACTCGCCGTAGCTGGTCGACAGGCGCGCGAAGCCGCCGTCGACGACGCCGAGCGGGCCGGCGTCGTCCGGATTGATCTCCACGAAAGGCTCGGGCGAATGCCGGCCGAGGCGGGGACTTTTGCCGGTTCGCGTCATCGTGTGCCATTGGTCGCGGATGCGCCCGGTGTTGAGCCGAAACGGATAGGCTTCCGACACTCGCGTCCTCAGCGCCGGGCGCTCCGGCGCGACGAATCGAGCCCGTTTGTTCGCCGTGAAGAATCCACCTTGCGCGAAGAAGCGTTCGCGTCCCTCCGTTTCGCCCGCCCGGATCGGCCACAGCGTCGGCCGCATCGCGTCGAAATCCTCATCCGTCATCGCCGCCAGGCCGCCGAGATCGAAACTGCGCGCGCCGTCGTTCTCGAACGCCGACAGCGCCGCATGTTCGCGAAACACATCGGCGGCCGAACGATAGCGAAAGGCGTCGCCGAAGCCCATCCGCTGCGCGACCTCGCTGACGATGAGCCAGTCCGGCTTCGTCTCGCCGGGCGCCGGCAGAAAGGGACGCTGGCGCGAGACGCGCCGCTCCGAATTGGTGACCGTGCCCGATTTCTCGCTCCAGGCCTGCGCCGGCAGCAGCACATGCGCGCCGCAATTGATCGTGTCGTTCGAAAGGACATTGTCCGAGACGACGAGCAGCTCGAGCTTTGCGAGCGCGGCGCGCGCCGCATCGGCGTCGGGAAGCGAGACCGCCGGATTGGTGCCCATCACCCACAACGCCTTGATCTCGCCCCGCGCGATTGCGTCGAACATCTGCACGGCTTTGAAGCCTTCATGCGTCGCAATGCGCGGCGCGTTCCAGAAACGCTTCACACGGTCGATGTCGGGCGCGGAAAATCCCATATGCGCCGCGAGCTGATTGGCGAGGCCGCCGACCTCGCGCCCGCCCATCGCGTTGGGCTGGCCGGTCAGCGAAAAGGGAGAAGCGCCGGGCTTGCCGATACGCCC
>PQAN01000414.1 GCA_003105285.1 Methylocystaceae bacterium
GTCACATCCACGGATTATTTCGCCGAGGCGAATTGGTTGCGGGGCAAATGCCCGATACAATGGCCGAGACCATGTTGGGCCATCGGCCGGGCATGTGGGGATCGTTGTGGGCCTGGGCCGGTCCTTATGGTTGGAAGAGGCGTGGTTTTGAAAATTTATCTGCGGCTTGCGGCATTTGCGGCGGCGACGGGGCTCGCCGCCTGTTCGATTCTCCCCGGCAGCGGCCCGTCGGGCGACGTGGTGATCGAATCGGGGACGGCGACGGCGGATCGGCCGGACACGGCTTTCGCGGTTCTGGAGATCGGCGATTTCGTCGTCGACGTGCTGGCGCGGCGGGCCGCGCCCAGCCTGCGCGGGTCGTTCGGCGACTATCGTCCGCCGGCCTCGCAGGTCATCGGCGTCGGCGACGCCTTGCAGATCACCTTGTGGGAGGCGGCGGCGGGCGGCCTGTTCTCGGCTCCGGTGGCGGATCGCACCAGTCCGGGGTCGCGCTCGGCGGCGATACCCGAGCAGGTGGTGGGCCGGGACGGGTCGGTGACGGTTCCCTATGCGGGCCGCATCCATGTGTCCGGGCGGACGCAGCAGGATGTCGAGGCGGCGATCGTCGAGCGGCTGCGCGGCAAGGCGATCGAGCCGCAGGCGCTGGTGACGGTGTCGCGCAACGTCAGCAATACGGTGACGGTGACGGGCGAGGTGACGGCGGGGGCGCGCGTGCCTTTGACGCTGCGCGGCGACCGGGTGATGGACGTGATCGCGGCGGCCGGCGGGTTCCGCTCTCCGGTTCACGAGACCTTCGTGAGCCTGACGCGCGGCGATCGGACGGCGCGGGCGCCGATCCAGGCGCTTTTGTCCAATCCGCGGGAGGACGTGTTCGTGCGCCCCGGCGACATATTGACGGTTGAGCGCACGCCGCAGACCTTCACGGTGGCGGGGGCCTTGGGGGCGAATGCGGTGGTGCCGTTCGACGCGCGCGGGATCACGCTGGAGGAGGCGATCGGCAAGGCCGGCGGGATCCAAGATTCGCGGGCCGATCCGAACGGGCTGTTCGTGCTGCGCTACGAGCCGGCGTCGCTGGCGCGGGACTATCCGACGGTGTCGCCGATCCTGATGTCGCGGGCGTGGGTGCCGGTGGCCTATCACCTGAACTTGCGGGATCCGTCGGCGTTGTTCGTGGCGCGCCGGTTCGCGATGCGGGACAAGGACATCATCTATGTGTCGAACGCGCCGCTGACGGAAGTGGCGAAGGCGTTCCAGCTGATTCAGATGCTGACGCAGCCGGCGATACAGGGCGCGGCGGTGAGCACGGTGGTGAAATAGCGGACGCGTTTCGGAAACTTGCTGCAGCGCGGCGATAATCGATTGACGAGGATCGCCGGGGCGGGCAAGCTGAAGATCGTAAGCATATGAGTAGCGTATCGTTTGTCGCGTCATTTCTGGGTGATTTCTGCGAGGGGACGTCTTGGCGAAGCGATTGAATACGAGCGTCCTCGCGGCCGGCGAGCGGGCCTTGCTGAAGGCGCTCGTCGAGCGTCTGCCGGCGTCGGCGACGCCGGATCATCTGACGGCGATCGGTCTTTTGGGGGCGGCGGCGACGGCGGCGAGCCTCGTGGCGTGCAACTGGTCGTCGGAGTTTCTCCCGCTCGCCCCTCTGGGTCTGTTTCTGAACTGGTTCGGCGATTCGCTCGACGGGTCTCTGGCGCGCCATCGGGGGATCGAGCGTCCGCGCTATGGTTTTTTGCTGGATCATTCGAGCGATCTGATCGCGCAGAGCTTCATCGTGGTGGGGCTCGGCCTGTCTCCTTATTTCACGCTGCCGTCGGCGCTGTTCGTTCTGTCTCTCTATCTGCTGATGAGCTCCTACACCTATCTTCGCGTGGCGACGGAGGGGGTGCATCGTCTGTCGTATGGCGGACTGGGCGCGACGGAGTTCCGCATATTGGTGGCGTGCTGGGTGGTGTTCGCGCATTGGGCGGGCCCCGGACTGATCGAGGCGCGGATCCTGCAGTTCGCGGGGCTGGACGTGGTGATCGGCGGGCTGTCGGCGGTCGCATTCGTGTTCTTCGTGTTCATGGTGCGCAACGATCTGGCGCAGATGGACGCGGAGGAGCAGACGAGCGCGACGATCTACGAACTGCCCGCGCTCCGGCGCCCGCCCGCCGAACCCCGGCCCGACGAAGCCCCCCACGCCGAGCTGCAGAGCGTCTCCGTACAATAGGAGGCAATATTTTTCGCAGTCAGGCTTGTTTTCGACATCATGCGACCTTCTTAAATGCGAAGAAYATGTGTTTGTGTCGTTTAGGAGGGCGGCGTTGACGGCGAATATCTTTAATTTTTTCTATCTCGATTCCGCATTCGCTGGAGAGCGCCGCGCGGTTCGGGTCTCGGATCATCGAGAGTCCGTCGGCGCGTCTTCGATATGAGCAGCGACGGAAGAGACATCGCCCTCGTGACGGGGGCCAGCGGTTTCATTGGCGGATCGGTCGCCGCCCTTCTGCATGAGAGCGGGTTCGAGGTGCGCGCTTTCGTGCGGCCCTCCAGCCCGCGCGCGAATATAAGATCGCATTACCGGATCGCCGAAGGCGATGTGACGGACCGCGAGAGCCTGCGCAAGGCGCTACGCGGAGTCCGCTATGTCTTTCACGTCGCCGCCGACTATCGTCTCTGGGCGCGCGACCCCGCCGACATTCTGCGCACCAATGTGGAGGGCACGCGGCTCGTCATGCAGGAGGCGTTGCGCGCGGGAGTCGAGCGCATCGTCCATACGAGCAGCGTCGCGACCCTCGCGCCCGACCCGTCGGGCCTCTGCGACGAGACGCGGCGGCTGACGCCGGAGGCGCGGCTCGGACCCTATAAGCGCAGCAAGGTCATATCCGAGCGTCTCGTCGAGGAAATGATCGAGACGCGAGCGCTCTGCCGGCGGTGATCGTCAACCCGTCCGCGCCGCTCGGCCGCGGCGACGTGCGGCCGACGCCGACCGGCCGGATCATCGTCGAGGCGATGCGCGGAAACATGCCCGCCTATGTCGACACGGGCCTCGACATCGTCCACGTCAACGACGTCGCCGCCGGCCATTTGGCCGCGCTGAGACAGGGACGAATCGGCGAGCGCTATATCCTAGGCGGCGACCACATCGCTCTCTCCACGCTGCTAGCCGACGTCGCGGGTCTCGTCGGCCGCTCGCCGCCGCTGTTCGGCTTGCCGCGCTGGCCGCTGGTTCCTTTCGCTTATGCGAATGAAGCGCTCGCCCGCCTGACGGGCCGCGAGCCTTTCCTCAATGTCGAGGGGCTGCGCCTCTCGGCGACGCCGATGTTCTTCGACGACGGCAAGGCGCGCCGCGAACTCGGCTACCAGTCCCGGCCCTATCGCCAAGCGATCGCCGACGCCGTCGACTGGTTCCGGGCCGCGGAAAGGGTGAGGACGAAATCCGTCGTCTGCGAGGCGAACGGCGCGCCGCACAGCCTGCCGCGCAAATAGCGGCGGCGTCGTTTCCGCAAAGGCGCGAATCCGTCTTGCACGGCGCTTCGCGAACGGGCAATCCTCGACGGGAGGAGCGTTCGGAGCGACGAGCGTCGGATCGACATGAATCGGGTTGGGCGGGTTCGAGACGATTTGTCTGCGAGGTTCGCGCGGCGGGCGGCCGAACGGACCATGGCTGCGTCGTTTTTCTTCGGCGCGAGCATTCTCGTCGCCTGCTTCGTCTCGTCTCTTCCGCATCCGGCGCGCGCCCAGGCCGTCTCCGGCTTCAATTTCTGCGCCCCGCCGCATCGTCCGGCCTGTGTGTCGGAAAATTCGAGCAAAATAGCCGCGAATGCGTGCGATGAGGAGATCAAGTCCTATATCGCGACGGTTTTTCGCTATCGCGAGTGCCTCGAGACGGAAAGCGAGCGCGCCGTTCGCGAGTCGAACGAGGTCATAGATCAGTGGCGGTGCCGACAATCCGGCGAAAGATGCAAGCATTGAGCGCTCCGTCGCGTCCCGTCGTCTATGACGTCACCCGCCTGGTGACGCGCGCGCTCAACCCGACGCCGAACGGCATCGACCGCGTCGATTTCGCGCTCGCGCGCCATTTTCTGTCGGGCGAAGGCGATCATGCTGCGCTGATCTGCACCGCACTCGGCCCGCGCCTCGCCTCGGCCGCCGACGCCTATCGCACAATCGTCGACATCGAGACCTATTGGAACGAATATATCGCGCCGGCGCGCGACGAGGTTTATGAGTCGCTCGTCGCGGCCTTGGACGGCGGTCCTCGCGCCGCGAGAGGCGCGCTGCGCGTGAAGCGCTCGGGGCTCGATTCCATCGCCGCGAACTGGCGCGCGATGCGAAATTGGGCGTTGCGTCTCGGCCGGCCGATCGGCGAGGTTCCGGCCGGCGCGATCTATGTCAATGCGAGCCAGTTCCTGCTCGACAAGGCGTGGTTCCTGCGCTGGCTCGGCGATCGGCCGGATGTGAAGCCGTGCTTCTTCGTCCATGATCTGCTGCCGATCGAGACGCCCGAGTTCTTTCGCCCCGGCGAGCCGCCGAAACATCTCGCGGCGATGCGCAACGTCTCCCGCCTCGCGGCGGGCGCCATCGTGGGATCGAATACGGTGGCCCGGCGCCTGCGGGCCTTCGCGGCGCGGAATGGACGAGAGGACCTCCCTCTCTGTGTCGCCAGCCTCCCCATATCGCCAGTCTTCGAGGCGCGCCGGCCGGTCGACGCGCGCCTCGAGGGTCGACGCTATTTCGTCGTTTGCGGAACGATCGAGCCGCGCAAGAATCACCTGACATTGCTCAACGTCTGGCGTGAACTGGCGTGGCGCTTCGGACCCGCGACGCCGAAGCTCGTCGTCATCGGCAAGCGCGGCTGGCACAATGAGAATGTGCTCGATCTGCTGGAGCGATGCGAAGCATTGCGCCCTCACGTCATCGAGGCGGCGGGCCTCTCCACTCCCGCCTTGCGGAACCTGTTCGCCGGCGCGCGGGCGGTGCTGACGCCCTCCTTCGACGAAGGCTTCGGCCTGCCGGTGGCGGAAGCCGCTGCGGCCGGCGCGCCGGTGATCGCATCGGACATAGAGGTCTTCCGCGAAATCGGCGGCGACGCTCTCGACTACATCGATCCGCTGGACGGGCTCGGCTGGCGCGACGCGATCATCGATTATGCCGGGCCAGGTTCGAAGCGGCGCGCCGACGCGTTGGCGCGCGCGGGAACGATCCGGCGAGACGACGGCGCGTCCTTCTTTGCGAAGGCGGACGCGTTTCTCGCGGGCCTTTGACAGGTTTTCGTCCGATCGACTCGCGCCGGCGGCTCTCTCCGCTCGCCTGGAGCGACGATCCGAGCGCCTGCGGCGCGGCGAAGACGAAACGGTCGACTATCGGCTCGGGGTCGCCGGCGGAAATTCATGAAGACCCGGAGACCGGCTCCCCCGCCTTGCCGGCTCCGCGCCGGTTGCCTATTACAGTCATCGACCGCACCGGCTTCAGCGAAAGAGAGAGCAAATGGCGAGCCCCACGATCCTGCCGAAATGGAAACGGGTCGTCGTCAAGCTCTCGGGCGAGGCTCTTCAGGGCTCCGCGCCGCACGGTCTCGACGCCGCCACATTGGAGCGCGTCGCGCGCGATCTCGCCTCGGCGGCCGAACTCGGGACCGAGATCGCCGTCGTCGTCGGCGGCGGGAATTTCTTTCGCGGCATTCTCGGCGCCGACACGGGAATCGAGCGGGCGCGCGCCGATTCGATCGGCATGCTGGCGACGGTCATGAACGGGCTCGCCCTCGAGCAGGCGATCGAGGCGCAGGGGCGACAGGCGCGCGCGCTCTCGGCCGTGCCCATGCCGTCCTTGTGCGAATCCTTTTCCCGGCGGGCGGCTCTGCATCATCTCGCCAAGGGGAGGGTGGTCATCGCCGCCGGCGGCACGGGACTGCCGTTTTTCACGACGGATACGCCCGCGGTGGTCCGGGCGGCGGAGCTCTCGGCCGACGCCGTGCTGAAGGCCACGCAGGTCGACGGCGTCTACACCGCCGATCCCAAGCGCGACCCCGCCGCCCGCCGCTACGAGAGCCTGACCCATGACGAGGCGATCGCCAGGAATCTCGCCGTCATGGACACGGCCGCCTTCGCTCTTGCCCGCGAGAACAAGATTCCGATAATCGTTTTCTCCATCGCCGGCGAGGGAGCCATCCGCGCCGTTCTCGAAGGCAACGGACGCGCCACGCACGTTGTTCCCTGAGCGCTTTCCCGCCGAGGCGGACGCCGGCTCGACGCCGCGAGCGAGGCCGGAACAACAGGCTGGAATCTTTTCGCGTCCCCGCGGAAGCGAAGAAAACCGGCGAGGCCCGGACGCGCGAGCCGAGGCGGATTTCCACTTCGGCCCGATATGCTCTATGGGAGGCGATGCTCATTCGGGGGCGTTGGAAGACGCCCTTATTTCCTGTAACCAGAACATCACGACAGGCGATCTTCCTCATGAGCCAGACTTTCGATCTGCCCGACTTGAAACGGCGAATGCAGGGCGCGCTGGCGACCTTGAAGCACGAACTCGGCGGATTGCGCACGGGCCGCGCCTCGGCGAGCCTGCTGGAGCCCATCCACGTCGAGGCTTATGGACAGTCGACGCCTCTCAATCAGGTGGCGACGATCAGCGTGCCCGAACCGCGTCTCCTCTCCGTGCAAGTGTGGGACAAGGGCCTGGTCTCGGCCGTGGACAAGGCCATTCGCGATTCCAATCTCGGCCTCACCCCGACCGTCGAGGGCCAGACGCTTCGCATCCGCACGCCGGAACTCAACGAGCAGCGCCGCAAGGAGCTCGTCAAAGTCGCCCACAAATACGCCGAGGATGCGCGCGTCTCCGTGCGGCACGTGCGCCGCGACGGCCTCGATGTGCTGAAAAAGCTGCTCAAGGACCACGCCATCCCCGAGGACGACGAGAAGCGTCACGAGAGCGAGGTTCAGAAGGCCACCGACGAGGCGGTGCGCGAAATCGACGCCGTGCTCGCGCAAAAGGAAAAAGAAATTTTGCAGGTCTGACTTTGCGCGGCGTCGCCGACGCACGATTCTTGGATCAACCGGGGCGTGGAACGAAAGATGGGAGACGGCGAGGTCTTGGAATTGGGGTCCGCGGCTCTGGCGCCGAGGTCTGCGCCGCGTCATGTCGCGCTCATCATGGACGGCAACGGCCGCTGGGCGGAGGCGCGCGGCCTGCCGCGATTCGAGGGCCATCGTCGCGGCGTCGAGGCGCTGCGCAAGACGGTGCGCGCGGCGATCGAATTCGGCGTCGATTATTTGACCGTCTATTCCTTCTCCGTCGAGAACTGGTCGCGCCCTCCGGAGGAGGTGCGCAGTCTGCTCGCCTTGCTGCATCGTTTCATCCGCAACGACCTCGCCGAATTGCAGGCCAATAATGTGCGCGTGAAGGTCATCGGCGCGCGCGCGGATCTTACGACCGATATCGCCGCTCTACTGCGGGAGGCCGAGGAGATCACAGCGGAGAACACTGGCCTCACGCTGGTCGTCGCCTTCAATTACGGCGCCCGGCAGGAAATCGCGGCGGCGGCGCGTTCGCTCGCCGAGGACGTCGCCGCCGGGCTCTTGCGGCCGTCCGATATCGATCCCGCGGCGATCGCCTCTCGGCTCGACACGGCCGGCATTCCAGATCCCGATCTCATCATTCGCACCTCCGGCGAGCAGCGCCTGTCCAATTTCATGCTCTGGCAGGCGGCCTATGCCGAGTTTTTGTTCGTGCCCGTCAATTGGCCGGATTTCGACAGAGCGGCGTTCGAGGCCGCGATCGCCGATTATGCGCATCGCGACCGCAGGTTCGGCGGGCTGGAGGCCGTTGGCCGCAAGGCGAAGACGGCTTCATGAGCGATCCCCTTCGATCTCCCGTCGCTCTGGCCGCCGCGAAGGCAGGAAAATTCGGCGATCTCGGTCCGCGCGTCGTTTCGGCGCTGGCGCTGGTGTCGGGGGCTCTGGCCGCCCTTTATGTGGGCGGCGACGCCTTCGCGCTGTTCTGGCTGCTCGCGGCTTTCGCCATATCCTGGGAATGGCAGGGCCTCATCGGCGGAGAGATGCGCCTCGCCCGCGTCGCTCTGGGCGGCGCGGCGCTCGCCGCCGCGGCCGCCTTCGCCTCCCATGGCGGAGGGAGGATCGCGCTGTCGATCCTCGTCGCATTCGGCGTGATTCTCGGCGCCCTGGCGGGGCCGGGGCGTCGCCTGTGGGCGTTCTGCGGCGTTTTCTACGCCGGGTCTCTCGTCGTCTCCGCCTGCCTCCTGCGCCAGTCGGCTCAATTCGGCGCGCTCTCCATCGCATGGCTGTTCGCCGTCGTCTGGGCGACGGACGTGATGGCCTATTTCGGCGGCCGCATCATCGGCGGGCCAAAGCTCTGGCCGAGCATTTCGCCCGGCAAGACATGGTCTGGAACGCTCGTCGGCGTGACGAGCGGGGCGCTCCTCGGGCTCGGCGTCGCATGGGCGATCGGAACGCCCGGAACGGCCTCCGCGCCGCTGTTTCTGATCGGCCTCGCCGCCGCGGCGCTGGCGCAGGCCGGCGACCTGTTCGAATCCTGGATCAAGCGACGCTTCGGCGTGAAGGATTCGAGCCGGCTCATTCCCGGCCACGGCGGCGTGATGGACCGTCTGGACGGCTTCATTCTCGCGAGCGCCTTCGCCGCTCTGCTCGGCGGTTTGCGCGGCCAGTCCTCGCTCGCGGCCGGCCTCTTCATCTGGTAGGCGGATTTCATGGCTACGAGCACTAAAGCGACTCCTTCGTCCTCTTCCGCGGCCCGAGGCCGCCCCCGACGCATCGTCCTGCTGGGCGCGACCGGGTCGGTCGGCCGGTCGACCGTCGATCTGCTGGAGCGCGATCCGGAAGGGTTCAGCGTGGCGGCGGTCGTCGGCGGACGCGACGCCGCGGCGCTGGCGCGGGTCGCCCGCGCGGTGAACGCGGAATTCGCGGCGATCAGCGACGCGAGCGCCTATGGCGCGCTGAAGGAGGCGCTCGCGGGGACGAATATCGGCGTCGGCGCCGGCCCCGAAGCGGTGATCGAGGCGGCGGTGCGGGAGGCCGATCTCGTCGTCAGCGCCATCGTCGGCGCGGCCGGCGTCGCGCCGACCTACGCCGCGCTGGCGCTCGGACGCGACGTCGCGCTCGCCAACAAGGAATGTCTGGTATGCGCGGGCATCCCGTTCATTAAGACGGCCAAGCGCACCGGCGCCCGGCTGTTGCCGATGGACAGCGAGCACAACGCCATTTTCCAGGCGCTGGGCGGAGCCGATGCGGCGACGGTCGAGCGCATGACGCTGACCGCTTCGGGCGGGCCGTTTCGAACCTGGAGCCGCGAGGCGATCGCCAGGGCCACGCCCGAGCAGGCGCTCACGCATCCCAATTGGGCGATGGGGCCGAAGATCACCGTCGACTCCGCCGGCATGATGAACAAGGGCCTGGAGCTGATCGAGGCGCATCATCTGTTCGCGGTGGCGGCCGAGAAGCTCGATGTCGTCGTGCATCCGCAGTCCGTCGTCCACGGACTCGTGTCTTTCTCCGACGGCTCGGTCACGGCCGGCCTCGCCGCGCCCGACATGCGCGTGCCGATCGCCCATTGCCTCGGCTATCCGGTCCGGCTCGAGACGCCGGCCCCGCGGCTCGATCTCGCGGCGATCGGCGCACTTACTTTCGAGAAGCCGGATTTCGAACGGTTTCCGGCCCTGCGGCTGGCGCTCGACGTGCTGGCCGGCGGCGGCGGTCTGCCGACGGTGCTCAACGCCGCCAATGAGATCGCCGTCGAGAGCTTTCTCGCGCGGCGCATCGGCTTCGACGGCATCGTGCGCCATGTGGCCGAGGCCTGCGAGGCGGCGCTCAAGGACGGCACGGCGCGCGAACCTTCCTCCGTTGAGGAGGCGCTCCATGTCGACCATATAGTCAGAGAAAGATCGCGGGGCGCCTTGGCGGCGACGACCGCTTCGGGCATGTTGACGCTTCAGTAACCAAGACGGGTCGGCGGCGCCGGCCGAACTCTTGGCAGGCGTGCGCGCCGGGAGCGTCCCTTGTTGGACTTGATCATGACCGTCCTCACATATCTCGTACCCTTCGTCTTCGTGCTGACCGTCGTGGTCTTCTTCCATGAGTTCGGCCATTTTCTCGTGGCCCGCTGGTGCGGCGTCAAAGTCGACGCTTTCTCGATCGGCTTCGGGCCGGAGCTCTGGGGCCGCGAGGATCGCAAGGGCACGCGGTGGCGCGTCGCGGCGATCCCGCTCGGCGGCTACGTCAAATTTCACGGCGACGCCAACGGCGCGAGCGCGCCCGATCTCGAGCAGATCGACGCCATGCCGGAGGCCGAGCGCAAAGTGACCTTCTTCGGTCAGCCGGTGTGGAAGCGGGCGGCGGTCGTCCTCGCCGGCCCGGTCGCCAATTTCATTCTGGCGATCGTCATTTTCTCGGCGCTGTTCTCCACCTATGGGCGAATCATCCTCGCGCCGCGCGTGGCCTCGGTGATCGCCGGCGGTGCCGCCGAAAAGGCCGGCTTCGCGGCCGGCGACCTCGTTCTCTCGATCGACGGCCAGCCGATCGAGAGCTTCGCCAGGATGCAGGAAGCGGTCTCGGCCTCGACCGGCAAGCCTCTGAAAATCGTGGTTCGCCGGGGCGACGAGGAGGTGACGCTGGAGGCGACGCCGCAATTGCGCGAGGTCGAGACGGCGCTCGGCAAGACGAAGATCGGAATGCTCGGCCTGCAGGCGAGCTCCGATCCCGCCGATCAGCGCGAGGAGCGATACGGCCCGGCCGAATCGGTGGTCCTGGCCGTGCAGGAGACCTGGATGGTGGTCGAGCGCACCGGCGGCTATATCGCCGGGCTGATCGCCGGGCGAGAGGGCGCGGACCAGCTTTCCGGGCCGATCGGCATCGCGCAGGTCTCCGGACAGATGGCGAAGGCGATCGACAAGGTGGGGCTGTCGCCGCTGTTCAACCTGATCGCCATTCTATCGATCTCCATCGGCCTGCTCAATTTGATGCCGGTGCCGCTGCTCGACGGCGGACATCTGTTGTTCTACGGAATCGAGGCCGTGCGGGGACGCGCGCTCGCCGAGAGGACGCAGGAATATGCGTTCCGCGTCGGACTCGCCATGGTCTGCACGCTGATGGTGTTCTCGACCTATAACGATCTCGCGCGGCTGGTCCGCAAGCTGGCCGGAAGCAGCATCCAGTAACAGTGAGATTCACGTACGGCGGAATCGCTTCCCCTCGAAGCGATTCTTCGCCCGTCGTCCAGCCGGGCGAGACAATGCGCTTTCTTGTCCCGAAATGGGCGGGGGAAGCGCATTTTTTTAACTTTTCGGTGGGGCGGACGATATTTCGCCACCTTTGGAGGGCCGTCTTGCGCATGGCGGCCGGCTCGCCCGCTCGATCCTCGGAGACGAGCGGACGTTAACCGTACGCTGACCATGAATCGTGGCTTTCGCGTCACGCCTTCGGCAAATTGCGGGGAACACGGTTCGTTGAGCATTTGCAGTAATCGTTAAACCTAGTAGAAGATGAAATCCGATCGGACGGCGTGCGAAGCGTGTGCGCGCGCCATCCCAGTTCGTGAGCCGCGCCACGCGAAGAGGGCGGCAAACGCTGCGACGAGGACCAGGATTACAATGCAGTCCATCAAGGGTTATTGGAATCGTCCGTATCTCATGGTGGCCGTTCTCTCGGCCGCCCTCAATTTCACGACCCCCGGTCTCGCGCAGGACATCGTCGTCGTCGGCAACACGCGCGGCGATTCGGACGTCATCCGCTCCTATTTTGCCGGGACGAGTCCGAACGAGGTCCAGCAGGGCCTGGAGGCCCTGCGCAACAGCGGCCGCTTCTCGAATGTCAGCGCCAGCCGCGAGGGCGGGCGCGTCGTGATCCGCGTCTCCGAGAGCAATCTCATCAACCGCGTGGTCTTCGAGGGCAATAGCAAGGTCAAATCCGAGACGCTGACGGCCGAAGTCCGCACGCGCGCGCATGGCTCCTTCAATCCGACGGTCGCGGACCAGGACGTGGCGCGACTGACCGAGATCTACAAGCGCTCCGGCCGGGCCGCCGCCAAGATCACCTATCGGACCGTGGCTCTGCCCAATGGCCGCATCGACGTGGTATTCACCATCGTCGAGGGCGACAAGACGGGCGTCAAGGAAATCAAGTTCGTCGGCAACAAGGTCTATTCGACCGGCCGCCTGGTCGGTCTGATGGAGACGACGGAGATGAATTTCCTGTCGTTCCTCAAGACCAGCGACGTCTATGATCCCGACCGCATCGCCTCCGACCTGGAGTTGGTGCGGCGCTTCTATCTGAAGAACGGCTACGCGGATTTCCACGTCGTCAGCTCCGACGCCGTATTCGATGCGGCGCAGGGCGGCTACATCCTCACGATCGCCGTCGAAGAGGGGCCGCAATATCGCGTCTCCAACGTCGATGTCGAATCGCATCTTCCGGATATCGATCCCGCTGGCCTGCGCCCGTACGTGCGTCTGTCCGAGGGCGACGTCTACAATGGCGACGCGGTGGAGAAGACGGTCGAGGCGCTGACGCGCGAGATCGCCAAGAAGGGTTACGCCTTTTCCCAGGCGCGCCCGCGCGGTGAGCGCAACCCCGCGGCTCAGACGGTCGCGATCCGTTTCGTCATCGACGAGGGGCCGCGCGTCTATGTCGAGCGCATCAATATTCGCGGCAACACGCGCACGCGCGACTACGTCATTCGGCGCGAGTTCGAGATCGGCGAGGGCGACGCCTATAATCGCGTGCTCATCGACCGCGCCGAGCGGCGCCTCAACGGCCTCGGCTTCTTCAAGAAGGTCCGCGTCACCAACGAACCCGGCTCGACGCCGGACCGCGTCGTCGTCAATGTCGACGTCGAGGATCAGGCGACCGGCAACTTCGGCGTGTCGGGCGGCTATTCGACGGTGGAAGGCTTCATCGGCGAAGTCTCGGTTTCGGAAAGCAATTTCATGGGACGCGGGCAAGCCGCGCGTGTTTCGCTGCAAGTTGGACAACGTGCTCGCGGCGTCACTTTCAGCTTCACCGAACCCTACTTCCTCGACCAGCGCTTCTCGGCGGGCTTCGACATTTTCGCCAAGAGGTCGGACGCCTATAATTATGCGTACTACAGCACGACGTCGATCGGCGGCACGCTGAGGTTCGGCGTGCCGATCACCGAAGAGATCAGCTTGTCGCCGCGCTATTCGATCTACAACACCACGATCTCGATCCCCAATGACAGTCGGCGTCCCTACAACGACTGCCAGTATCCGCTCATCGGATATACGCCCGGCGCTGGTTATATTTTCGACAGCACTATGCTGCCGCTGAGCGTGTTCTACAACTGTCAGACCAATGGCGAAGCGTCGCTCGCCATCAAGGAGTCGCAAGGCAGCCGCCTGACGTCGCTCGTCGGCTATTCGCTCGCCTATAATACGCTCGACAATTTCAAGAATCCGAGGAACGGCATTCACGGCACGCTGTCGCAGGATGTCGCCGGCCTCGGCGGCGACAGCCGGTTCGTCCGCACCACCGGCGACATCCGCTACTTCCACGAACTTCCGTTCGTGGACGATGTGGTGGGCATCGCGCGCGTGCAGGGCGGCAACATGTTCGGCCTCGGAAATTATCAGTTCCGGGTCATGGACAATTTCAACCTCGGCCCGACGCTCGTGCGCGGCTTCGCGCCCGGCGGTCTCGGACCGCGCGATATCTCCAACTGGACCAGCACGCGCGGCAACTCGCTCGGCGGCACGAATTATGTCGGCGGCTCGCTCGAGGTGCAGTTCCCGATCTGGGGCTTGCCGAAGGACATCGGCCTGAGGGGCGCCGTGTTCGCCGACGCCGGCACTCTGTGGGGCTACAAAGGGCAGACGAATTTCAGCAAGTCGCTGTTCGGCATCGCCAATCTGCCCTGCGTGTTTCCCTACACCGCGCCGACCTTCGGCCAGGGAACCTGTATTTCCGTGGCGGGAGACTCGATGCAGATGCGCTCCTCTGTCGGCGTCTCGGCGATCTGGCAGTCGCCGCTCGGTCCGATCCGCTTCGACTATGCCTGGGTCCTCTCCAAGGCGCCTGGCGACATCACCCAGAATTTCCGTTTCTCCGGCGGCGCGAATTTCTGATCGCGGGTTGGCGTCGACCGACCGCAAAGGCTAAAGCATGATCCCGGAGAGGCCGGTCTCGGCTTCTCCGGGATTTTCATATTCGCGCGGACCGACGCGTGCGGGCCTGAAGGCTCGCGGTCCTCGGTCGCTTTGGGCCGCGAACCTTCAGGCTCGCTCTCGCAGGCTCAGGGAAGGTCGCTCGACAGGAGGTCGCGCAGTTCGACATGAGAGAAGCCGGGATGAGCCAGAGCAGCTTTTTCCGCCTCGATCGGCCTTTGTCGCTGGCGGAGGTCGCCGAAATCGCGGGCGCGCGCATCGACGGCGCTCCTTCCGAAGACGCCCGCGTCATTGTCGGCGCGGCGTCTCTCGATCACGCCCGGCCCGGCGATCTCGCATTTTTCGATAAACTACGTTACGCGCCGGCGCTGCGGCTCTGCCGCGCGACGGCCTGCCTGCTGCGGCAACGCGATCTCCCGCTCCTGCCGGAGGGCGTCGTCGGCCTCGTCACGCCGAACCCTCATAGGGCGATGGCCGAGGTCGTGGCGGCGCTGTTCCCCGCCGCTCTGCGGCCGGGCTCGCTGTTTTCGGCGAGCGGCGTATCTCCGGGGGCGTTGATTCATCCTCTGGCGCGGCTCGAGGCCGGCGTCGCGGTCGATCCTGGCGCCGTCGTAGGGCCGCGCGCGGAAATCGGCGCCGGCTCCGTCATCGGCCCGCACGCGGTCATCGGGCCGGATGTGCGCATCGGCCGCGATTGCTCGATCGGCGCCAATGTCAGCGTCATGCACTCCTTTATCGGCGACCGGGTCATCATCCATCCCGGCGCGCGCCTCGGTCAGGACGGTTTCGGCTTCGCGCTGTCCGCCGACGGGCATCTGAAAATCCCTCAAATCGGCCGCGTCATCGTCCAGGACAATGTCGAGATCGGCGCGAATTGCACGATCGATCGCGGCGCTGCGCGCGACACGATCATCGGCGAAGGGACAAAGATCGACAATCTCGTGCAGATCGGCCACAACGTCGTCATCGGCCGCGGCTGCGTCATCGTCGCGCAGACGGGCGTCGCCGGCTCGAGCGAACTCGGCGATTTCGTCGCGCTCGGCGGCCAGTCGGCGATCGCGGGCCATTTGTCGATCGGCGAAGGCGCGCAGATCGCCGCCAAATCCGGCGTCACGCGCGACGTTCCGGCCGGGGCGCGGTGGAGCGGCGCCCCCGCGCGGCCCGTGCGCCGTCATTTGCGCGGCGAGCTTCTGCTCGATCGCCTCGCCCGGCGCGAGGCGGGGCAATCGAAGCGGTAATCGCTCGAAAGAGAGCCTATGGAGCGTTCCGGCGCGACGGAGCGGGGAGGGAAATTGCGGAGAGTCGAGCGCGCAAAGACGCCGACATTCGCAAGAGGAGGAGAACCATGAACGACGAGACGACGGAGACGGCGGCATTGTCAGCGGACATAGAGCGCATCATGCAGCTTCTGCCGCATCGATATCCCTTTCTTCTGATCGACCGGGTCGTCGACATTCGCGGCGGCCGATCCGGCGTCGGCATCAAGAACGTCACGGCCAACGAGCCGCAGTTCCAGGGCCATTTTCCCGGCCGGCCGGTGTTCCCCGGCGTGCTGATGATCGAGGCGATGGCTCAGACCGCGGGCGTCGTCGCGATGTACGCGCAGCCAGAGGGCGAGCGCGCGCGCAGCGTCTATTTCATGACGATCGACAAGGCGAAATTCCGCAAGACGGTCACGCCCGGCGACCGTCTCGAATTCCATATGGTCAAGACGGCGCAAAAGCGCGATATCCATTGGTATTCCGGGCGAGCGCTGGTCGACGGGGCGCTCGTATGCGAGGCGGAGGTCGGCGCCATGCTCGGCCGTTGAGCTCCGCCGCTCGAGATCGGGCCGAATGACGTGAGCCTTCGCATTCACCCAACCGCCATTGTCGAAAGCGGCGCGCGTCTGGGAGACGGCGCGGTCGTCGGCGCTTTTTGTCATGTCGGGCCGCAGGTCGAGCTCGGCGCCGATGCCGAGCTCGCGTCGCATGTGGTCCTTTCTGGCCAGACGTTCATCGGCGCCAATGCGAAGATCTTTCCCTTCGCCTCGATCGGCGCCGAGGCGCAGGACTTGAAATCGCGCGGCGACGCCGGCGCATTGCGCATCGGCGCCGATTGCGTCATTCGCGAGGGCGTCACGATCAATCTCGGAACGCGCGCGGGCGGCGGCGAGACCCGCATCGGCGACGCCTGCGCATTTCTCGCCTATTCGCATGTCGGCCATGATTGCCGGATCGGCGACGGCGTCGTGCTGTCGAACAATGTGCTGCTCGGCGGGCATGTGAGCGTCGGCGATCACGCCGCCATCGGCGGCGCGAGCGTCGTGCATCAGCATGTGCGCATCGGAGCTCACGCTTATGTCGGCGGGCTGTCCGGCCTCGAGGGCGATCTCGCGCCCTTTGGTCTCGCGGGCGGCAATCGCGCCCATCTCTTCGGACTCAATCTCGTCGGCCTGCGCCGGCGAGGTTTTTCGGGCGAACGGCTGACGCCGCTGCGCGCCGCCTATTCCCTGCTGTTCGGACATGGCGCGTCGAACGAGGGCGTTCTCGCCGAGCGGATCGTCATCGCCGCGCGCGAGTTCTCCGGCGTGGGCGATGTCGAGGCGCTGCTCGCCTTTCTGCGTGCGGACAGAATTCGGCCGCTCTGCGCGCCGCGCGCGATCTCGCGGGCGTGAGCCGCGTGGCGAAAGACGAGCCGCATATTTTTCTCGTCGCGGGAGAGGTCTCCGGCGACGTTATCGGCGCCTTGCTGATGCGCGCCCTGCGCGCCGCGCGCCCTCAGGTGTCCTTTGCGGGGGTGGGCGGCGACGCCATGGCGCGGGAGGGCCTCGCCAGTCTTTTTCCGTTGAGCGACATCGCCGTAATGGGCCTCGCGCCTCTGCGCCGCCTGCCGCAACTGCGGGCGCGCATCGTTCGCGCCGCGCAGGCGATCGTCGACGCGGCGCCGGACTGTCTCGTCATCATCGACGCGCCGGACTTCACCCATCGCGTCGCGCGCCGCGTGCGCCGCGCGCGGCCCGATATCCCGATCATCGATTATGTGAGCCCGACCGTCTGGGCCTGGCGTCCGGGCCGCGCGCGCGCCATGCGCGCCTATGTCGACCTGGTACTGGCCGTGCTTCCCTTCGAGCCGGCGGCGCATGAGCGGCTCGGCGGCCCGCCCTGCGCCTATGTCGGCCATCCGCTCGTCGAATATCTCGATCGCCTCACGCCGGACGCCGGCGAGCAGGCGGCGCGAGACGCGAAGCCGCCGCTGCTCCTCGTTCTGCCCGGTTCGCGCCATGCGGAAGTCGCGCGTCTCATGCCGGTCTTCGGCGAGACGATCGCGCTTCTGTCGTGGCTCTGCGGCCCGTTCGACGTCGCTCTGCCGGTCGTGCCGCATGTCGAGCAGGAGGTCCGCGCGCATCTGCGATCCTGGCCGATACAGCCGCGCCTCGTCGCGCAGGACGAAAAATTCGCCGCCTTTCGCCGCGCGCGCGCCGCGCTCGTCGCATCGGGCGCGGCGACATTGGAATTGGCGCTCGCCGGCGTGCCGATGGCCGTCGCCTATAAGGTGTCGCCGATGGAGGCGCTGTTGAAATTTCTGGTGACCGTCGATAGCATCGTGCTGCCCAATCTGGTGCTGGGAGAGAAATTCGTTCCGGAATTTCTGCAACAGGAGGCGACACCGCAGGCTCTGGCGGCGTCGCTCGCCCCGCTCGTCACGGGCAGCGGCGCGCGAGAGGCGCAGCGCGCCGGTTTCGCGCAGGTTCGCGCCCGCATCCTCTCGGCCGGCGCGCATCCCAGCGCCTGCGCGGCCGCGCATGTGCTGGACGCGATATCGAGGCGCTGAAGCCCGATATCCGGCGGAAAACGCGCGGTCCCTCTATTCTTGTCGCTTGCCGCCGCTGTCGGCCAATTGGTTGGAGAAATATTCGCCCGTCGTCTTGAACAGATGACACGCGCCTTCGTCGAGACGGAAGGTGAAAGCGACGCAGGCGTCGTCCGCTCGGCAGTTGTCCTCGCAGACGTCGGGGCCGTCGGATCGGACGGATTTATAGCCGGCGCCGGGGAACGCTTTTGAGGGGTAGCGCTCCATGGTGATCTCGCCGGCCGGCGCTTTCGGCATGCGCATATCCTCGCGCACGCCGCTCGACGAGCGAGGGTTCAGCTTGAAATCGCCGATGGCCGATTTCAGATAGCAGACGCGATTCCATTTGTCGTAGGTGTAGGCCTTGCAGCTCTCCTTCTTGCGGCACGCTGCTATGCAGGCCTGCTGGTCGTAGTCGCGCAGCTTCGCGACCTTGTCGCTCACGATGTCGCGATTGTCGTAGACCCGATAGCTGGTGAGCTTCTGCGG
The DNA here is from genome assembly GCA_003105285.1 of Methylocystaceae bacterium. Lineage (GTDB taxonomy): Bacteria > Pseudomonadota > Alphaproteobacteria > Rhizobiales > Beijerinckiaceae > Methylosinus. Next base: position 18,455 of record PQAN01000414.1, read on the forward strand.
CGCGGCGGCCGGGACCGATTTGCCGGGCTCGGCTTGGTTTTGGGCCGAGACATTGGCTTCGAGCGTCTTGACGATTTCGCGCGGCGGCGATTGCGTCGGACGCGCGAGCGGCGGCGAGGCGTCCGCCGCCGGGACGGACGCGGCGGCGGCCGGCGCCGGGACGGCGTCCTGCGGCTCTCTTTCGCGCAGGCGCGCCTGCACGCTCGCGCGCTCCGAGCGAAGAAGCTCGTCGATCGTCTCGTCCTTTCGGACGGCGAGCAGTTGCGCGACGACCTCGACCGGCGCCGCCTTCACGACGGCGGCGACGATCTCTTTTCGCTCTCGCGCGTCGGCGCTCGAAAGAAACGCGTCCGGCGCCGGGCGGACGGCGGGCGCGGACGGCTCGGGAGCGATCTCGCGCAGTCTGGCGCGCGCCGACGAAGGATCGAAAGCGACCGCCCGGGCGATCGTCCTGTCTTTGTCGGCCTCCAGCAAATCGTTCAGCACATTCTCGCGGGCCGTCTCGACGGCGACGGCGATGGCGTCGCGACTCTGCGTCTCGATGGTCGTGAGCGCCGAATCGAACCATTCGCGCGCTTCGCGCATTTGCGGCGGCTCTCGGCCGRAGCTTTTGATCCATTCGGCCGCTGCGCCCGCGCCGACCACGAGCAGCAGGAGAGCGGCGACGCTCGGGAGCATCCGGCGCCGTCGCTTCGGCTTTGCGRCCGCAAKGAGCGTCRTCGAGGCGGGYGGCGGGACGGCGATCGGGAACGGCTCTTCCGATTGCGGCTGTCGGCTCCGTTGCAATTCGGCGGCTCGCAGCCTGCGCTCCAGCTCCTCGACCTTTCCGGTCTCGGCGTCGAGGCGTTCCTGCAGCGCATGGGCTTTCGCCTCGGCCGCCTCGGCGCCGCGCCTGAGGCTGTCGTCCGTCGATGGCGACGCGCCATTGGCGCTTTTGGCGTCGCTTCGACGCCCGCCGCGCTCGAGCCATATTCCGAACAGCGTGTTGAGGTTGGGCTTCGGCGTCGCCTCGCCGCGGCGCTCGCGCTCCAGCCATGCGTCGAAATCGCGGGCGAATGTCGCCAGCGCGTTTTCGATTTTCGATTGCTCGCTCGCGACCCGCTGTTCGAGATGATGCCGCGCGTCTCTCAATACGGAGGCGCATTCGACGCGATATTTCGCTTCGCGCTCGCTCCATATCCGCCGGGATTCCGGCTCCTGCGGAAATCTCTTGGCGAAGGCGTCGAGAGCGTCCTCGTCGCCGGCGACGCGGGCTCCGAGGAGTTGCGAGAGTCCTGGACGGCGCAGAGTCTCGCCGATGACGCCGACGAGCCTCGCCCATTCCGGCGAATCGACGCGTCCCGCCCAATTCTGCAAGTCCGCCGTCGCAACGGCGTCGAAGGGGAAGGGAATGACGCAGGGCGCCAGGCGGCACGCCGCCAATTTGCCGCGCGCCGAGGCGGTCGCCGCGACGTTTCGGACGGCGCTCGAAGCGACGGCGCGCTCCGACCAGCAGACGAGCAGCGCGCCGGCTTCGTCGATTTGCGTCGCGACGTCCTGTGCGCTCGCATCGTCCTGCTGCTCGGGCTGTGGCGCGAGCCGCACTTCGACGCCGAGAGCCGCCGCTCGTTCGGCGATGGGAGCGACCAGCGCCGCATCCGCGCCGCTGTAGGCGATGATGACGTCGATCATAGCGACGGCGTTCTCCGCATTCATCTTCGTCTCGTTCGACTGGCGAGCTTTTTGGCGAGGGCTCGCTTCTGCTCGGCTTCCAATATGATCTTGTGGCCGGCGTCCAAATCATGCGCGGTGGACGCCGCGGCGAGGATGGAGTTCATCCGTCCTGCGTCGTTCTCGCGACCGCGCCGACGGCCCGGTTTCTGGTCGATCTTGTTCATGCGATATTCCCCTCTCGTGGTCAGCCGCGTTCGTTCGAGCAGCGCGTTCGGATGAGCGAGCGCGACTGAGCGGCGACGGGGCGAACCGAGCAACTTGCAGGAAAACCTGCACGGGCGAGAACAATACGCTCGAGAAAAATCGAAACCGCGAGGCGTCGTCTCGGGCGCGTCGCGTTCCTATCACGATGAAAATCGCCGAATCGATACAGAACGGGGTCTATAGTTGCGACGAAGATGTCATTTTCTAGTCGGCCGGCGGACGACAGTCTCACGCCGGCCGCCGAGGAGAGCAGCGGATGCCTGACGCCATGACCGGCGCGAGGGCCGAGCAGGCTCATGGCATATCGTGGCGCGAGGCGTTCGTGACCTGGCTGCGCGTGGCCGCGTTGAGCTTCGGCGGTCCGGCCGGCCAGATCGCCATGATGCATCGCATTCTCGTGGACGAGAAACATTGGGTGTCGGAGACGAGATTCCTGCACGCCCTGAATTATTGCATGCTGCTGCCGGGCCCCGAGGCGCAGCAGCTCGCGACCTATATCGGCTGGCTGACGTATGGCGCGCCGGGCGGTCTCATGGCGGGCGGATTATTCGTGGCTCCGGGCGCTCTCGCCATAATGGCGCTGAGCGTCGTTTACGCGGTGTTCGGCAATGTCGGCGTTGTCGCCGGCCTGTTCTTCGGCCTCAAGGCGGCGGTCCTCGCCGTCGTCTTGCAGGCGCTCGCGCGTCTTGCCTCGCGCGCCTTGAAGAGCCGCGTCATGTTCGGCGTCGCGGCGTCGGCCTTCGTCGCGATCTTCTTTTTCGACATCGCCTTTCCGCTCATCGTCCTGACGGCGGGCGTCCTGGGCTATGCCGGCGCCCGTTCGGGCCGTCCGGCGTTCGTCGGCGCGAAGACTCGCGATACGGAAACCGCCGCGCCGGCGAGTCGCCTGGGCGAGGGCGTTCCGGATCATGCGGAGATTTCCGTCGGCCGGTCGGTGCGGACCGCCTCGCTCTGGGCCGCCGCCTGGGCGGCGCCGGTCGCCTTCGTCTTTCTGACGCTCGGTCCCGATCATGTCTTCACGCAGATCGGCGTGTTCTTCAGCAAAATGGCCGTCGTGACCTTCGGCGGCGCCTATGCGGCGCTGGCCTATGTCGCGCAGCAGGCGGTGGACGGCTTCCATTGGTTGAAGCCCGGCGAAATGCTCGACGGTCTCGGCATGGCGGAGACGACGCCCGGCCCCTTGATCATGGTGCTGCAGTTCGTCGGCTTCATGGCCGCCTATCGAAACCCCGGCGAATTGCCGCCCTTGCTCGCCGGGCTGCTGACGACCTGGGTCACATTCACGCCCTGCTTCCTGTGGATTTTCCTCGGCGCTCCTTACATCGAGCGGCTGCGGGGCAATGAGGCGCTGAACGGGGCTCTGTCGACGATCACCGCGGCGGTCGTCGGCGTCATCCTCAATCTCGCCATATGGTTCGCCATCCATTCGATGTTCCGGCAGACCTACGCCGTGCGCGGTTTCGGATTCGATTTCGAAGTTCCGGTCGTCGCGAGCGTCGACGGCTTTGCGCTGTCTTTGTCCATTGCGGCGGCGCTGGCGCTGTTTCGGTTCCGGGCCGGACTCCTGCAAACTCTGGCCGGCTGTTCCGCCGCGGGGATCGCGCTCTATATGGTTGGCGCGATCCAGTCGGCGGGCCACGCGTAAACCGCGACGCTTTTCCTGCAGGAGAGGGCGTCATGCGCAAAGTGATTTGGACTTCTCTTTGCGCCATTCTTTGCGCCATGCCGGCGCTCGCGGCGCCGGCCGATGCGGCCGGAGTCGATTTCGCCGGCGTCGAGGCAGTCCTCGGCCGACCGCCGATGCGATCAGGCGACGTCTATCGTTACGGCTTTCCGCGCAGCGATCTCGCTGTGACGGTCGACGGCGTCAGGATCGAGCCTGCATTGGCGCTCGGCGGTTGGGTCGCATTCACATCCGTCGCCGAGCCGGCGCAAGGCGTGGTTATGGGCGATCTCGTGCTGACCGAAGCCGAGGTCGAACCTGTGATGAAGAGTCTGCTCGCGGGCGGGGTGGCCGTGACGGCTCTTCACAATCATCTGCTGAGAGCGACGCCACCGACCCTCTACATGCATATCGCCGGCCATGGCGACGCCGTCGAACTGGCGAAGACCATTCGATCGGCTCTCGAACATACGAAAACGCCGCTCGAAGCCGGTCGCGCCGCGTCGAGGCCGAGCCCATCGCCGACGCAGCCGCTGGACATTGCTCGGATCGAAGATGCGATCGGCTCGAAAGGCCGTCTGAACGGCGGCGTCTATCAGTTTTCCGCGCCACGCTCGGGCTCTGTCTCTCATGAGGGGATGACCATCCCGGCTGCAATGGGAACCGCCAACGCCATGAATTTTCAGCCGACGGGCCGCGGCAGGGCGGTGATCGCGGGCGACCTGGTCGCGCAAGCCGGCGAGGTCGATTCGATGATCGAGACGCTGCTCTCCCACGGCGTCGAGGTC
>PQAN01000415.1 GCA_003105285.1 Methylocystaceae bacterium
GAATAGCGGATGCCGAAAGTCAGATCGAGTTCCGGAGTCGCGTGCCACACCGCCTGCCCGTACGGCGCCACGCTCTTCGTCGAAACGGCGTAATAGGAGTCGTTCCCCGACCAGTCGAGCGCGGCCCGCATGAATTGCAGCTCGGTGGGATTCGTCGATCCGGCAAACCAATCGCCCGCCTGGCCGCCGTACCAGAGATAGTTCCAGCTGTGGAAGTCCTCCCACAAGAAGAACAGCCCGGCTTTCCCCTCGATCGGCTGACCTTTCGGCGTTTCGAGGGTCAATTGCTGCTGGATGGAATTGACCTCCGGGTTCCAGCACGACCGGCGCACCAGATCGACGTCGATCGCCGTGTTCTGTCGCCAGTTGCAGTGATACGAGTAGTAACGATACGCCGTTATCGACGACAGCGTGAAGTCGTTCCAATTATATTGCAGATGCGCGGAAACGCCGGCGCTTTCGCTGGCTTCTGTCGGAGTGCGGTAGCGGCCGACGTCCGTCGAATAGCGGTCCAGCCCGTTGAAGGGCAGCGGAACATAACCGACTCTCGCCGCTCGATCGAAGAAATTGTTGGGTACCGGCTGCCCGTTCGTGAAGTGAGTTATCGCTCCGTGCGTCATGGCGATGCAGCAATTATAATTCACATGCTGGTAATCGAAGCTGAACCGCAAAGAGAGATCATTGTCCGGCTGCCATAGCAACTGACCGCGTATGCCCTTGTTCTTCCAGTCATTGTAACGGAAGTCGCTATTCGTGCTCGTGATGTAGCCGTCCCGATCGGCCCCGAAGACGGTAATTCTGAACGCCGCCTTGTCGGAGTCGCCGACCGGGCCAGTGGCCGTCGCTCGCAGTTGGACGAGATTGTAGCTCCCGTAGGAAACCGAGAATTCCTGATGCAGCGCGAAACTCGGCAAGGCCGTGGTCAGATGGATCGCGCCGCTGGTGCTGTCCCACCCGCCGCCTGTCGATTGCGGCCCCTTGAGGACCTGCACGCCGACGAGATCGGGTATGTCGGCGAGCGTGGTTCCGGGCCTCGCGAAATAAACCCCGTCGACATAGATCGGAGCCCCCGAGAACACGGATCCGATCTGCGTGCCGTCGGCGTTGCCGATGCCGCGGATGTTGTAGGTGAGGTTTTGAATGTTCAATTGCTTGAGCGACAGGCTCGGCACGAGCCTTCTTATCTGCTCGAGCTGTGTGATCTGCTGGTTCTCGATCTGCTTGACGGTCACGATCGTCGCAGCGACGGGCTCCGACTGAAGCGCTTGCGCCTGCTTCTCGGCGACGGCCTGCGTATTCCCCGACGCGCTGACGACCACGTCTTCCACGCGCCCCTCCTCGGCCCTCGAGGACGTGGATCCGAGCGCGATCGCGCCTGTCAGGACGCCCGCGCCCAATAGGAGAGTTGTCGAGGAGACGCTCGATCGCAGCAAGAGCCGGGCGCTGTGACGGCCGAAGGCGGCGACTTCGATTTTGCCGGCGACCAAACGGCGGAACACATCATGTGTCCTGAAAGCGAATTCGATCGGCTCCGAAGGAGCGTTTGGCGTCGCCATTTATGTTATCTCCGTCAGGCAGATATTCACTGGGCATACGATATTCGAGAAAGATGTCTCTTCCTCATGCGGCCGATGCGGTCGCCGCTTGCCGCGCCTCGAGCTCGCGCACGAGCGGGATGACATGGGCGCCGAAATATTCGATCTCCTCCTGGAAGTGCAGAAAGCCCAGGAGGACGAGATCGACGCCGGCGGCCTTCAGGGCCAGGATGCGCTCGGCGATCTGGAGAGGCGTGCCGATCAGATTGGTCTTGAAGCCATCGTTATATTGAACGAGGTCCTCGAAGCTCGACGTCGCCCAATTGCCTTCGCGTTCCGGCGACGCATTGCCGGCGTTCTGCACCTCGTCATGAAAGCCCGCGACCGCTTCGGGGATGGCCTTCTCGAGAATGGCGTCGCGCACGCTCCTCGCTTCCTGCTCGGTCTCGCGAGCGATCGCGAACGCGTTCACGCCGATCTTGACCGAATGGTTGTTTGCGGCCGCCTTGGCGCGGATGTCGCCGATCTCGGCGCGAAAGCCTTCGATCGTGTTGCCGTTGGTGAAATACCAATCGGAAGCGCGCGCAGCCATGTCGCGCGCAGCGCGCGAACTGCCGCCCTGGAAAATCTGCGGAAGCGGCGAGAGCGGCTTCGGTTTCAGCGCATAGTCGTGCAACCTGTAGAAGTCGCCCCGGTAGGTGAAGCTCTCCTCGCCCCACACGCCGCGCAGCACGTCGATGAACTCCTCGGAGCGGCGATAGCGCTCGTCGTGGTCGAGCCAGGGTTCGCCGATCGCGTGAAATTCGCCGCGAAACCACCCGCTCACGATATTGACGTGAATGCGGCTCGCGGTGAGATGGCTGATCGTCGCGATCTGCTTGGCGAGCAGGACAGGATGCCAGGGGCCGGGGAGGATGGCGGCGATGACATTGAGCTTCTGCGTCGCAGCGAGCAGAGCGTGCGAGAAGCTCACCGACTCGTGCTGGTTGTCGGCGCCGTAGCCGGCGGTGAACCGAATTTGCGTCAACGCGAACTCGAAGCCGGCGTTCTCCGCGATCTGCGCGAGCCTGCGATTGTAATCGATATCCCAGCTCGTGCGCTGCTCGATGCTGCTGATGACCAATCCGCCGGACACATTGGGCACCCAATATGCGAATTTGATCGGCTCCAGGGGAGGGTTTGCCGATGGCATCACTTCATCTCCGTCGAGCGATCATTCGCAACGCCGCTGCGTCAGACGATCGCCATGAGCACGCCTCTTTCGAGAAAGGCGATCTGCTACAGCATCACTCGTGCCAGATATTTTATGAAATCCTTTCAAGTTCTTGCATGGATCGAGCATGATGCGGAAAGCTGTTTTCGCGACAATGGGGTTTGTCATCTGCTGCATTTGCAGCAGACCCATTTTTCGTTTCCGATCGAGACAGAGCGCCGGAACTCTCGTCGCATGGGTCGCTACAGTAATGAAATCGCTTTATTTTCATCAATCGTGGAACGTTCTTCGCGCCTCGAGGTCGCTGATCGACGAAACGTTTTCGGATGGCGTGGATCTTGCCGTAGCGATCTCGGATCAACGCTCGTCACGAGGAGTTCGGCGCGGATGCAAATACCACGTTGTGTTCACTCCCAAATGTTGCCGGAAGGCGCTGTATGGGGAACTGCGGCGTTATCTTGGGGAAGTGTTCAGGAAGCTGGCCGCGAAGGCGTCCGCTTCGAAGCCGGCCGATAGCCGGCTTTTTCGTGCCACGACGTCGAGGAAGACGGCGAGCGCGCTGGCTCGAGTTGTGGAAGAATTATGGATTCAATTGTGGAAGTTTCTCGTGCATGTTTCGATTTCGATATCAACAAAATCAACTAGTTATGATTCGATTGCGGAGGAACTATGGGTCACGTTACAGTAACTGTAACCGCAACCATAGTTTGTCACCGAATCCAGTTTGAGTCTGTCACTTGACAGACTCAAA
>PQAN01000416.1 GCA_003105285.1 Methylocystaceae bacterium
GTCGTCGACGACGTCGTCCACTATTGCGTGACCAATATGCCGGGCGCGGTTCCACGCACCTCGACCTTCGCGCTGTCGAGCGCGACGCTGCCTTTCGTCCTCGCGCTCGCCGACAAGGGCTGGCGCGCGGCGTTGCACGACGACATTCATCTGCGGGCCGGATTGAATGTGGCGGAGGGGAACATCGTCAGCGCCTCGGTCGCCGCCGCGCATGGCCTGCCGTTCGTCCCGGCGGAACATGCGCTCGACCGAGGCGTCGAATGAAAAAGGAGGCGATTCATGCGGCTGCAATCCCCGGCTTTCGCCGATGGCGCACCAATTCCCCGGCGGTTCACCTGCGACGGCGACGATCTCTCGCCGGCATTGGAATGGAGCGACGCGCCGGAAAAGGCGAAGAGCTTCGTTCTGCTGTGCGACGACCCGGATGCGCCTGCGGGCATATGGCGGCACTGGGCCGTCTACGACATTCCGCCCGACTGGACGAGGCTCGAAGAGGGCGCCGGCCGTCCGGGACCGGGGCGGGGCTTCAAGCAAGGGATCAACGACTTCCACAAATCCGGATATGGCGGGCCTTGCCCGCCGCGCGGCCACGGCGTCCACCATTATCGTTTCCGCCTGCTCGCCCTCGGCGTGAGCGCCTTGCCGGCGCCGCGCGTCGATCCCACCTGCGAGGAGGTGGAGCGCGAGGCGCGCAAGGTCCTGCTCGCCGAAGCGATATCGATCGGGACCTATCGGCGGTAGAGCGTTTCCAGCCGAAGCGGACGCCGGTTCGGCGTTGGAAACGCGTCGAAGCAACGTATGGAGAGAGTCATGCCGCGCGACCGAAAAGTTCCAAAAAAGCCCGTGCGCCCGAACGCCTATTCCGAGGGCGAGGACGAGGCCCCGCAACTCATCGAACAAGAGCCGGTCGACGTCGAACGCGACATTCCGGATACGGAGAACGAACCTGTCGAGAGCGAGGAATCCGGCGAGGAGCGCGAGCCGCCTCTGTTCGAGGAGTAGTCGAAACGGCGCCCGCCGAGGCGAATCCTCCTCTCTCAGGGAGAAGGGGTCGCGCACATAGGTTGCTGGTCTAGCTGCGCGGGTGTCGGCGGCGCTGCGCCCTCCATCTGCGCCGTCACGGCGGCGCGGATGGGAGCGAGATCATCCTCGGCGAAGGTCTCCTTGTCGAGCAGGCGCTGCGCCGAGTCCTTGTGCACGTCCGCGCAGTTCCGCAGAATGGCGCTGGCGCGATCGAAAGCGTGTTCGACGAGTCCGCGAATGGCTCTGTCGATCCGCGCATTGGTCTCGTCGCTCGCCTCCGATTGCTGCGGGCCGAGGCCGGCGAGATCGAGATAGCGCGGCCGCTCGGTGACGAAGGACGCCTGTCCGACGTCCGGCTCCATGCCGTAGCGCGAGACCATGGCGCGGGCCATTTCGGTGGCCCGCTGCAGGTCGTCGGCGGCGCCCGTCGTCGCCTCGCGGAACACCGCCATTTCCGCCGCGCGTCCGCCGAGCAGCACGGTCATGCGGTCGAGCAGCTCCGTGCGCGTCATCAGATAGCGGTCCTCGGTCGGCATCTGCATCGTGTAGCCGAGCGCGCCCATGCCGCGCGGAATGATCGACACTTTCTTGATCGGGTCCGTATCCGGCAGCGCCATGGCGACGATCGCATGGCCCATCTCGTGAAAGGCGACGATGCGGCGCTCGCGCGGATTGAGCAGGCGCTTGCGCTTTTCCGGCCCGGCGACGACGCGTTCGATCGCCGCCGTGAAATCGTCCAGCGAAACCGATGACGCGCGTTTGCGCGTCGCGAGCGTCGCCGCCTCATTGACGAGATTGGCGAGGTCGGCGCCGGTGAAACCCGGCGTCATCGCGGCGATCTGCGCCGGATCGACATCGGTTGCGAGCTTCACCTTTTTCAGATGCACCTTCAGGATCGCGACGCGGCCGTGCTTGTCGGGCCGGTCGACGGAAATCTGCCGGTCGAAGCGGCCGGCGCGCAGCAGCGCCGGGTCCAGCACTTCCGGCCGGTTGGTCGCGGCGAGCAGCACGACGCCGACGCTCGGATCGAAGCCGTCGAGTTCGGCGAGAAGCTGATTGAGCGTCTGCTCTTTTTCGTCGTGACCGCCGCTGAGGCCGGAGATGCCGCGCGCCCGGCCGAGCGCGTCGAGCTCATCGATGAAGATGATGCAGGGCGCGCTCGCCCGCGCCTGCTCGAACAGATCGCGCACGCGCGCCGCGCCGACGCCGACGAACATCTCGACGAACTCCGAGCCGGTGATCGAGAAGAACGGCACGCCGGCCTCGCCCGCGACGGCGCGCGCCAGCAGCGTCTTGCCGGTGCCCGGCGGGCCGACGAGCAGAATGCCCTTGGGGATGCGCGCGCCGAGGCGGCCATAGGTGGCCGGGTCCTTCAGGAAGGCGACGATCTCCTGCAGCTCCTCCTTCGCTTCGTCGACGCCGGCGACGTCGGCGAAACCGACCTTGACGTCCTTCTCGACGAAAATTTTGGCCCTGCTCTGGCCGATCGACATGATCGAGCCGAGGCCCTGCCCCATGCGCCGCGTGAGGAGGCTCCAGACGAGGAAGAACAATGCGACCGGCACGATCCAGGAGAGCAACGTCGAGATCCAGGTGTGCTCGACGGCGCCGGAATATTTGACCTTGGCCGCTTCGAGCTCCTGGGCGATGTCGGGCGGCACGCGCACGGTGAGCACCTGCTTCCGCCCGTCGGGGAGGGGCTCTTTCAACGTCGCGCGGATCGCTTCGCTGCCGACCTGCACCTCGGCGATCTTGCTCTCGCGCAGCAGATCGGCGAATTCGCTATAAGGGACGACCTCCGTCTGCCGATAGACCGTCCACACCTGCTGGATGAGGAGAATGGCGACGAGCGCGAAGAGAAGATAACCGACGTCGAAACGCCATTCTCTTTCCTTTGTCGGCTTGTCCATGGCCTGCGCCTCGTTCGAGCAATAGATTGCCGATTGCATCATATAAGCAGCGCCGCGAGCTTATCCAATCGCCGCGCCGCCGGTCGCGAAATGTGGAGCTTCAGGGCGATGAGCGCGAAAGGGATGAGAGAACTGCCGCTCGCCGAGGTCTATCGGACGCTCGAGCCCGGCCCAGTCGTGCTGCTCTCGACGTCACGCCGCGGGCGCGCCAATATCATGACCATGTCCTGGCACATGATGGTCGACTTCGAGCCGCCGACGATCGCCTGCGTCGTCAGCCGCGCCGACTACAGCCACGCCGCCTTGCGGGCGACGAAGGAATGCGTCGTCGCGATTCCGCCCGCCGAGCTCGCGTCCGCCGTCGTCGGCGTCGGCAATTGCTCCGGCCGCGACGTCGACAAGTTCGACGCCTTCCATCTGACGCGCGTCGCGGCCGAACGTGTCGCCGCGCCGCTCGTCGCCGAATGTTTCGTCAATCTCGAATGCCGCGTCGTCGACACGCGGCTCGTGAACAAATTCGACATTTTCGTTCTTCAGGCGTTGAAGGCATGGATCGATCCGGCGCGTGAGGGCGCCAAGACGATCCATCATCGCGGCTTCGGCGAATTCGTCGTCGACGGCGAGACGATCAGGCTGAAGTCCAAGATGCCTTGAACCCATTCGATCGGGAGGGCGGCCGCTTGTCCGACATAGACGACGCCCCGCGCTGGGAGCATTTCGCGCATGACGCCGACATCGGGGTCCGCGGCTTCGGGCCGACGCCCGCGAGCGCCTTCGAGCAGGCGGCGCTCGCCGTGACGGCCGTCGTGACGGACCCGCGCCTCGTGCGGCTCGAGCGGCCGATCGGGATCGAGGCGAAGGCGCCGATGCTCGATATCCTGCTCTTCGACCTCATCAATGCGCTCGTGTTCGAGATGGCCGACGAGGACATGCTGTTCGGCGCCGTCGCGGTGACGATCGAGGGCGACCGGCTGACGGCCGTCGCGCGCGGAGAGCGCGTGTCGCGCGAGCGTCATGCGCCGAGCGTCGAGGTGAAGGGCGCGACCTTCACCGAGCTCGCCGTCGTCGAGGATCGGCCGGGATGGTGGCGCGCGCAATGCGTGGTGGATGTGTGATGATGCGCCGCCAGCGGGCGCGCCTTTCACCTCGGCTCGCCCGCGCGCCATACGGCCGTCGCTTCGATCCATTCGCGGGCGCGGCGTTCCGGCTCGCCGGCGCGAAGGACATCGGTGACGACGCAGGCGCTGTCGGCGCCGGCGTGGAGCGCGGCGAGGCCGCGCTCGGGCGTCAGACCGCCGATCGCCACCAACGGGATCGATCCGATACGCTTCTTCCAGACGCCGATCTTGTCGAGCCCCTGCGGCGCGAAAGCCATCTGCTTCAGGAGCGTCGGATAGATGGGGCCGAGCGCGACATAGTCGGGCGAAAGCGACAAGGCGCGCTCGAGCTCGCCGTCGTCATGCGTGCTGACGCCGATGCGCAGTCCATGCGCGCGAATGGCCGGGATGTCGGCGCTGTCGAGATCGCCTTGACCGAGATGCACGAAGTCGCAAGCTTCGTCGATGGCGATGCGCCAATAGTCGTTGACGACGAGTTGCGCGCCATGCGCCGCGCACAGATCGCGCGCCTGCGCGATCTGTGCGCGCAATTCGCTCTCCGCGCGATCCTTGACGCGCAATTGCACGAGCTTCACGCCCGCCGGCAGCAATCTCGGCAGCCAGGCCGCATCGTCGACGATGAGATAGAAGGGATCGAGAACGAGAGCGCTCACGCCGATCGGCCCTCGTCGAAGGCGCGGCCGATGACCGGCGTCGAGGGAGCGGCCATGTCGCGCGGCGTCATCGGACCGGCGAGATAAGCGGCGCGGCCGGCCTCGATCGCCAGGGAGAAGGCTTTCGCCATCGCCACCGGATCGCGGGCCTTGGCGACGGCGGTGTTGAGCAGCACGGCGTCATAGCCGAGTTCCATGACGGCGGCGGCCTGCGAAGGCGCGCCGATGCCGGCGTCGACGATGAGCGGAACGTCGGGAAAATGCGCGCGCAGGGCCCGCAGGCCGAAAACATTGTTGAGCCCGCGTCCCGAGCCGATGGGCGCCGCCCACGGCATCAGCACGCGGCAGCCGGCGTCGATCAGCCGCTCGGCGACGACGAGATCCTCGGTCGTATAAGGAAAGACGGAGAAGCCGTCGCTCGCGAGACTGCGCGCCGCCTCGACGAGGCCGAACACATCCGGCTGCAGCGTATCCTCCTCGCCGATGACCTCGAGCTTGATCCAGGATGTGCCGAATAATTCGCGCGCCATTTGCGCCGTCGTGACCGCTTCCTTGGCCGTGCGGCAGCCGGCGGTATTGGGCAGCACTTCGACGCCGAGCTCGCGGATGAGCCGCCAGAAGCTCTCGCCCGCACGCGACGCGCCGGCCTCGCGCCGCAGCGATACGGTGACGATCTCCGCGCGCGCGGCGCGAATCGACTCGGCGAGGATCGCGGGCGAAGGATAGCGCGCCGTCCCGAGCAGAAGGCGGGACGACACGGCTTGGCCGTAGAGGATGAGGGATGTCGTCATTGGCGAGCCTGTCTGCTACGGTCCGCGCTCGGCCGAGCGCTACGGAAACAAACAGCATTGTCCGGCTATTAGTGCAAGAAAAGCTTTCCGAGCACTAAAGAGCGTGAGCGCGAGATTCGTGGCGAGCATCCATTTCACGGCGC
>PQAN01000417.1 GCA_003105285.1 Methylocystaceae bacterium
ATGTGACGGCCTCGTTCGACGCGAAATGAGAAATCGGGCTCTGCGAAGAGCCCGTTTTTTTATCGCCGCGATAGGCGTCTGCTCATCGCCGATAGCGTAGGAGCGCCTGCCGCTTGGCGGTGAAGAAATCGGCGATGCGATCCGCGAGCGCGGTGTCGATCGGCACGCCATATTTCTGCGCGGCCAGCAGCAGCTGATCGGCGTCGACCCCCTGTAAGGACGCAAGGCCGGCATTGGCCAACGCCAGCACGCGACGCATCAGCACCTCGTCCGTCGCTTCCGCGAGCCAGGTGTCGCGAATGGCGCCGGGAACGTAATCGGCGGGCGGCGAGAATGTCGATCCCGCCGTCAAAATCGCCGCCGCCATGGCGATATCCGCCAACAGCAGATTGTACGTTTGATTTTCCGTCATTTCAGCCATGTCATGCTCCTTGTCCGGCCGTCGCGCGCCGGTAGGTCTTGTAGTTGATGCCGTGTTTTTCCATGCGCAGGCCGAGAATGCGGCGCGTCAGCCCGAGCTCTTTTGCGGCGTCGGTCATGTTCCCATTGTGAGTCTTCAACGCCTCGACGATCATTTCATATTCGACCGCCTGAATTTTCGCTTCCAGCCCGCAGCCGAAGCTCGTTCCCGTCTCCGCGGAGGTTTGCAGCGACGGCGGCAGATTATAGCCATGGATCACGCTGTCGTCGGAGAGAATGACGGCTCGCTCGATGACATTCTCCAGCTCGCGGACATTGCCGGGCCAATGGTACGCCGTGAGCATGTTGAGCGCCGGAGTGGAAATGCGCTTGATCTCCTTGCCCATCTCCGCCGCGCATTTCGTGACGAAATAATCCGCGAGGAGGATCACGTCGCTTCCGCGATCCCGCAGCGGCGGTATCGTGATCGGAAAGACATTAAGTCTGTAGAAGAGATCCTCGCGGAACTGCCCTTTCTCGATCATGTCCGGCAGATTGCGATTGGTCGCCGCGATAATCCGCAAATCGACCCGCACCGGCTTCGACCCGCCGACTCGCTCGAATGTTTTCTGCTGCAGGACGCGGAGCAGCTTGGCCTGCAACGGCAAGCTCAATTCGCCGACTTCGTCGAGGAAGATCGTTCCTCCATCGGCGAGTTCGAACCGGCCCTTCCGCATCAGCGCCGCGCCGGTGAAGGCGCCTTTCTCATGGCCGAACAATTCGCTTTCGACGAGGCTTTCCGGCAAGGCCGCGCAGTTGAAGACGACGAAAGGTCCTGACGCCGCCGGGCCGTTGTAGTGGATCGCGCCCGCGACCAGCTCCTTGCCGACGCCGCTCTCCCCGAGGACGAGCACCGTCGCCTTCGTCGCGGACACCTTTTCGATGAGACTGTATATCTCTTGCATCGGCTTCGAATTGCCGATGATGTTGCTCGGCTTGAATTTCTGCTTCAGCGCGTTCTTCAGCCGCCGGTTCTCGTTCTCGAGGCGAACCTTTTCAAAATTTTCGAGCAGATACAGCTCGACGGCCGGCGCGATCATGGAGCCGAGCGTCGCGACGAGCTCCATGTCCTGCTTCAACAGATGGCGATTGAGATAGACCCGCTCTCCGCTGATCGCCCCCAAGACTTTCTTGGCGTGGACGATCGGCACACAGAAGAAGGAGGCGTTCAGTCCCGTGCCGCCTCTGTGCGTCTGAGTGCGATCGAGAAAGCGCGCGTCGTCGCCGAGGTGCGGCACGATGATCGGCTGGCCCGATTCCACGACCTCGCCGGTGATGCCCTCGCCCGGGGCGTAAACGCCGCGCGATCGCTCTTGGTCGGTGAGGCCGAAACTGCGGTGGATGAAGATCGTCTCGGACCCCCGGTCATAGAGGGTCACAGCGCCGCGCAAAATTTTGAGGCGCCTCTGCATCACGCTGATAATGATATCCAACGAATGTTCTAAGTCCTCGCTTTCTGAAATCACCTGACTGATCTTGTAGAGTATCGGAAGCACGTTGATCCGGCATTCGCCGGTGAAGCAATGCGTGAAATCGTCGAGATCGTCGTCACTATAAGTCATTATGGACTCTCGCCGACCCATGCGATCTCCGATCCTGAAACAGGCGCAGGTCAAAGTCCCGGCCCAGCGCCAATCTGCGCCGACGGGCGCCTACCCGAAATGGGTGCAACTTTCGTGCCAATATCAAATATTTAAGAAAACAACGACGACCATGCCGTAGAAATTCAACCGTATTCAGACACATCCTATATCGCTTGTCCAGGAACGATTTATATAATCGACGTACATAACGGTACGAAACAGCGGCGTCGGCCGATGATTTGCACTCAGGCGTTCGCCCATATTTTCGTAATCTGAATTCGATCACTATCGCTTTCAAAGGCCTAATGGACTTTCGGCGTGCTGGCCTAGACCTTGCACATCCAACCATAGACATTTGCGGAGGCCGGCATGAAGCCCGAGGAAATTCAGGCGCTGATGAACGAAACCGCTTGCGCCCACAACAAGAAGTCCAAGTCTGGCTGCGCCAAGCCCGCTCCCGGCGCGACGCAGGGCGGTTGCTGTTTCGACGGCGCGCGCAACGCGCTCCTTCCTGTATCCGACGTCGCCCATATCGTGCACGGGCCGATCGGTTGCGCCGGCTCGTCCTGGGATAATCGCGGCACGCGCTCGTCAGGCCCGGACACCTATCGGATCGGGATGACCACCGATCTCTCCGACATGGACGTCATCATGGGGCGGGGCGAAAAGCGCCTCTTCCAGTCCATTCGCCAGGCGGTCGAGACGCACGAGCCGGCGGCGGTGTTCGTCTACAACACATGCGTCCCGGCGCTTCAGGGCGACGATATCGACGCCGTAGCCAAAGCGGCGGCGCAACGGTTCGGCGTGCCGGTCGTGCCGGTCGATTGCGCCGGCTTCTACGGAAACAAGAATCTCGGCAACCGCATCGCCGGCGATGCCGCATACAAGCACATCATCGGCACGCGCGAGCCCGATCCCGTGCCGCCGAAAAAGGAAATCCCCGGCGTCGTTCGGCATGACGTCAATTTGATAGGCGAGTGGAACGTCGGCGGCGAGTTCTGGAACGTGTCGCCGCTCTTCGACGAACTCGGCCTCCGCGTGCTGTGCAGCTTTTCGGGCGACAGCCGTTTCCGCGAGGTCCAGACCATGCACCGCGCCGAAGCGAGCATGGTCGTCTGCTCCAAGGCGATGCTGCATGTCGCGCGCAAGCTGGAAGACGACTATTCGATCCCCTGGTTCGAAGGCAGTTTTTACGGCGTCAAAGATACGTCTGAAGCCTTTCGCGGATTTGCCCGCCTCCTCGGCGACGCCGATCTGTCCGCGCGCGTCGAGGCTCTCATCGCGCGTGAGGAAGCCCGCGTCGAGGCCGCGCTGGCGCCGCTGCGCGAAAGACTGAGCGGCAAGCGGGTCCTGATCTTCACGGGCGGATACAAGTCCTGGTCGGTGGTGTCGGCGATGCAGGACCTCGGCATGATCGTCGTCGCGACCGGCACGGAAAAATCCACGGAGGAAGACAAGGCGCGCATCCGCGAACTCATGGGTCCCGATGCGCGCATGGTCTCGGACAATGACCAGACCGCGCTCATCGGCGTCTACCACGAATGCGAGGCGGACATTCTCATCGCCGGCGACCGCTACATTTATCCGACGCTGAAATCGCGCATTCCCTTCCTCGACATCGATCATGTCCGCCGCATCGGCTACGCCGCCTATGACGGTATGATCGAGCTCGCGCGCAACCTCGATCACGCGGTTCATTCGCCCGTCTGGGCGAAGGTGCGCTCGCGCCCCGCCTGGGCCGAGCGCAAGCCGGCGCGGGCCGTGGCCTGAGGAATGTCGGCATGACGGAAATCCTCACCCCCACGAAGCCGCTCGCGGTCAATCCGCTCAAGGCCAGCCAGCCCATCGGAGCTTCGCTCGCCTTCATGGGCCTCGCGGATTGTATGCCGCTCGAACACGGCGCGCGCGGCTGCACGTCCTTCAACAAGCTCTTCTTCATGCGCCATTTCAACGAACCGATCCCGCTCCAGACGACGGCGATGGATCAGACGACGACCATCCTCGGCGCGGACGCCAATGTGATCGAGGCGCTGGCCACGATCTGCGCGAAGAACGAACCGAAAATCATCGGCCTCGTCACGACCGGCCTGTCGGAAATGCAGGGCGCGGACGTGCCGAGGACCGTCCAGGAATTCCGTCGCAAACATCCGGAATTTGCGGGCGTCGCTATCGTTCCGGTCAGCGCCAGCGACACTCTCGGCTGCCTCGAGACGGGCTTTTCCGCCTCCGTCGAGGCGATGATCCGCACGCTGGTTCCACGACGGCCGATCGCGCGAAAGAAGTCGCGCCATGTCAATGTGCTCGCTTCCGCTTCGCTGACGCCGGGCGATCTCGAAGAGCTGCGCGCATGGATCGAAGCCTTCGGCCTCACGCCCATCGTCCTGCCCGACATCGGATCGTCGCTCGACGGCCATTTGATCGATGCCGGCTACGCCACTTTGACCTATGGCGGAACCGCGCGAGCGGAAATCGAGGCGATGGGGGAATCGGTCGCGACTCTCGTCATCGGCCGCTCGCTCTGCGGCGCCGCCGACCTCCTGAAGGAACAGACCGGCGTCTCCGACTGGCGTTTCGATCAATTGATCGGCATCGACGATTGCGACGCCTTCACTCGAGCGCTGTCGGACATCTCCGGCATGGCCGTTCCGCCGCAATTCGAACGCAAGCGGAGCCAGCTCACAGACGCCATGGTCGATTGTCAGTTTCAGTTCGGCGGCGCGAAAATCGGCGTCTCCGGCGACGCCGATCTCGTGGGAGCCTTGACCTGCTTCTTCCACGGAATGGGTTCGCATGTCGTCGCGGCCGTGGCCTCGGCCGAGGCTCCGCGTCTAGAGGATTTGCCCATCGCTTCGGTCGTCATCGGAGATCTCGAGGATTTCGAGACGCTCGTGCGCGAGGGCGAGATCGATCTCATCGTCGCGAACTCGCATGGAGCCGAGATCGCCCGCCGCACGGGCGCGGCTCTGCTGCGCGCCGGCTTCCCCGTCTACGACGCCTATGGCGCTCATGCGGACGCCTGGATCGGCTATGGCGGGACGCGCCGGCTGATCTTCTCCGCCGCCAATCTTCTCTCGAATCATTATCAAGAATTGCGGCCGTATGTGTCGCGCTATCGCAGCGAAGCGGCGGAATGACCCATGCTCAAGATCGCTTTCGCCTCGACAGACCAACAAAAAGTCGACCTGCATTTCGGCGGGGCCGAGAGACTGGTCGTCTACGACGTTTCGCCCGGTCGTGCCGATCTCGTCGGCGTCCAGCAATTCTTCAAGGCGGAACAGGTCGGAGAGACGGGCCGCACCGGCATGACCGGCACGATAGATGACAAGGTCATTCCGAAACTCGAATTCGTCGATGGATGCGCGGCGGTCTACGCCGCCTCCATCGGCAGCAATTCGATCCGTCGGCTCATGCTGGCCGGCATTCAGCCGATCATCGTCGACGAAGGCCACGACATTCTCGACCTGCTCAACGAAGTGAGCCTCGCGCTCGTCTATGGCGGCCTGCCCTGGGTCGACAAGGCGAAGAAGAAAGCCGGCGCCTCGACGCCGCCGCCTGCGCCGCAGACGACCGAGAGTCGGAAACTCGTCGCCTCGATCGAGGAATTGGAGTGAACAGCCGAGGTCCCTGCAATGTCGTCTCGAATGGATGCGCCATCGATGTCTTCTACCGATGCAAGCAAACGGATTGCAATGTCCGACGACGAAAAACTACGGATCATCGCGCAGATCATCGCCGAGGCGCGGCCGGGAATTCAGGCCGACGGGGGCGATATCGAGTTCCTCGGCCTGCGAGGCCAGCGCGTCGAAGTGCGCTTGACCGGCAAATGCCTCACTTGCGCGCTCGCCGGGCAAACGCTCGGCTCCATCCGGCGCAAATTGCTGCAGGTTCTGGACCAACCCGTCATGGTCGTTCCCATAACGACCTGAGAAAGGCGACGCTCTTCAACGCGATCTCGCTCACCGCAAACAGTCTCTCGCCAGCCGTCCGGCGTCGGAGCCGAACGCCGCAGGGCTAAAGACATCTATGAGGACCAGCCGATGATAACGATCGAAGATCTGATGCGAACGGCCGATGGGCGGGGAGCGAAGCCGGCCAAGTCGGGCGGCTGCTCCTCGTCCGCTTGCGGCTCCTCCGCCGGCTCGGACGAGCTCGCGCCGGAGATTTGGGAAAAGGTCAAGGACCATCCCTGCTATTCCGAGGAGGCCCACCATTATTTCGCGCGTATGCACGTGGCCGTGGCGCCGGCGTGCAACATCCAGTGCAACTACTGCAATCGCAAATATGACTGCGCTAATGAGAGCCGTCCGGGCGTGGTTTCCGAGCGCCTCACGCCGGAACAGGGGGCGCGCAAGGTCCTGGCCGTCGCGCAGAGCGTGCCGCAGCTTTCCGTGCTCGGCATAGCGGGGCCGGGCGACGCGCTCTACGACTGGCGCCATACCAAGGAGACGTTCGAACTGGTCGCGCGGCAATTGCCCGACATCAAGCTCTGCATCTCGACCAACGGCCTCGCCTTGCCCGACCATGTCGACGAGATCGTCGACATGAACATCGACCATGTGACGATCACCATCAACATGGTCGATCCCGAAATCGGCGCGAAGATCTATCCATGGATTTTCTTCGAGCATAAACGCTATTCGGGCGTCGAAGCCGCGCAAATCCTGCATCGGCGACAGATGCTCGGCCTCGAAATGCTCACCGCGCGCGGCGTGCTGGTGAAGGTCAATTCGGTATTGATCCCGGGGATCAACGACGAGCATCTCATCGAGGTCAACCGCGAGGTCAAGGCGCGCGGCGCCTTCCTGCACAACATCATGCCGCTCATTTCCGATCCCGCGCACGGGACCTATTTCGGCCTGAACGGTCAGCGCGGCCCCACCGCGCAGGAATTGAAGAAAGTGCAGGACGCCTGCGAAGGCGGCGCAAAAATGATGCGTCATTGTCGTCAATGCCGCGCCGACGCCGTCGGCCTGCTCGGCGAGGACCGCGGCCAGGAATTCACTCTCGACAAATTGCCCGAAACGATCGAGGTCGATTTCTCCCAGCGCGAAACCTATCGCGAGGAGATCGAGCGCAAACGCGAGGCGCATCGCGTCGCCAAGGCGGCCGCTGCGACTCTCCTCGAGGAGACGCCGCCCGACACGCGGGTCGTGACAGTGGCCGTGGCGACGAAGGGCGACGGCCTCATCAATCAACATTTCGGCCACGCCAAGGAATTTCAGATCTATCGCGTGGACGGCGCCGGCGTGCGCTTCCTCGGCGCGCGCAAAATCGACGATCATTACTGCCAGGGCGGTTTCGGCGAGGATTCGGCGCTCGGCGGGATCATCGAACTGCTGCGAGACGTCGATGTTCTGCTTTGCGCGAAAATCGGCGGCTGCCCGAAGGCCGAGCTGAAGGAGGCCGGCATCGAGCCCAGYGACGCCTACGCCTATGAATTCATCGAGCCGTCCATCGCCGCGCTCTATGCCGCGCGCCGAGAGGGCGCGCCCGCCGACGCTTGATCCTTGCAACCACGATGGGAGAGGTAAAATGGCTTACAAGATTGTCGCGTCGCAATGTTCCGCCTGCGGCGCCTGCGAATTCGAATGTCCCAACGGTGCCATTCGCATGAAGGGAGACACCTATGTGATCGAGGCCGCCAAATGCACGGAATGCGACGGCGATCCGCCCCGCTGCGTCGATGTCTGCCCGGTCGAAAACACCTGCGTCAAAGCCTGAGGAAAGCCTGCCATGCTGATCCTGACACGTCCCGCCGTAACGGCCATCGAGAATTCTATGAAGCTCAACGACAAGACCCGACATGGCGTTCGCATTATGGCGGAGGCCGGCGGCTGCTCCGGTCCAAAATACGCCATGCGCTTCGAGCAGGAGCCGAGAGACGACGATGTCGTCATCGAAATCCGCAACGTCCGCGTCTTCGTCGACGAGCCGTCGATGAACATCCTCAGAGGCGCGACCGTTGATTATTCCGAAGACGCCGAGAATTTCGGCTTCAACTTCATACTCGCTCAGCCCGAATCTTCTTGTGGCGAGCCTGGAAGCGGCCACTCCTGCAGCTGCAGCAAAGCATGTTGAGCTAGAGTTCACAGCCCCCCCCCCCAACCGACTGCCGATACATTCTCCCGTTAGGATGTCTGGATCGAACCGTTTGCGTCTGGACGACTCTAGCTCAGTGATGCTGACATAGGATTCACACGCTGCGCCAGATGTGTGAATCTGGTGGTCTGGCCCAGACAGTCAGCGTCATTGTCGCGGCCGAAGGTCGCGAGCGCTTGCTCGCCATCATCGGCGATCGAAATCGTCCGCTCAAACATGTACAACGCGCGGAGATCGTCATTTTCTCGGCCGAGCGATGGCCGGTCGCGGAAGTCGCGCGCAGAGCCGGGGCCAGCCGCCCCCTCCCGGCTGAGGCTGGCAACAGCCATACGGCGAGCAAGGCGTCGATGGGCTCTCGCGCGACAAGACGCGCAAGCCCGGCAGGGCTCCTCTTTCGGCCAGAACCGTCGCCAGAGTGTTGGAACTGACCTGTTCCGAACCGCCGGGCGAAGACATCCTCATGCTTCAACGACCGCCACAGCCGTTCGATGAAGGCATCGTCCTGTCCTTTGCATCGAACTCGAGCGAGCCAGGAATCGGACTCGAGCTTCGCAAACGTCGCCATCGCGCGTGCGCTCTGTGTGCACCGAGAGGTCGAAAACGAGCGAAAAGTGTCGTATCGAGACGCAAAGGGGAGTGCATACGACACGACCTATGCTCCTGAGCCAAAAATGAAAACTATTACATATCAAGATGTTAGATTCTCCGTGGCGCCCATGATGGATTGGACCGACAGGCATTGCCGGCGCTTCCATCGGCTGCTGTCGCGGCGCGCGCGCCTGTACACGGAAATGCTCACGACGGGGGCCGTCATATTCGGCGATCGCGAGCGCCTGTTCGGCTTCGATCCGGCGGAACAT
>PQAN01000418.1 GCA_003105285.1 Methylocystaceae bacterium
GTCTTGCCGGTCGATGTGCCGCCGACGACGAGAATGTTCTTCCGATCCGCGACGGCCTTTCGCAGCGCCTCGGCCTGAGCTAACGTCATGACGCCGGCGCGCGCATAGTCGGCGAGCGTGAACACCGCGATGGCAGGCTTTCGGATCGCGAAGGCGGGCGCCGCCACGACGGGAAAAAGCAGCCCTTCGAACCTCTCTCCCGTCTCGGGCAATTCCGCCGAGACGCGCGGCGATCCGGGATGCACCTCGGCGCCGACATGATGAGCGACGAGCCGCACGATGCGCTCGCCGTCGGCCGCCGACATTCTGCAACCGCTATCTTCGAGGCCGCTCGACAATCTGTCGATCCAGAGCCTTCCGTCCGGATTGAGCATCACCTCGACGACGGTAGGGTCTTCGAGAAAGCTCGCGACGGCCGGTCCGAGCGCCGTGCGCAGCATGCGCGCGCCGCGTGCGTATGCCTGCGAATGGAGAAGAGAAGCCGTCAAGATTGCCCCCGCTTCAGTCGATCGCGCGAAGGCGATCGGCTGCGGGGATGATTAGAAAAGGCAAGGAACCGGAGTAATCAACAAGGGTTCGATCATCGTAGCAGCCCGTCGTAGTGTGGAGAAAAAATACTTGCGCGCGACGGAACGAGAGGGCGAGCAAATATTGGAATTGTCGTGGGTCGGAGTGAGGAAGGTTACGAGATGAACAGATTCGTCGTGATTTCGGGATGCTCCGGGGGCGGAAAGTCGACCTTGCTCGCCGAGCTTCGAAAGCGTGGCTACTCAACGGTCGAGGAGCCCGGTCGGAGGGTCGTGCGAGAAGAGCTACAAAATGGCGGCGCAGCGCTTCCATGGGTGGACGAGACGGCCTTCCTGCGTCGTGCCGTCGAACTGGCTCTAGCTGACCGTGCGGAGGCCCGCGGCCTCGAAGGGTGGGTCTTCTTTGATCGAAGTCTGATAGACGCCGCGGCGGGCCTCGAGCGCGTGACGGGCGAGCCCGTGTCGACGAAACTCGATCAGTCGCATCGCTATCATCGATGTGTATTCCTGGCCCCGCCGTGGCCTGAGATCCACGTCATCGATGACGAGCGACGTCATGGTTTTGACGCTGCTGTGGTCGAATATCATCATCTTCTCGAGGTCTATCCCAGCCTCGGCTATGAGGTCGCGATCTTGCCAAAGTTCGCTGTGGGCGAAAGAGTCGAATTCATCCTCCAAGCATTGGGGAGAGATTGCTAATCCCGAGATTGCTTTGAATTTTCTTCCGGCGGCTCGGCGCTGAGCATGTCCCTCGGAATCTCGTCGATCAGCGTCCGTCCCTGATTGAGACGCCGCCCCAACGCCTCGATGAAGCCTTCGTAGCGTTCGCGCCCTTTCACCTGGGCGCTGGCCTGCGCCTCCGGCGGCAAGGGCGGCGTGACGGTCAGCCAGAAGCGAACGAACAGCGCGAGCGCTTCGGTCGTGAGGCCGCTGTTGCGTTCGAGTCGCTGAACCTGACGCGTCAGTCGGTCCAGCCGCCGGGTGAAAGCGGCCTCCATGCGATCTGCGCCGTCCGGCGACAGAAAGGATGCGACCGCAGCCTCGACGATAGCGGAGCGCGTCAGACGTTTCTGCGCGGCGAGCTCGTTGATCCTCGCGATCATCTCCACGGGAAGCGAGACATTGAGGCGGTCGCGCATCATGGCCTCCTACAGATCGAGGCCGTCGGCCGGGTCCATTGCGCCCTGGCGGGCGACGCCACTCATGCGCTGGCGGATGATCTCTTGCTGGCGCGCCGCCTGCTCGGGGGTATCATCGACGATGGAGAATTCGTTTCTCTCCCGACGCGACGGCGTCGTCTCCTTCACGATCGCCACATGATCGGGCAGCTCCGGCTCGCGTCGCAACCCGCCATTGGCCTCGTCCTCGGCGGTCGACCGCATGACTAGGTCTGCGGACGGCGTCCGAATCGGCAGAGGCGACCAGTCATCCGGTCGAGGCGCTTGGGGCGTTTCTTTCGGCGGCGGCAGAATCCGCTCGACGAAACGGCGGTCCTCATAATAGCGCGCTTTCTTTGCGCGGATCGGATGCAGGCCCGACATCATGACGATCTCGTCGGATGGCGGAAGCTGCATGATCTCGCCGGGGGTGAGGAGCGGGCGCGCGGTCTCGGACCGCGACACCATCAAATGACCGAGCCAAGGCGAAAGGCGATGCCCGGCATAGTTCTTCATCGCCTTCATCTCGGTCGCGGCGCCGAGCGCGTCGCTCACGCGCTTTGCCGTCCGCTCGTCATTGGTGGCGAAGGACACGCGCACATGGCAATTGTCGAGGATGGAATTATTCGCGCCATAGGCCTTCTCGATCTGGTTCAGCGATTGCGCGATCAGGAAGCTCTTGATGCCATAGCCCGCCATGAACGCCAGGGCGCTCTCGAAGAAGTCGAGCCGTCCGAGCGCCGGGAATTCGTCGAGCATCAGCAGCATGCGGTGACGGCGACCCGTGGGCCTTAGTTCCTCGGTCAGGCGTCGTCCGATCTGATTGAGCACGAGTCGGATCAGCGGCTTGGTGCGGCTGATGTCCGAGGGCGGCACCACGAGGTAGAGCGTGGCCGGACGCGGATTGGAGACGAGATCGGCGATCCGCCAGTCGCATCGCCGGGTCACTTTCGCCACGACGGGATCGCGATAGAGTCCCAGGAACGACATGGCGGTGCTCAGAACGCCCGAACGCTCATTGTCGGATTTGTTGAGCAGTTCGCGCGCTGCGGAGGCGACGACGGGATGAGGACCGGCGTCGCCGAGATGCCGGGTCGTCATCATCGCCCGCAAGGTCGTCTCGATCGGCCGGTTCGGATCGGAGAGGAAGGCGGCGACGCCGGCGAGCGTCTTGTCGGCTTCGGCATAGAGGACATGGAGGATGGCGCCGACCAGCAGCGAGTGGCTGGTCTTCTCCCAATGGTTCCGGCGCTCCAGCGACCCCTCCGGATCGACGAGAACATCGGCGACATTCTGCACGTCGCGGACTTCCCACTCGCCTTTGCGCACTTCGAGCAGCGGATTATAGGCGGCCGAGGCGCCATTGGTCGGATCGAACAGCAGGACGCGGCCGTGCCGCGCGCGAAAGCCGGCGGTGAGCTGCCAGTTCTCGCCCTTGATGTCGTGGACGATCGCCGAGCCCGGCCAGGTCAGCAGCGACGGCACGACGAGGCCCACGCCCTTGCCGGATCGCGTCGGGGCGAAGCAGAGGACATGCTCCGGTCCGTCGTGCCGCAGATATGAGGTCTCCTGCCGGCCGAGCACGACGCCGTCGGGGCCGAGCAGGCCGGCGGCCTTCATCTCGTCGGGCCGCGCCCAGCGAGCGGAGCCATAGGTCTCAGCGTCGTTGGCCTCGCGCGCGCGCCAGATCGACATGGCGATCGCCGCCGCGATCGAGAGGAGTCCCGCGGAAGCTGCGATATAACCGCCTTCCACGAATATCGACGGCGCATAGGCGTCGAAGGCATACCACCACCAGAAGAAGGCGGGCGGCGGATAGAAAGGGAAGTGGGAGAGCTCGAACCAGGGATGTCCGAGCTGCGGCTGGAAGCCGAGGCGCCAGGCCGTCCATTCGGTCGCCGCCCATATCGTCGTCAGCACGATGAGCGATACGACGAGGATCTGGCCCCAGAGAATCCTTGTGGCCGACATGGACGCCTCCATTCGAATAGAGCAAGGCGTCGAGACAAAGATGCGGTTCGAGCAGATTCAAGCGTATTCGCGTCGCGATCGTAGCGTGGCGAACCGAGACGAAAAAATAATGGCGTCGTGGATCGTCGCTCGACGCTCGCCGATCGTCATAGGCCGAGTCCTCGCTTTCTGCCGATGCTCCATTCGATGCCGCCGTCGTCTCGCGTAATCCCCGAGACGTGTTGACCGAGCTTTTTCTCGAGCGTCGGCGACCACGGAACGAACTGGAAGCCGAGACCGTCGTCGATCATGGCGAAGCGCCCGGAAGCGAGCGCGAGGCGCTGGCGATAGACTCCAGAGATTTGATTGCCCGCCGTGGCCTGGGTGCACGGAAGGCCGGTCTCGGCCGAGAGCTTCGCAGCGGCGTCATTCAGCTCGCGGCCGCGCAGCGTTGCAAGCAAGTCGCGCTGGAAAATAATCTGCCCGCCTCGGCGCTGCGCCAGCCCTTCTGCGATGAGATGTTCGGCGCGCGCTTTCATGGCCTCGCGGACCTCGCCGCCGAATCCGCCCATGGCGAGCGGCGTCGGCGTGCGCTCGACGAGGCGGTGATCGAGCCAGGTGGCGCCCGAAGCGCCGATCTGGCGGTCGAGATC
>PQAN01000419.1 GCA_003105285.1 Methylocystaceae bacterium
TTCATTTCTGACAGTGGCGGCAGAAGAAGGTGGAGCGCCCCGCCTGGCCGACGCGCGAAATCTGGCCCCGGCACCCCGGCGTCGGGCAGGGCGCGTCCTCCCGATCATAGACGCGAAAGGAATGCTGGAAATATCCGAGCGAGCCGTCCGTCTGGCGGTGGTCGCGCAGGCTCGAGCCGCCTGCTTCGATCGCCTCGCGCAACACCTCCTGGATCGCCTGGGTGAGGTCGACGAGCGCGCGCTTCGGCTTTCCCCTGGCGGTGACGAGATCGCCCGCCGCGCGCAGAGGCGACAGGCCGGCCCGATGCAACGCCTCGCAGACATAGATATTGCCGAGCCCGGCGATCGTCTTCTGGTCGAGCAGCGCGGTCTTCAGCGGCGCCTTGCGGCCGGCGAGCGCCGCCGCCAGAACTTCGGCGCTCATGTCCGGTCCGAGCGGCTCGACGCCGAGGCGGGCGAACAGCGGATGCAGGGGCAAATCGGCGCGCGGCGCGAGCAACATGAAGCCGAAGCGGCGCGGATCGTTGTAGATCACGCGCGCGCCGCTCGCGAAATGAAGCACCACATGGTCGTGAGCGCGGTTCACGAGGCATGTGTGGTGGAAACGTCCGAGCGGCGCGTCGTCGATGCGGAACGAGCCGCTCATGCCGAGATGCATGACGAGCGCCTGCGCGTCGTCGAGTTCGCCGATGAGATATTTCGCCTGACGCCTGAGCGCGAGGACGCGTCGCCCTGCGAGCCGGCTGGCGAAGTCCTCGGGAAAGGGAAAGCGAAGGTCGGCGCGCTTCTGCTCGACGCGCTCGATGGTCGAGCCGGTGAAGACGGACTCCAATCCTCGCCGGACAGTTTCGACCTCGGGCAGTTCGGGCATGGAAGGTCAGTCCTGCGACGATTTCCACGCGGCGAAGGCCACAGGAACGATCGGCTCGACGAGCGTGGCGATCGCCTCGGCATAGACGCGGATCTCGTACTGCGCGTGGGCGTCGCCGCGCAGCGACAGGAATTTGAACAGGTTCAGGAGATTGGTCTTGGCGAACATATGGCTGTAGGTCGAGAGCGGCAGGACGGCGCGGGCGAGCTCGCGCGGCCAGCCGGCCTCGAGCAATTGCCGATAGGCGCCGAAGGCCTCTTCGCAGGCCGCGCGCAGCCGCTCCGCCTGCTCGCGCCGCGCGGCGAGATCGCCGCCCGGCTGGCGGCCCTGCTTGTTGGCGACCGCCTGCTCGCCGATGTTCTCGGGGTTCGGAACATAGAAGACCTCGGGCAATTCGCGGTAGCGGCCCGAGAGTTCGTTGTAGGTCCAGGTGCGATGGCGATGCCACTGACGGAAGACGAAAATCGGCGCCATCACCTCGAACTGGAACTCGACCGCTTCGAAGGGCGTCGTGTGCCTGTGTTTCCAGAGATAATTGACGAGGCGCGCGTCGGAGCCCGTGTCGTCGCCGGCCCGCCAGGCGGCGTCATAGGAGACGCGGGCGGCGCGAACGATCGAAACGTCGGAGCCCATCGAATCGACGAGGCGCACGAATCCATGATCTAGAACATTGATCCTGTTGGACATACTATCTCTCTGAAAGCTCCCCTGCGCCCCTTCCCCGTCCCTCCCCCGCTCCGCGGGAGAGGGACCTTGGCGATCGGCATGGCGCGCCGCGCCCGCCGTAAGGCGAGATCTGCTCCCTCTCCCGCGCCAGCGGGGGAGGGTTGGGGAGGGGCCGGCGGAAGATATCACGTTTTCCGCATTTTCGATCCTGCCGAGACCCCGGCCATAGCCATAGCCGACGCGGCGCGTTATATCGCCCCCTCGAACGCCCTCTGACGTGAGCATCTCTCAAATGAGTTCCGACCGCGAGACCTCGACGCATTTCGGCTTCGCCGAAGTGGGTCTCCATGAAAAGCAAGGCCTCGTGGATGACGTCTTCCACAAAGTGGCGCGCCGCTACGACCTGATGAACGATCTCATGTCCGGCGGCCTCCATCGGCTGTGGAAGGACGTGTTCGCCGCCAAGGTGCGCCCCGGCAATCGCGAGGGCTTCCGCCATCTGGACGTCGCGGGCGGCACGGGCGACATCGCCTTTCGCATCGCTCGAGGCGCCGGCGCCGACGCCGAGATCGTCGTTCTCGACATCAATGGCGACATGCTGGACGTCGGCCGCGACCGCGCCGTCGAGCGCGGCCTGCGCGCCAAGGTCGAGTTCGTCCAGGCCAACGCCGAATCCCTGCCGTTCCCGGACGCGAGCTTCGACGCCTATACGATCGCTTTCGGCATTCGCAACGTGCCGCGCATCGAGACGGCGCTCGCCGAGGCGCATCGCGTGCTGCGGCCGGGCGGACGATTTCTCTGCCTCGAATTCTCGCAGGTCGCCGTGCCGGGGCTGGACAAGCTCTACGAAGCCTATTCGTTCAATGTCATCCCGACGATCGGGAAGCTCGTCGCCGGCGACGCCGAGCCCTATCGATATCTCGTCGAATCGATCCAGCGCTTTCCGCACGCCGACGAATTCGAGCGGATGATTCGCCGCGCCGGCTTCCGCCGCACCGGCTTCGAGCGCCTGACCGGCGGCGTCGTCGCGATCCATTCCGGCTGGAAGCTCTAAACCCGAAACCAAGGGCGGTTCTTCGTGCTCATAGGCTTCGGGCATTTCTTCAGACTGGCGCGCGCCGGCTTCATCCTGGCGCGCGAAGGCGTCTTCAAGGGCGTCGATCCGGCTCTTTTGCCGCTCGTCCTGCAATTTCCGCTGAGACTCGCCAATCTCATCGCGCGAAGGGACAGCGGCGGCGCGCCGCAGGCGCTCGTCCGCTCCTTCTCGCAGATCGGCCCGTCCTATGTGAAGCTCGGCCAGTTCCTGGCGACGCGCCCGGACGTCGTCGGCGGCGAGATCGCCGACGCGTTGACCGCGCTGCAGGACCGCATGGAGCCGTTCGGCCGCGTCCAGGCCGTCGCCATCATCGAGAAGGCCTTCGGCAAGAAGATCGACGAAATCTTCCTTTTCTTCGGCGAGCCGGTCGCCGCCGCCTCCGTCGCGCAGGTGCACGCCGCCCGCGTCGCCTATGCGGAGGGCGAGCGCAAGGTCGCCGTCAAGGTTCTGCGGCCGGGCGTCGAGCGGCAGTTCCGCCGCGATCTGTCCGACATGTATATTCTGGCGCGCGCCGCCGTGCGCGTCTCTTCGGAGGCGCGGCGCCTGCGCCTCGTCGAGGTCGTCGACACTCTGGCGCGCTCGGTCAAGCTCGAGACGGATTTTCGTCTCGAGGCGGCGGCTGCCTCCGAGTTTCGCGACAATGTGGCGGGCGATGCGGACATTCGCGCGCCCGGCGTCGATTGGGACCGCACGACGCGCGAGGTGCTGACGCTCGAATGGATCGACGGCGCGCCCTTGTCGGACATCGCCAAGGTCGAGCAGCTCGGCCACGATCTGAAAGACCTCGGCCGCAAGGTGCTGCAGTCCTTCCTCCGCACGGCGATGCGCGACGGCTTTTTCCACGCCGACATGCACCAGGGCAATCTGTTCGTCGACAGAAGGGGCCGGCTCGTCGCCATCGACTTCGGCATCATGGGGCGGCTCGGCTTCAAGGAGCGGCGCTTCCTGGCCGAAATCCTGTTCGGCTTCATCAACCGCGACTACAAGCGCGTCGCCGAAGTGCATTTCGAGGCCGGCTATGTGCCGCCCGTCCATTCGGTGGAGGAGTTCTCGCAAGCGCTGCGCGCCATCGGCGAGCCGCTGCACACGATCAACGCGCAGGATATTTCGATGGCGCGGCTGTTGACGCTGCTGTTCGAGGTGACGGCGCTGTTCGACATGCGCACGCGCACCGAGCTCGTCCTGCTGCAAAAGACGATGGTCGTCGCCGAGGGCGTCGCGCGCTCGCTCGACCCGACGCTCAACATATGGAAAACGTCGGACCCGGTGGTGCGCGGCTGGATCGAGGATAATCTCGGCCCCAAAGCCAAGATCGAGGACGCCGGCAAGGCGGCGGTGGAGGTGGCGAAATTCGCCGGCCGATTACCCAAGCTGCTGGCGGATGCGGAAGCGGCGGTCGAGCATCTGGCGGCGGCGGGCGCGAGCGGCGTTCGTCTGTCGGAGGAGTCGCTCGAGAGTCTGGCGCGGTCGCGGCGGCGATCCGATCGGTGGTTCCTGATCGCGTTGTCGGCCATCCTATTGCTGGGGGTCCATTATCTGCGATGACGTCGCGGGCCCGTCGGGCGGCGCTGATCGCTCCTCAAACTCGGCAGCGAGAATCGACATGAAATTTCTGGCGATCGTCCTCCTGGCGCTGGCTCCAATCGTCGCCAACGCCGCCTCTCCCGAAGACGCTTATCTCAGCGCCCGCGACCGCTATCTCACGAAATTCAAGAAGCTCGAGGACGCCGGCAAGGTCGACGATCGCGCGACGAAGGAGGAGGAGAGCGCGCGCGGCGAGTTCGAGACGCAATTGCGCCGGGTCATCGAGCCGCACGGGGCCGAAGGCGTCGCGGAGCCGGGCAAGCTCAGCCTGGAGACGCTTTTTCCGGCCGAGATCGGCGCGGACGCGCTGGACGGGCTCACCTATTCCTTCGACGAAAAGGGACAGCTCCTCATCTCGACCGAGGCGCTCTTCAAGAGCTGGCTGCGGGCGCATCAAAAGTCCTGGTCGAAGCCAGAAAAGCCGCCGCGGACGCTCGATCAGGCGCTGAAGTCGGAGTTCTTCTACACTTTGGCCGTCAGCCCCGACGCCGCGGTCACGAAATACGCCGACCTGCCGATCGAGAAGCCGGGCAAAGCCGGCGTCGTCGTCGCCTTTCTCGATCTGCGCAGTCAGGACGACGCCGGCGCGACGGCTCCGAACGAGATCATCGTGTCGGTCGCGCGCGAGGGCAAATTATTCGTCGCGAGCGCCCCGGCCAAGGCGAAGATCGTCGCCGACCCCTCCTGCGAGAAGGGTTGGAAGGACAATGAGGCCGAGGCGAAAGAGGCGTTCGAGGCCTACCGGGCGTCCGATCAGAAGAACCAAAAGCTGTTCGACAAATATTCGAAGCTTCAGGAAGAGGGCGGCGCGGCGTTCCGCCGATGCTTCGTCGAGCGGGCGAAAAAAGAGGCGTTCTTCACGGAGCTGACGCAGGAGGCGCAAAAGCTCGTGGATCGGTTGGCGGGGAAATAGCCCGGCCGGGTCCGGCGCGACCGGGCTTCGCCTTCGGCCGCCGCGAACGATAGGCCCGCGGCGGCAGCTCAGGCGAACAGTCCATGATCCCGCGCGAGCTGCAGCAGATCTTTCTGCGGCCTCGCGCCGACATGCGAGATGATCTCGGCGGCGGCGAGCGCGCCGAGCGAGGCGCTGCCGGCGTGCGGCAGGCCGCGCGCGAGGCCCGCGAGAAAGCCGGCCGCGAACAGGTCGCCGGCGCCGGTCGTATCGACGACTTGTTCCACCGGATAGGCCGGGACCGCGACCTTCGTCTCGCCCTCGACGACGACGACGCCCTTCTCCGAGCGCGTGACGACGCCGAGCAGGTTTTGCTCGCCGGCGAGAGCGCGCAAGGCGGTCTCGAAATCGGCCGTCTCATAGAGCGAATGCAGCTCGCTCTCATTGGCGAAGACGATGTCGACGAGGCGATCGCGGACGAGCTGCAGGAATTCGCCGCGATAGCGGTCGACGCAGAAGGCGTCCGAGAGGCTCAGCGCCACGCGGCGGCCGGCGGCGCGGCTCGCCTTGGCGGCTTTCAGAAACGCCTCTTTCGCGGCCGGCGGGTCCCAGAGATAGCCTTCGAGGTAGAGAATCTTGGCGGCGCTCGCCAGCCGCTCGTCGACGTCGTCCGGTCCCAGGGCTTGGCAGGCGCCGAGATAAGTGTTCATCGTCCGCTGGCCGTCCGGCGTCACCAGCACGAGGCAGCGCGCCGTCGCCGCGCCGTCGCTCGCGAAGGGCGTGTCGAAGGCGACGCCGGCGCTGCGGATGTCGTGCGCGAACTCGCGGCCGGCGTCGTCGTCCTTCACCTTGCCGATGAAGGCGGCGGAGAGGCCGAAGCCGGCGACGCCGGTCAGGGTGTTGGCGGCCGAGCCGCCGGAAACGACCGTCGTCGGGCCCATGCCGGCGTAGATTTCGGCGGCGCGCGCCTCGTCAACGAGCTGCATCGCGCCCTTGCGCAGGCCGGCTCTATGCAGTTCATCGTCTTCCGCCCTGGCCAATGTGTCGACAATGGCGTTGCCGATGCCGAGGACGTCGATCGATGTGGACATGAAACTCACCTGTCTGGGAAAAGAAGGCGCGGAGCGCAGCCCTGTGTAATCGACTGAAGCGCGCCGTCAACAGATTTGCCGGGCGCGGCGGCCATCCTGAGCGGCGCCGGCGGAAGGAGACGGGTCCCGAAGACGCGCCGCCGTCCGCTGCATATGTACAACATATTGAAATTAAATAATCTATTATTTTCTCCAGGCCCGATTCGATCGGCTTGGACGAATTGCGTCCGAGGATATGAGATTTTTTTCGCCGGGGCCGCGCAAAAAGCCGTCTTTTCTTGTAGGAGAGAGGAAGCGAGGACGCTAGAAGCCCGTCGCGGGAGCGACGGACCTCGGATCGGGCGTCCTTTTCGCCATGATTGCCCATTGCGTAGGCTTTCCCTCGGCGCCCGGATCCGGCTCATCGCCCGTGGCGCCCGGTCGGACCAAATCAACCAGCGGTCAGCGTCGCCATGTCGATCAAACATCCGATCATTTCGATCACGGGCTCGTCGGGTGCGGGCACGAGCTCGGTCAAGCAGACGTTCGAGCAGATCTTTCGTCGCGAGAAGGTCGAGGTCGCCTATATCGAGGGCGATTCCTTCCATCGCTATGACCGCGAGGAAATGAAAATCGCCATGGCGGAGGCGCAGGCCAAGGGCAATTCGCATTTCAGCCATTTCGGTCCCCAGTCCAACCTCCTCGGCGAGCTGGAGACGTTGTTCAAGGAATATGGCGAGACCGGCGCCGGCCGATACCGCCATTATGTGCATGACGAGAACGAGGCCGCGATCTTCGGTTCGCCGCCCGGGACCTTCACGCATTGGCGGGAACTGCCGGCCAACACCGATCTCCTGTTCTACGAAGGTCTGCACGGCGCGGTCGTCACCGACGACGTGAATGTCGCGCGCTACGCCGATCTCAAGATCGGCGTCGTGCCGGTCATCAATCTGGAGTGGACGCAAAAGCTCCATCGCGACCGGCACACGCGCGGCTATACGACGGAGGCCGTGACCGAGACGATCCTGCGGCGCATGCCGGACTATGTGCATTACATCTGCCCGCAATTCTCCGAGACGGACATCAACTTCCAGCGGGCGGCGACGGTCGACACGTCCAATCCCTTCGTCGCGCGCTCGATCCCGAGCCCCGACGAGTCGATCGTCGTCATCAGATTTCGTGACCCGCGCGGCGTGGACTTTCCCTATCTCGTGACGATGATCGCCGGCAGCTGGATGTCGCGCGCCAACTCCATCGTCATTCCGGGCAATAAGCTCGATCTCGCCATGCAGCTCATTCTCACGCCGAGAATTCTGGAACTCATGAAGCGCAAGAGAAGCGCGTCCTAAAGGAAGCCTTATATGTCGAACGTGTTCGAGGGTATCGCCGATATCGCCGCCTCCGAGGACGAGCGCCGCGCCTCCAACGCCATTCGGGCGCTGGCGATGGACGCCGTGGAGAAGGCCAAATCCGGCCATCCCGGAATGCCGATGGGCATGGCCGATGTCGCGACCGTGCTGTTCAAGCAGTTCGTGAAATTCGACGCCGCCGCGCCGCAATGGCCGGATCGCGACCGATTCGTGCTGTCGGCCGGCCATGGGTCGATCCTGCTCTATGCGCTGCTCTATCTGCTCGGCTATCCGGGCGTCGAAAAATCCGATCTCGAGCAGTTCCGCCAATTCGGCTCGAAAACGCCTGGCCATCCGGAATTCGGCCATACGGTCGGCGTCGAGACGACGACGGGGCCGCTCGGCCAGGGGATCGCCACGGCGGTCGGCCTCGCCATCGCCGAGCGGCTGCAGGCGGCGCGTTTCGGCGACGATCTCGTCGATCACTTCACCTATGTGCTGGCCGGCGACGGCTGCCTGATGGAGGGCGTCAGCCACGAGGCCATCGACCTCGCCGGCCATCTGCGGCTGTCGCGCCTCGTCGTGCTGTGGGACGACAATGGCATTTCGATCGACGGTCCGACGTCGCTGTCGACCTCGACCGATCAGCTCGCGCGCTTTGCGGCGTCGGGCTGGCATGTCCAGCGCGTCGACGGGCACGACCCCGCGCAAATCGCGGCGGCGCTGAGCGAAGCGCGCGAGGATGGGCGGCCGTCGCTCATCGCCTGTGCGAGCGTCATCGGTTATGGCTCGCCCGGCAAGCAGGGCAAGGAATCCGTGCATGGCGCGCCGCTCGGCGAAGCGGAGGTCGAGCTCGCGCGCGCCGCGCTCGGCTGGCCCTACGCGCCCTTCGAGATTCCGGACGATATTCTCGAAGGCTGGCGCGAGGCGGGCCGGCGTGGCGAAGGGGCGAGGCTCGCCTGGGAGAAGCGTCTCGCCGCCTCGCCGAAGCGCGCGGAGTTCGAGCGTTTCCTGAAAGGCGACATCGCGGCCGAGGTGGCCGCGCCGCTGGCGGCGTTCCGCGCCAGGCTCGCCGCCGACAAGCCGAAGGTCGCGACGCGCAAATCCTCCGAGATGACGCTCGCCGTCATCAATGAGGCGACGAGGGCGACGATCGGCGGCTCTGCCGATCTCACCCATTCCAACTACACGATCACCAAGGGCCTCGGCTCCGTCAGCGCGGAAGATTTTTCCGGCCGCTACATCCATTATGGCGTGCGCGAGCACGGCATGGCGGCGGCGATGAACGGCATCGCTCTGCACGGCGGCTTCGTGCCCTATGGCGGCACGTTTCTGGTGTTCTCCGATTATGCGCGCGGCGCGATCCGTCTGTCGGCGCTGATGGGGCAGCGCGTCATTTATGTGCTCACCCATGATTCGATCGGCCTGGGCGAAGACGGCCCGACGCATCAGCCGATCGAGCATCTCGCCGGCCTGCGCGCCCTGCCGAATTTGTACGTGTTTCGTCCGGCCGACGCCATCGAGACCGCCGAGTGCTGGGAGATCGCGCTGACAGCCAAGGGGACGCCTTCGGTTCTGAGCCTGTCGCGCCAGAATCTGGCGACGCTCGACCGGCCCGTGACGGAAAATCTCAGCGCGCGCGGCGCCTATGTGCTGCGCGAGCCCGAGGGCGGGCGCGACGTGACCTTGCTCGCCACCGGCTCGGAGGTGGAAATCGCGCTCGCCGCTGCCGATCTATTGCAGGCGAGAGGCAAGCGCGTCGCCGTCGTCTCCATGCCGTGCTGGGAGCTGTTCGAGGCGCAGCCCGCGTCCTACCGCGAGAGCGTGCTCGGCCAGGCGCCGCGCGTCGGCGTCGAGGCGGCGTCGCGCTTCGGCTGGGATCGCTGGATCGGCGAGCGCGGCGCTTTCGTCGGCATGACGGGATTCGGCGCGAGCGCGCCGGCCGGCAAGCTCTACGCGCATTTCGGCATCACGGCCGAGGCGATCGCGAAAGCGGCGGACGCGTTGCAGACCGCCTGAGGTTTTCGACTGGAGAGGATCAAGTCATATGGCTCTCATTACGTTGCGACAGCTTCTCGATCACGCGGCCGAACATGATTACGGCGTGCCCGCGTTCAACATCAACAATATGGAGCAGGGCCTCGCGGTGATGGAGGCGGCGGCCTCGGTCGAGGCGCCGGTCATCATTCAGGCGAGCCGCGGCGCGCGCTCCTACGCCAATGACGTGATGCTCGCCAAGATGATCGAGGCGCTGGCGATCATGTATCCCGACATTCCGCTCGTCATGCATCAGGATCACGGCAATAGCGAAGCGACCTGCGCCAGCGCCATTCGCTTCGGCTTCACCTCGGTGATGATGGACGGCTCGCTCGAGGCCGACGCCAAGACGCCGGCGAGCTACGATTATAATGTCGCGGTCACGCGTCGCGTCGTCGATCTCGCGCATTGGGTCGGCGCCTCGGTCGAAGGCGAGCTCGGCGTGCTCGGCTCGCTCGAGACCGGCGAAGGCGAGAAGGAGGACGGCCACGGCGCCGAAGGCAAGCTCAGCCACGATCAATTGCTGACGGATCCTGGCCAGGCAGAGGATTTCGTCGCGCGCACCAAGGTCGACGCGCTCGCCATCGCCATGGGGACCTCGCACGGCGCCTATAAGTTCACGCGCAAGCCGGATGGCGCGATCCTCGCCATGAATGTGGTGGAGGAAATTCATCGCCGCCTGCCCGATACGCATCTCGTCATGCACGGTTCGTCCTCCGTGCCGCAGGAGCTGCAGGATGCCTTCAACGCGGCCGGCGGCGAGATGCCGCAGACCTGGGGCGTGCCGGTGGAGGAGATTCAGCGCGGCATCAAATTCGGTGTGCGCAAGATCAACATCGACACGGACTGTCGCATCGCCATTACCGCGTCGATCCGCGCCACGCTGCTGAAGAACAAGGGCGAGTTCGACCCGCGCAAGTATCTGAAGCCCGCGCAGGAGGCGATGCGCAAGGTCTGCAAGCAACGCTACGAGGAGTTCAACGCGGCGGGCCAGGCAGGCAAGATCAAGCCGATTCCGCTGGCGGACATGGCCAAGCGCTATGCGAGCGGCGCGCTCGATCCGCGCATCGCCGGCGCGAAGGCGGCGGCCGAGTAGAGCTCGGGCGTCATTGCGAGCGAAGCGAAGCAATCCAGCCGCCGCCCTTTTGCTCTGGATTGCTTCGTCGGCTTCGCCTCCTCGCAATGACGAGGGATTGGAGGGTCTAATGCCTCGGAGCGCACTC
The DNA here is from genome assembly GCA_003105285.1 of Methylocystaceae bacterium. GTDB lineage: Bacteria > Pseudomonadota > Alphaproteobacteria > Rhizobiales > Beijerinckiaceae > Methylosinus. The sequence goes on from PQAN01000419.1 coordinate 10,789, forward strand.
TATGATCGGGACTTCTACGCCTGGGCGAACGAGCAGGCGGCGCTGCTGCGCGAGGGCAAGCTCGCGCAGGCCGATATCGAGAATATCGCCGAGGAGATCGAGAGCATGGGCCGGAGCGAAAAGCGCGAGCTCTTGAGCCGCTTGACGATCCTGCTGCTGCATCTTCTGAAATGGCGGCACCAGCCGAAGGGGCGGGGATCGAGCTGGGAGGCCTCCATTCGTATCCAGCGACGCCAGCTCGCGAGACATATGGCGGATAATCCGAGCCTGAAGGCCAAATTGCCGGAGGCGATCGGCGAGGCCTATCAGGATGCGATCATCGCAGCGGCGGAAGAGACCAAGCTCTCCGAGACGACGTTTCCGACCGAATGCCCATGGTCTTACGACCAGATTTCGGACTCCGGCTTCTGGCCGGATCAACGCTGACGCCCGTCGACCAGCCTGCTTTTAGAAAGAAGGCGGAAATGAACGAAATCCCCAAGGCCGCGCATGCGAAGGACCGCTACAAGTCCGGCGTGATGGAATATAAAAAAATGGGCTATTGGGAGCCCGATTACGAGCCCAAGGACACGGACATCATCGCGCTGTTCCGGGTGACGCCGCAGGACGGCGTCGACCCGATCGAGGCGGCGGCCGCCGTCGCGGGCGAGTCCTCGACGGCGACATGGACGGTGGTGTGGACCGACCGCCTGACGGCGACGGAAAAATATCGCGGCAAATGCTATCGCCTCGATGACGTGCCCAATTCGCCCGGCGTCTATTTCGCTTACATCGCCTATGATCTCGATCTCTTCGAGCCGGGCTCGATCGCCAACATAGCGGCGTCGATCATCGGCAATGTCTTCGGCTTCAAGCCGCTCAAAGCGCTGCGTCTCGAAGACCTGCGCCTGCCCGTCGCCTATGTGAAGACCTTCCAGGGCCCCGCGACCGGCGTCGTCGTCGAGCGTGAGCGGCTCGACAAATTCGGCCGCCCTCTGCTCGGCGCGACGGTGAAGCCGAAGCTCGGACTTTCGGGCCGCAACTATGGCCGCGTCGTCTACGAGGCGCTGAAGGGCGGGCTCGATTTCACCAAGGACGACGAGAACATCAATTCACAGCCCTTCATGCACTGGCGCGAGCGCTTCCTCTATTGCATGGAGGCGGTGAACAAGGCGCAGGCGGCGACGGGAGAGATCAAGGGCAGCTATCTCAACGTCACCGCGGCGACGATGGAGGACATGTACGAGCGCGCCGAATTCGCCAAAGAGCTCGGCTCGGTCATCGTCATGATCGATCTCGTCATCGGCTATACGGCGATTCAGTCCATGGCCAAATGGGCGCGCAGAAACGACATGATCCTGCATCTGCATCGCGCCGGCCATTCGACCTATACGCGGCAGAAGTCGCATGGCGTGTCGTTCCGCGTCATCGCCAAATGGATGCGCCTCGCCGGCGTCGATCATATCCACGCCGGCACGGCGGTCGGCAAGCTCGAGGGCGATCCATCCGCCGTGCGCGGCTATTATGATCTGTGCCGCGAGGATTTCGTGCCGCAAAATCTCGGCCACGGGATTTTCTTCGATCAGCACTGGGCGAGCTTGAACAAGCTCATGCCCGTGGCCTCGGGCGGCATTCACGCTGGCCAGATGCACCAGCTCATCGATCTCTTCGGCGATGACGTCGTGCTGCAATTCGGCGGCGGCACCATCGGCCATCCGGCGGGAATCGCGCAAGGCGCGACGGCCAATCGCGTCGCGCTCGAGGCCATGGTTCTGGCCCGCAACGAGGGCCGCGACATTCTCTCCGAGGGGCCGGACATTCTGGCCGACGCCGCGAAATTCTGTCCGCCGCTGCGCCAGGCGCTCGAGCTGTGGAAGGACGTGACCTTCGATTATACGCCGACCGATACGCCGGATTTCGTCGCCACTCCGAGCGTGTCATAGGAGGCCCGGACATGCGTATCACCCAAGGCGCCTTCTCCTTCCTGCCGGATTTGACCGATGCGCAGATCGCGGCGCAGGTCCGATATGCGATCGACAAGGGCTGGTCGGTCAACATCGAATATACGGACGATCCGCATCCGCGGAACACCTATTGGGAGATGTGGGGCCCGCCGCTGTTCGATTTGCGCGACGCGGCGCCCGTGCTGCGGGAGCTGCAAGCGTGCCGCAAAGCCTTCCCCGAGCATTACATCCGCATCTCCGCCTTCGATTCGTCGCATGGCTGGGAATCGGTGCGCCTCTCCTTCATCGTCGGCCGTCCGACCAAAGAGCCGGGTTTTCGCCTGCTGCGCCAGGAGACGGAGGGCCGCAATCAGCGCTATACGACGATCGCCTATGCGGCCGACAAGCCGGAAGGCGAGCGATATTGAAGAGTCGCATGGGGAAGGGGCGCGCCACATGACGACGAGCGACGCCGGGCCGCCGACGGACGTGATCGATCTCGCGGCGGAGTTGAAATCTTCCGGCATAGAGCAGGTGCTCGGCGAGCTCGACGCCGAGCTCGTCGGCCTCGCGCCGGTCAAGCGACGCATTCGGCAAATCGCGTCGCTGCTGCTCGTCGAACGCGTGCGCGAGAGACTGGCGCTGACGAGCCGGGCGCCGACGCTGCACATGTCGTTCACCGGCAATCCCGGCACCGGCAAGACCACGGTGGCGCTGCGCATGGCGCAGATTCTACACCGGCTGGGCTTCGTGCGGCGCGGGCAGCTCGTCTGCGTGACGCGCGACGATCTCGTCGGCCAATATATCGGCCACACAGCGCCCAAGACCAAGGACATGCTGAAGAAGGCGATGGGCGGCGTGCTGTTCATCGACGAGGCCTATTATCTCTATCGGCCCGAGAACGAACGCGACTATGGCCAGGAGGCGATCGAAATCCTGCTGCAGGCGATGGAAAGCCAGCGCGAGGATCTCGTCGTCATTCTCGCCGGCTATGCCGATCGAATGGAGACATTCTTCAAGAGCAATCCGGGCTTCCGCTCGCGTATCGCCCATCACATCGACTTTCCCGACTATGACTCGGCGCAATTGCTGAACATCGCCGAGCTGATGCTGAAGGATCAGAATTATCGGTTCAGCCCCGAGGCGCGCGCGGCCTTCGAGCGCTATATAGACGCGCGCCGGAGGCTGCCGCATTTCTCCAACGCGCGCTCGATCCGCAACGCTCTGGATCGCGCCCGCCTGCGCCAGGCCGGTCGACTCGTCGCGACGACGGGCGTCGCGGTGACGGCGAAGGATCTGATCACCATCGAAGCTTCGGACATTCTCGCGAGCCGGGTGTTCGAGCAAGCGGGAGAGCCGCGAGCATGAACAGCGACGTCATCATCGCCCCTTCGATCCTCTCCGCCGATTTCGCGCGCCTCGGCGAGGAGGTCCGGGACGTCGCGGAGGCGGGCGCCGACTGGATTCACCTCGATGTGATGGACGGGCATTTCGTGCCCAACATCACATTCGGCCCCGGCGTAGTGAAGGCGCTGCGCCCACATACGAATCGCGTGTTCGACGCGCATTTGATGATCGAGCCCGTCGACCCTTATATCGAAGCTTTCGCGCAAGCCGGCGCCGACATCATCACGATCCATGCGGAGGCGGGGGCGCATCTGCACCGCTCGCTGCAATCGATCCGCGCGCTCGGCAAGCGGGCCGGCGTGTCGCTCAATCCGGGAACGAGCGAGAAGGCGATCGAATATGTGCTGGACGACGTCGATCTCATTCTGGTGATGAGCGTCAATCCCGGTTTCGGCGGGCAGAGCTTCATCGGCTCGCAACTCGACAAGATCCGCCGCATCCGCGAACTGATCGGCCGCCGGAAGATTTTTCTCGAGGTCGACGGCGGCGTCACGTCGCAGACGGCGACCGCAATCGTCGAGGCGGGCGCCGACGTTCTCGTCGCCGGCTCGGCGGTGTTCAATGGCGTGGGCGTCGAGGCTTATGCGCAAAACATCGCCGCTCTGCGGCGTTCGGCGGATTTGGCCGGCTCCTCGAGCGTATGAGGCGTGAGCGCCCTTGGCCGCGTCGCCGGGCGTGTGACGATACTGTCACAATTATGGACGACATGCTGCGTCCCGAGAAGCCGAAGCCGTCTCTTGTCCAGGCCCGCGCATCATGAGCGAAACTTTGCAACTGGCCTCTCCGGCCGCCGAGACCCGCGCCGATYTGCGGGATATTCTGACCTCGCTGAGCCATGTGCGCGAGGCGGTCGTCAGCGAAGGCGCCGAACTGCTCGCCGAGTGGGGCGCGCCGATCGCGGCGAGCGAATTCGCGCCGGCGGCGGAAAATCTCGCGCATTATCTGGCGCTGCGACGGCGCGACCTCAGCGATCTGCAAGCGCGCCTCGCCGCTTACGGCCTGTCGTCGCTCGGACGGAGCGAGGCCAAGGTCCTCGCCGCGCTCGACGCCATTCTCGCCACTCTGCGCCGCCTCTGCGGCGAAGCCGACGCCGCTTATCCGCCGCCCGCCGCCATGCGCGCCGGGGAGGACGCGATTCGCACTGAGCGCGATCGTATTTTCGGCGCCGTTCCGGCGACGCCGCGCGCCGTCGTGATGGTCACATTGCCGACCGAGGCCGGAAGCGACGCGTCGCTGACGCGG
>PQAN01000420.1 GCA_003105285.1 Methylocystaceae bacterium
GCTTTCCGATGGTCCAGCTTCTCGAGCAGCGCGGGCTTCTTCGACTGCACGGCGCCTACTTCGGCGTCATGGACGGTCGGCTGTTCGCTTTCGACGAGGCGGCCGGCGCCTTCGCGCCCGTCGCGCCCGAGGCCCATGCGGCGGCTTTCCAAGAGGCGAGATTTTGAGCGAAGCCGATCGAAAGACCACTGCAGCGAAGGCCGACCGCCCTCGCGTGGATATTCCGTTCGTTTCCGGCCTTTCCGCGCTCGCTGGCCGTTACGACGCCATCCTCTGCGACGTCTGGGGCGTGCTCATCGACGGCCGCGCGCATTTCCCGGCCGCCGCCGCGGCGCTGGAGACATTCCGGCGGGGCGGCGGCAAGGTCGTGCTCGTCACCAATGCGTCGCGGCCGAGCGAGGAGGTGCGCGCCCAGCTCGATCGCCTCGGCCTGCCGCGCGAGGCCTATGACGATCTGATCAGCGCCGGTCAATTGACGCTGAAGGAGATCCTCGCCCGGCGCGGTCAGGCCTGCCATCATCTGGGCCCCGTTCGCGACGTCGGTCTGTTCGAGGCGGCCGGCCGCCTGCTCGGCGCGCCGCTGCGCCTGACGCCTCTGGAAGAGGCGGATTATGTCGTCTGCACGGGCCTCGTCGACGAGCGGCGGGAGACGCCCGACGATTACGCCGGGCGGCTCGCCGCCATGCGCGAACGCGATCTGCCCATGCTCTGCGCCAATCCCGACATCGTCGTCGGCATAGGCGGCGAGCTCGTCTGGTGCGCCGGCGCCCTAGCCGAACGCTATGCGGCGATCGGCGGCGAGGTGGTCATGGCCGGCAAGCCTTTTCCGCCCATCTACGCCGCCGCGCTGGCGGCCGTCGCCGGCCTTTTGGACGGCGCGGCCGACCATTCCCGCGTGCTGGCGATCGGCGACGGCGCGTCGACGGACATGGCGGGGGCCGCGCGCGCCGGGCTCGACGCGCTGTTTCTGCTCGACGGCGTTCATCGCGAGGAGCTCTATCCGCCCCCCGGCGATCGGTTGGATGTGGCCGTCCTCGCACATCTTTTCGCGCGCGCGAACGTCAAACCCGTTGCATTGTCGCCTGTTCTGGTGTGGTAGAAGAAGCGGAGCGGTGAAAATCTATCTGCGATCGAACCTCAGCCGGTGAACAACCATGTCGACCCCCTTCAAGACTTATTATTTCGAAGACCTCAGCGTCGGAATGCGCGAGACTTTGATGAAGGCCGTCATGGACGACGATGTGATCGCCTTCGCCGATCTGTCGGGCGACCGGAACCCCATCCATTTGTCCGACCATTTCGCCAGCAAGACGCGCTTCGGCGAGCGCATCGTTCACGGGCTCTATACGGCCTCGCTGATCTCGACCGTCATCGGCATGTATCTGCCGGGTCCCGGCGCCGTCTATCTGTCGCAGACCTTGAACTTCCGGGCGCCCGTGAAGATCGGCGACGTCATCCATGTGGTCGTCGAGATCGTCGAGCTGATCGAGAAGGGCCGGCGCGCGCGGCTGCACTGCGAGTGCCTCGTCGACGGCAAGGTCGTGCTCGACGGCGAGGCCTGGGTGATGGTGCCGAGCCGCGAGCAGGCCAATCGCGCCGCCCAACTGGCGAAGCCGGCCTCCGTCTGAACCGGCAGAGCGTTTCCAGCCGAAGCGGACGTCGGTTCGGGGTTCGAAAGGCGTCCGGACCCTGGCGCCTCGCGGCGGCGCACTTCCCTGTGCTATGCTCGGCGCGGAACGAGCGGGGCGAGGCTGGCGTGGCGATCGAATTGACAGAACGAGACCGTCGCATCCTGGGCGAGTTCCTGGACCTCATCCTCGAGGGACACAAGGACGGAACTATCGGACAGAACGAAGCTCGCAACGCCGTCACGGAAGCGTTTGTCCTCGTCGCCAAAGACAACGCCAATGTCGCCGACTATATGCTCGAGACGATTTTCGAATATGAAGGCGGCAACCATGTCGACCGGACGTAGAGGCGAGGCATATCCTACCGATGGCGTCGCCCTATAGGCGCTGCGGGAGAAGAGCCGGTCGCGGCCCCGCTGAACCAGCCCGTCCCCCGCTTCCAGCCGAGAGCGTTTCCGGCCGAGGGGGATATCGGTTCGGCGTCCGAAACATGGAAAGACTCTAGCCGCCGCGCCGATCGTCGTCCTCGTTCGCGGTCAGCAGCGCGACGATCTGGCCCGCGATCTCCTTCAGCGGGCGGCCGGGTCCGAAAATATCCGGGTCTCCGGACAGCCAGATCGAGGCCTCTTCCAAATCGGAAATCGTCGGCCGCAGCTCGAGGATCGCGGTGAGTTTGTCGTCGTCGATCGCGCCGAACACGTCCTTCACGTCCTCATGCTTGGCGATGAGGGCGCCGTCACCGTCTTCGGGTGGGAATGCGGTCATGCTCGCCTCCTCGGTTCCGCCGGGCGGGGACCGGCCCGCGTCGGCAGGAAAGGCCCTATTGGATCGCTGCGAGGCGTTCGATCACCTGTTCGAAAGAGCTCTTGGTCACGAACACGACGGGATCGAGCACATTGTTTGCGACTGTGAATCTCGCCCTGCCGTCCTTTGTCCGGTCCAAGCGGTCGATGGCGGCGATCGGAAAGGCGACGGGGCGCGCCCAGTCGACCTCGTTCTCGAATCCCACCTCGTAGCCTACGATATGTCCGGGTCTGACATCTTCCGCCATTCGGCCCTCGCCTTCGTCTCGACGCATTTCCGCCGCCGAATCGTCGTCCAATTCGGAGCATGGCGCCCGAAGCGGCGCGCATATATTGAAATTATAGCGCTCGGCGGCGATCGACAGGGCGACGACAAACGAAGGCTCGTGAGAGAACCCCGCTCGCATCGGCTGCCTGGCGCTCTAGCTTTTTGTTTTGACATGTTTTCGACGCCGAACCGGCGTTCACTCCGGCTGGAAGCGCTCTGGCCGACGAGTGGGAGAACGAATGAGACGCCTCGTCATCGCGCTGAGCATGAGTCTCGTCTCCGGCGCCGACGCCCGCGCCGCCGGCGACCTCGGCTATCCCGGCTCCGCGCTGAAGGAATTCGAGCGCGGGCGGCTTCCTTCTTTCGAGCAGGCGCCGCCTCTCGACCTCGGGCCGAGCGCCGGCGCGACCGCGCGGGAGCCGGAAAAATCGCCGACCTATGAAGAATATCTCGCCAATTGCTTCGTCAGGGTCGGCGGTCGCGTTCTGGTCAGCGGTCCTTGTCGAATTCTCCGGGAGAAAGACAAGAGCGTGACCTTCGAGCTGACCGACAAGCCGCTCGTCGTTTCGTTCCAACGCAGCCGGACATGGACGGCGACTTTGGGGGATCGCGAATTGGGGAAGGTCTACAAACGAGGGGATTGTTGGGGAGGCAAAGGCGTTTACGCCTGCGATCGCGGCAAGGCGGCCGAGCGTCGTTGAAGAGCGAGCCTTACAGGCTCGCAGACCATTTCAATTTCCGTTGCTTCGGCCTTCCCGAGGCTTGGACTTGCCGAGCGTCTTGGCGATGATCGCCTCGGTCGCCGACGTCCAGCCCGGCTTCGCATCCTCAACCGGCGTCGGCCCGGCGCCTGGAACCATGTGGACCACGCGATAGCCGCGCGTCTTCAGCGTCTTCAGGAAGTCGGGCAGCATTTTCGCGGTCGACGGCCGCGAATCGTGAAAGAGGATAACGCCTCTACCCGCCGCCTCCAGCCGCGACAGCACGAGGTCGAGCTCCGCCTGCGGCGTCATCTCCTGCCAGTCGGACGCCCAGAGGTCGGCGCCGAAGACGGCGATGCCGCGATCCTGCAGCCAGCGAACGAGCTCCGGCGTATCGGCGAAGCCGGGAAAGCGAAAGAACGGAATCTTCGGGGCCGGCCCCGCCGCGCCGAAGCCCGCTTTGTCGACCGCGGCGAAACCGCGCTCGATGTCGGCCTTCGCGGTCGCGTCGCTCCACAGGCGCAGAGTGCGGGCCGGATGGCTGTAGGAATGATGTCCGACGCTGTGGCCCTCCTCGACCTCGCGTCGCACGAGGGCCGGCGTTTCTTCCGCGTGGCGTCCGACCAGGAAGAAGGTCGCGCGCACGCATTCTTCCTTCAGCGCGTCGAGCACTCGCGACGTCGCGCCGGGCGTCGGGCCGTCGTCGAAGGTGAGCACGACTTCGCGATCGCGCAACGCCAGCGCGCGCGGATAGGTCTGCAGGCCGAGCGCCAGCCTCTGTCCGCCGTCGATCTCGACGATTCGCGAGACGCCGAGCGCCTGCGGCCCACAGTCCGCGGCGGCCGCCGCGACGGGCGAAGCGACCGCGCCCGTCGCGAGGACGGCGAGGCAAATCTGCAAGACACGTGTAGCGAATGGCATCGGCGGTTTGCTTTCCGGGCGCGGCGCGTTATGGGAGCCCTCACTCCGGTCTCCTGCCCCGGGAGGATCGAGCCGCACACTCCAGGCCTCCATATGTCGCAAGACCATGAAGAAACGGCGCCCCCGGAAAGAAAATTTCGCGACGAGGACAGCGGCGAGCCGCGCGCGGAATTCGTCGAGGCGGTGGAGCGCGCCGTAGCCGGAAGCGACAGCGAGGCCGTTCGGGCGCTCGTCGCGCCGCTGCACGAGGCCGATCTCGGCGCGCTCATCGAATTGCTCGACCATGAAGCGCGCCCGCGCCTCGTCGAGCTGATGGGCGAGGATTTCGACTTCACCGCCTTGATGGAAGTCGGCGAGACGACGCGCGAGGACATTCTCGAGGAGCTGCCGGTCGCGACGCTCGCGGAAGCCATGCGCGAGCTCGAGAGCGACGACGCCGTCGCCATTCTCGAGACCTTGGAGCCGAAGGAGCAGGCGCAGGTTCTCGAAGCGCTGCCGGCGCATGAGCGCGTCGTGCTGCGCCGCTCGCTCGACGCGCCGGAAGGCTCGGCCGGCCGCCTGATGCAGACGACGCTCGTCGCCGTGCCGCCGTTCTGGACGGCGGGCCARGTCCTCGACTTCTTCCGCGAGACGGAGCCCGACGTCCTGCCGGACAATTTCTTCGAGGTCTTCGTCGTCGACCCGGCCTATCGCCTGCTCGGCACGGTGTTTCTCGACGCCCTCGTGCGCGCCCATCCCGCGACGCGCGTCGAGGCGATCATGCAGGCCGATCGCCGGCGCGTCGGCGTCGCGGAAGAGAGCGTCGAGGTGGCGCGGCTGTTCGAGCGCTACAATCTCGTCTCGGCGCCGGTCGTCGACGAGGCCGAGCGGCTCGTCGGCGTCATCACCATCGACGACGTCGTCGACGTCATCCAGGAGGCGGCGTCCGAGGAGATCAAGGCGCTCGGCGGCGTCAATCCGCATGAGGAGCTCTCCGACAGCTTCTGGTGGATCGTCCGCAGCCGCTTCGTCTGGCTGCTCGTCAACCTCGGCACCGCCTTCATCTCGGCGAGCGTGCTCAAGACCTTCGAATCGCAGCTCCAGCAGATGGTCGCGCTCGCCGTGCTCGCGCCGATCGTCGCGAGCCAGGGCGGCAATTCCGCGACGCAGACGATGACGGTCACGGTCAGGGCGCTGGCGACGCGCGAGCTCTCTCGCGCCAACGCCTTTCGCATCGTCCTGCGCGAGCTCGCGACCGGCGCGCTCAATGGCGCGGCCTTCGGCCTCGTCACCGGGTTCGTCGCGGCGAACTGGTTTCAGAACGTCGGCCTCGGCCCCGTCATGGCGCTCGCCATGTTCACCAATCTCGCGGCCGGCGCGCTCGGCGGCATTCTGGTGCCGATGGCTTTCGACCGCCTGAAGATCGACCCCGCCGTCTCCTCGAGCGCCTTCGTCACGACGATCACCGACGTCACCGGCTATACGGCGTTCCTGACGATCGCCACTTTGTGGTTCGGCCTCGGATGAGTCAGAATGGCGAAGCAGACGGTCTCGGGAGGAGCGGCGCGGCGCGTTAACGCCTCGTTACCGCTTGCGGGATAATTTATCGCCATGCGCTCGATGTTCCGAATATCGGCGGCGACCGCCGGCGCCGCAGCGATGGCCGTGGCCCTCGCCGGCTGCGGCAGCGGCGTCGATCCGACCTACAGCCACCGGCCGCGCTTTACCACGAGCGCTCCGCTCGTCAACGCGCGCAAGGACCCGACCTATCTCGCCTATGCCGTGCCGGAGACGGATCTCCACGCCTATCCGGCGACGCGCAGCGCGGAATTCTCGGTGCATGGGATCGACGTCTCCAAATACCAAGGCGACATCGACTGGCGGGCGGTGAAGGAGTCGGGCGTCGCCTTCGCCTTCATCAAGGCGACGGAGGGCGGCGACGCTCTCGACTCGAAGTTCCAGCGCAACTGGGCGGCCGCCAAGGCTGTCGGCATTCCGCGAGGCGCCTATCATTTCGTCTATTGGTGCCGGCCGCCGCACGAGGAGATCGGATTCTTCAAATCCGTCGTGCCCAACGAGCCGGACGCTCTGCCGCCGGTGCTCGACGTCGAGGCGACGCCGACCTCGAAAACCTGCAAGCGCACGCTCTATCGCGAGGAAGTGCTCGCCGACATGCGCAAGATGCTCGAAGAGCTCGAGCGCCACTATGGCAAGAAGCCGATCATCTACTCCTCGGTCGACTTCTATCAGTCGATCCTGCATTCGGACGCGCTCGCCGAATATCCGATCTGGGTGCGGTCGACGAAATATCACCCGACGGTGCGCTACGGCTCGCGCAAATGGCATTTCTGGCAATATCGCTCCGACGGCAGCGTGCCGGGCATCATCGGCGCCGTCGACCAGAACGCCTTCCACGGCACGCCCGAGCAATGGAAGACATGGCTCTCGCAGCAGACCGGCGGATGAGGCGGCCCTGAGGCTTCGTTTCCGAGGGTAGCCAGCCGCCGGATTTTAGTGTATGCGCCCCGCACGAGTTTTTCGCCTCGCCCGCCTCGAGCCGCGCGCGGGGTCTACTGGAGATAGAGATCAATGGCCGTTCCGAAGAGAAAAACCTCGCCCTCGAAGCGCGGGTTCCGCCGTTCCGCCGACGCGCTCAAGGCGCCGACCTATGTCGAGGACAAGGATTCCGGCGAGCTGCGCCGTCCGCACCACATCGACCTCAAGACCGGCATCTATCGCGGCCGGCAGGTGCTGAAGGTCAAGACCGCGGAGGCGTGAGCCTCATAGAGGTTCGGCTGTCTTGCGAGCCCGGAGGCTCGCGGTCCTCGGGCGACCCGGACCGTGAGCCTTCGGGCTCTCGTCGTTTCACCGCGCCTGCTGCGCCCGCGCCAGCAGCGGCAGGAGAACAGCGCGCGGCGCGGCGCGGCCGAGTAGCACGACGATCTTGTTGACGAGACCCGGCACGATGACGCGCCGGCCCCGCAGCAGCGCCTCATAGCCCTGGCGGGCGACCTCTTCGGCCGGCAGCAGCGCTGGCGTCATCGCCTTCATTCCGCCGGTCAAGGCGAAGCCCGCGCGCCCCTGGAACCCTGTGAGGACCGGGCCGGGGCAGAGCGCCGTGACGCGCACGCCTCTCGGCCGCAGTTCCTCCGCCAGCGCCTCGCTGAACGACCGCACATAGGCCTTGCTCGCATAATAGATGGCGAAGCCTGGCCCAGGGATGAAGGAGGCGACCGAGGCGACATTCAGGATCGCCCCGCGCGCCGCGATGATCGACGGAAGAAACCGCAGCGTCAGCGCCGTCAGCGCGCGGATGTTGAGGTCGATCATCGCCAGTTGCTCGACGGCGTCGAGTTCGGCCGCCCGGCCGATGAGGCCGAAGCCGGCGTTATTGACGAGGATTTCCGGAGCGAGCCCGGCTTGCGCCAGCGCCTCCCCGAGCGTGTCCAGCGCCGCTTCCGCGGTGAGGTCCAGCTCGACGACGAGCGGCCGAGGGGCGCCGCCGGCGGCAATCTCGTCGGCGAGCGCCTCCAGGCGGTCGCGGCGGCGGGCGACGAGCGTTACATGGCGTCCATTGGCCGCGAAGACGCGGGCGAGCTCCGCGCCGATGCCCTCCGAGGCGCCGGTCACGATCGTGGTGCTCTGGTTCGCTTCGGTCATCGTAGCGTTTCTCTCGTTGCGGGGGAGCTATTTTCCCCAAGGTCCGGGCTTGGGCTCCACGCCCGCCTCTCTCGCGYTCTGGCGCAAGGCGACGCGGTCGCGCGTCGAGACGCCGAGCAGCTCGGCGACGCGCCAGACGACATTTTCCTCGAAYTCGTGAATCTCGCCGTCGGCATAGGCCATTTCCCACAACATGCCGATGACTTGACGACGACCTTCCTCGTCGAGGGTGCGCTTCAGCACATTGGTGAAACGATAGAGATCGACGGCCTCCCTCTCGCTCTCGGCGGCCGTGTCGATCAATTCGCGCGCTGTCGCGGAATCGAGACCGAAGCGCGTCTCGACGAGGCGTTGCAGAAGAGACTTCTCTCCGGCGCCGAATTCGCCGTCGATCGAGGCGAGATGCACGAGCAGGGCGGCGGCGGCGAGCCGGTAGTCGGCCGCCTCGAAGACGCGGGCGCGCGGCGCAGCGCCGGAGATTTCGTTCAGGAAAGCTCTCAATGCATCCAACATTGGCGTCGCCGGAGGTTTGCGTTGTCGGCGCCTCTATATGGCGCCTGAGACCGCAAGCATAGCGTGGGCGGGCCGCCCGCACCTCGACATAAAGACTTGTTTATATCTTTATTGCATCTCCGGCGACCCTTTGCTATAGGCCCGCGGGGACAGCGCACGCGCGGCGCGCGGCGAAATCGCTTCCGGGCAACCGGCGATTCTCGACAAGGCTCTGTTTTGCCATGCTTTTGGTCCGAAGGGTCAGCGCCTTTCCCGGACTTCACGCCCCAGAGGAGCGTCAATGACCACGCATTTCAACGATTACGCCGTCACCGACATCGGCCTCGCCGATTGGGGCCGCAAGGAAATCGCCATCGCCGAGACCGA
>PQAN01000421.1 GCA_003105285.1 Methylocystaceae bacterium
CGACCCGATCGGAGCCGAACAGGCCTTCCGCGATGTCACGATAGCTCGCGCCGCTCAGATGGCCGTCGAGCGCCCGGAGCGTGTGGTCGATGCGTTGTCGACGCTTCGGAGTCGGCGGGTCGGCGTTGAGGCGTTGCCCGGTCGCATGACGCCAGAAGCGCATCGCTGCGGCGGCGCGTCGAGGCTCGGCCTCGTCGAGCGAGACAATGGCCGCGAGAGCGCTTCCGTCGAGCGGCGGATCGGGAATCCAGAGTTGATGCTCGTCCCGGCCGGATCGGAGAATGAAATGTTCACCGTCCGGCGCCGTGCGACGCGCTTGCACGCCCGGCCAGAGTGACGGGGAGAACGTCAGCGCAGGATCTTGGACAGGACTGGCGGCGAGTATGACGACCTTCGTCGACCACTCGGGCAGCCAAAAGAGGTCGGCTTCAGTCGCCCGGAACGCGGGATCGACCGCGAAATCTCAACCCCCAGCGCCGCACGGAAGCGGCAGTAGCGGATTCGAGATCGGATCCAGAACCAGTTCTCTCATGATCGGCGCGATAATCCGGATCACGACGCAATAATTCCCAAGCAAGACCGCACGAGTTCAAATTCCGCGTGTAAACGTACGCGCTCGGCGACCGCCAATCTTCGATATACATGGCGTTCCTCATAGAAAACAAGGTAGGGGAATCAATGTCGATCTTTCTTGTCGACATTCTGCTTGCGCAGGCGCCGCAATCGGCATGACGCAATGCCTGAAAGGCGCATGTGCGCTTCGCAATTTCGCCGCAAAGCCGAATGTGCGGGTTTGATGAAATCTGACGCCTGGAATGAAGGGCGCGTTCGCCGATATTCGTCCTCAGCCCTCCCGCAGCAGGTCGCGATAGCCTTTGGCGGAGAGCCATCGCGCCCTTGCGAGATGCGTTTCATGGGCGCGTCGCGCGCGTTCAGGTTCACGGGCGGGATCGATCCCGAGAACGATTTGGGCGGCTTCCTCCCAGGACGCCTTGTCCTCGGCGGCGTCGAGCAGCCGCAAATAGATCGTGATGTGCTCGCGATCATATTCGGTAACATGTGGCTCGGATGGAGCGACATCTTTGATTGGAAGGGAGTTGGACGGGCTCACGAGCGAAGTATCCTTGGACGGCGCGCCGCTCAGAGACATATTCTAGCGGATAAACCCGCCGGAGGCTCGTCGGGGCGGCGAAAAAACGACGCATACACATTATAGTGGATAAACCTCAAAGTATGTAACAGTCCAGCCTCCCCGCATGGATATGCGGCGGCTGGTCGGACGGAATGTGAAACGGATCAGGCTCGAGAAGGGTCTGACTCAGGAGCAGTTCGCCGAGCGATCGGGCTTCACGCAGCAATATTTGAGCGATCTCGAACGGGGCCGCCGTAATCCGACGATCGTGAGTCTCTTCGAGCTCGCGCAGGCGCTCGGCGTCGATCATATGGCGCTGGTCGCGCCTGACGAGGAAGCCTTCGCTGAAAAGGCTCGCCACAGGAAAGCCGAAACGAAGCCTGCTCCGAGAAAGTCGGAAAGGCCGAGAAGCGCAAAATCCGCAGCCGACAAAAACGTGAAGCCGGATCGCCGCAAAGGCTGAAAGTCGACGGTGCGATAGCGGCGTCAGTTTTACGAAGAGCCCTTTCTGGCCGTATCCAAAGCTTCGCGAACAACCTCGTCGATCGCGCTTCGGACATTGTCTTCGAGCTTATCGACGCCATCACGGGCGATCATATAGAGCGCGTCGTCGATATGCAGATCGATAGCTCGGCGGGGTATGGCAAGTCTGTTTGGCCGTCCACGCGTCGAAGAGCCGGCCTCTATGCGCGCAGTCGCGGCGTCCCGGATCGCGCAGGCGAACTGCTCGCGCGTGTCGAAGAAAATCTTCGCGAAGGACACAGCCATGGCGAAATGTCTTTCTGGCATATTCACTTCCCCGGCTATTCGATGGCGTCTGGTTCGTCTCGGCGAATCGTCGGCCAAACCGTTCCTCGCGGTCTCTGATGGAGAAGCGCTTCGGGTCTCGCAGCATCACTCAGACGAACGATCTGATTATCTACTTTTAAGATAATCTGGAATTCAGATTATGTAAAGCCCCGCATCAAACGCGGGACGCAAGCTTGGCAAAGACGCTCGGATCGCCACGCCATAAGGCGCTTATCGATCTGCTCATCCAGAAGAGAGAGGCGGCGGGCTTGACTCAGGCCGACCTTGCCGAACGGCTCGGCGAATATCAGTCGTTCGTGGCGCGGCTCGAGAGCGGCGAGCGCCGCGTCGACGTCGTCGAGTTTCTGGAGCTCGCCGACGTGCTCGGCTTCGACGCGGCGAAGGCGATAGCGCGCTTGAAGAATGTCTCTTGACGAATACAATATAGACGCGCTTCGCCCGTGGCGAGCGCGTTCGACGCGCGCTTGCGGAAAAGCGGCTCGGCGACTTTTCGCAGACACGGCTGTCCATACCGGCGAATTGTTCGGAGGCCTGACGAAAAGCCCCGCTCGGCAGTTCGAGCGGGGCTTCGCGATCCGGCTCAGTCGCCATTGGGCTTGCGGCTGCGCGACCAGATGAGGGTGTAGCCTTCGCCATCCTCGTCGGCGAAGAGGTTGGCGTAGATCGGAGCGGGGAAGCTCGGATCGTCGAGCTTGACCGAGAGATAGTCGCGGCCCTCCGTGGAGCGCTTCGACCAGCACGCGCCCAGGTCGATTCGTCCCAGGTGGACGCGATGGCTCGGCGCATTGTCGCTGGCGCGATTGGTCTCGGGGACGATGCGCACGCCCTTGGCCTGGACGCTGAGCGTCACGATCTCGCCCTGGAACTCGTTGCCGGACTTCTTGAAGGAGCCGATGTTCGCCATGATAGTTCTCCTGTCGTTTGCTTCGAGCCCGCGACCATCGCGGCCTCGATGGCGATCGAAAGGCCGAAGACGATCGGCGACGCATCCGCTAGCGGACCGAAGCGCAGCGGAGGACGGCGGCGGCATGACTTTGTTGATGGTGTGGACGC
>PQAN01000422.1 GCA_003105285.1 Methylocystaceae bacterium
CGCATGGCGAGATAGAAGGAGCTCTTGGCGGCGGCGGGCCGCGCCGGGACTTGCTCGAGATCGGTCAAACTCGTGACGCTCATCGGAGGCCGTCCGCCTGAGCGCGCCGACTGCGCGGCGCGACGAACCGCCGCAGCAGCGCGGCGCCTGCGCCCACAAAGGCCGTGAAGGCGAATTCGGCTTTCGAGGCGTGAACTTTGTCGCTCAAGGGATCGGCGGTTTTCAGGCGGGCCGTCAATGTCTCGGCGAGGCGCTGGATCGCGCCGACCTCCATGGCGAGCCGCGCGTCGGCGATGAGATCGGCGAAAGGCGCGCTCTCCTGCAACAATCCCTCGGTGCGTTGCGCGAGGGCGCGCAGCGCCGCGGCGAGCGCCGCAGACGCCCTGTTCGTCCCGAGCGCCGTCACCTCGGCGCCATGCGCATCGAGCGCGTCGAGCGGCAGATAGACGCGATCGAGATTGCGATAGTCCTTCCCGCAGTCTTGCAAATGATTGATGATCTGCAGCGCGGCGCAGAGCGCGTCATTGGGGCCCCAGGTCGTCTCCCGATCCTCGCCATGCACATCGAGAACGAAACGGCCGACCGGCATGGCCGAATAGCGGCAATAGTCGATGAGATCGTCCCAGTCCCGGTAGCGCGATTGCGTGACGTCGCGACGAAAGGCGATGACCAGGTCCTGCGCATGGCGCGGCTCGAGGCCGCGCTCCTGCAAGGCGGCGCGCAACTTCGTCGCGACGGCGATGTCCTCCCCCGAGCCGAGCAGCGCCGCCTCCAGCCGGTCGAGCATCGCGAGCTTTTCGCCCTCGGACAGCCCGCCGTGATCGGCGATGTCGTCGGCCGCGCGGACGAAATCGTAGAAGGCGAGGATCGGCGCGCGATGGCGCGGCGCGATGAACGCCGACGCGACGGGAAAATTCTCGTCGCGATGCGTCTTGCCCGAGCCGGTGGCGGCGATATCGCTCATATCTGCTGGCTTACGTCCCGAATCTCGACTTTTTGCGGCGCCTGGTAACGGCCCTTCCAGGCGCCGCCGCGCCCGCGCCGATGCTGCCACGCCGATTCCAGAGTGAACCACGTATAACAGGCGGCGACGAGGGGCAAGGCGAAGGCGCCGAGTCGGTTGCGCCCGTAGAAGCGCAGCGTCGGCATATAGGCCTGCGCCATCAGCAGATAGGTGGCGAGCGCGAGATAGGCGGCCGTTCCGTCCGCGAAGACGGCGAGAAGCGGCGGCGCGAGATAGACGAAGCCCATTCCGGCGACCGCGCCCGCGAGCCGCAACGGCGAATAACGCAATTGCGCATAGGCCGAACGCGTCACCATTTGTTCGATGTCGCGATAATGCGGATAGGCGCGCAGGCTCCAGGCGCCGTCGGTGAGGCCGAGCCAGATAGGGCCTTGCCGCTTCAGCAGCGCGCCGAGCGCGCAGTCGTCGATGAGCGCCCCGCGGATCGCTTCGAGCCCGCCGGCTCGCGCCAGCGCCTCGGGGCGAACCAGCATTACTCCGCCGGCCGCCGCGGCCGTCCCGCTGCGCGCGTCATTGACGCGGGCGAAGGGGTAGAGCATCTGGAAAAAGAAGATGAAGGCCGGGACGAACCAGCGCTCGGCCAGGCTCTCGCAGCGCAGCTTCACCATGAGCGAGGCGAGAACCGTTCCGCGCGCGAGGGCGCCGGCGACCAGCCGCTCCAGGAGATCGGGCGCGAAGGCGATGTCGGCGTCGCAGAACAACAGAAAATCGGGCTGAACGGCGAGCGAGCGGACATGGGTGAAGCCGCGGTGCATCGCCGCCAGCTTGCCGGTCCAGCCGGGCGCGGCGCCTCCGGCCAAGATCGCCAGCCGATCCTCGGCCTGCTCGGCGCGCGCGCAGGCGAGGGCCGCATCCGCCGTGCCGTCGGAACTCTCGTCGTCGACGAGGACGATGTCGAGACGGCCGCCGAAGGATTGCCGGAACAAGGACCGCAGACTCGTGGCGATGACGTCGGCCTCGTCGCGCGCCGGGACGATGGCGACGACATGCGCGCCTTCCGGCGGGCGCGAGTTCGGCGCGAATATCCGGTCATGCTGGGTGAGGCGCCAGAACGATCCGTGCGCAACGACGAGATACAACCATATGACGAGGCCGGCGCCGGCGACGAGGGTCGCGATCATTTATGCCCTGACTGCCTGAAAATCCGCGCTGTGGCGCGCCGACGGGGTCGAGCGCGAGTTCGCCCATAGCATTGCGGAGAGACAATGGCCAGGGTCGCGCTGGGCGGACGTTTTTTCCTTTTGTCCAAGTAAAATTTGCCGCAACCTTTGCGGCCGGCTTCTCTTCTATCGGGAACAGGCGTATATCGCCGCGCCGGAATGCGTCGAGGGTGTGGGCCGAGAGCGCCTTCGCCGAGTGCGGGGCGGGAAGCGGGCGGCGGCGGGATCGTACGGTCGGTCGACCGCCGCATAGGCGGATCGCTCGGGATTTTCTTCATGGGATCCTAAAATGACGCAAGATCCACCGAAGAATTTGGCTCAATACGACATCGAGAGCGCAACGGCGGCCGTTAAGGCGGGCGCCGTCGATGAGCCCGAAGCAACCCCCGCCGCGAAGATTTCGGCCCTGGTCCTAGGATCGATCGGCGTCGTCTACGGCGACATCGGAACGAGCCCGCTCTATGCGCTGCGGGAGTCGTTGGCGCATACGAAGGCCGTCGGGCTCGGCGAGGAGGCGATCATCGGTGCGATATCGCTGCTGATCTTCGCGCTACTCTTCACCGTGACCTTGAAATATGTCTTTTTTCTCCTGCGCGCCGACAATCGCGGCGAAGGCGGCATCCTCGCGCTCATGGCGCTGGCGCAGAACGCGATCGGGCGGCGCGCCCTGCCCGTGTTTCTGCTCGGCGTCGCGGGCGCCGCGCTGTTTTCCGGGGAAGCCGTCATCACGCCGGCGATCTCGGTGCTTTCCGCCGTCGAGGGGCTCGCGATCGTCAACCCGAAATTCGGCGAGTTCGTCTTTCCGATCGCGGTCTTGATTCTCGTCTCGCTCTTTTGGGTGCAGAGCCACGGCACGGCGCGAGTCGCCGCCTTTTTCGGCCCGATAATGGCGATTTTCTTCGCAGTCATCGCCGTGCTCGGCGCGCTGCACATCGCCGACGCGCCGCAGGTGTTGCAGGCGTTCGATCCTCGGCGTGGCCTGACGTTTCTGCTCGGTCACGGCTGGGTGGGCTTCTCCGTCCTGGGTTCTATCTTCCTCGTCGTCACCGGCGTGGAGGCGCTCTACGCCGACATGGGCCATTTCGGCAGGACGCCGATTCAGATAGCCTGGGTCGCCATCGTGCTCCCGGCTCTCCTGCTCAATTATCTGGGACAGGGGGCGCTGGTCCTCACGCACCCGGAGGGCGTAGAAAACCCTTTCTTTCTCATGGCGCCTGACTGGGCGGTGCTGCCGCTCGTCATACTCTCGACGATGGCGACGGTCATCGCGAGCCAGGCCGTCATCACCGGAGCGTTCTCGCTGGTGCGGCAAGGCATTCAGCTCGGCCTGCTGCCGCGTCTCGACATTCGGCATACGTCGGAGATGCAGGAAGGGCAGATCTATATCGGCCGGGTGAATCGGTTGCTGCTGATCGGCGTGCTCGTGCTCATCGCGACATTCAGGTCGTCGAGCGCGCTCGCCTCCGCCTATGGCATCGCAGTGACGTGCACGATGGTGGCGACGACATCGCTCGCTTTCGTCGTAATATGGCGCAAGTGGGGATGGCCCTTGTGGGCGGCCGTCATCGTCATGGCTGCTTTCTTGACGGTCGATCTCACCTTTCTCGCCGCCAATCTCATGAAGGTCGTCGACGGCGGCTGGGTCCCGCTCCTGCTCGGCGGCTGCTCGATGATCGTCATGTGGACCTGGGTGCGCGGCACGACCTTGCTCGCCGAAAAGACCCATCGCGACTCGATCCCCATCTGCGACCTCATCGCCATGCTGGAGAGGTCGAAGCCGACGCGCGTGCCGGGCACGGCCATCTTCCTGACCAGCGATCCGAATGTGGCGCCCACCGCGCTGCTTCACAATCTGAAGCACAACAAGGTGGTGCATGAACGCGTGCTGGTCATTTGCGTGAACACCGAGGATACGCCGCGCGTTCCGGCGTCGAAGCGGTTCGAGATCGAGCGGCTGTCGGATGATTTCACCCGCGCGATATTGCACTATGGCTTCATGGAGAGCCCGCGCGTGCCGGCCGCTCTCGCGGCGATGCGCAAGGCGGGCGTGAAATACGACATTATGACGACGTCCTTCTTCCTCGGGCGGCGCTCGATCAAGGAGAGCCCGACGTCGGAAATGCCCGCCTGGCAGGACAAGCTCTATATCGCTTTGACGAAGCAATCGGCCAATGCGACCGACTTCTTCTCCATTCCGACCGATCGCGTCGTCGAGCTCGGCGCGCAACTGACGATATGAGGCCGGCGTCCGCCTTATTTCCGACGCCGTTCCGGGTCGTCGTCGCGCTTGCAAGGATGATCGGGTTAAGGACGTCCTCATCCTGAGGAGGCGGCGCAGCCGCCGTCTCGAAGGACGAGGACGTCCGCTCG
>PQAN01000423.1 GCA_003105285.1 Methylocystaceae bacterium
CCGGCGAAGGGCTCGGCCTGCCCGCCATGGCCGGTGTCGCGCATCGCGCGCGCGAAAAAGCGCGAATAGAGAAGATGCAGAATCGCGTGCTCGATCCCGCCGATATATTGGTCGACCGGCAGCCAGCGCTCGAGGCTCGCCGGGGAGGCCGGCTCGCTCTGATTGTGCGGATCGGCGAAGCGGGCGTAATACCAGGACGAGTCGACGAAAGTGTCCATCGTGTCGGTCTCGCGCCGGGCCGCGCCGCCGCATTTCGGACAGGCGACATGCTTCCATGTCGGATGATGGTCGAGCGGGTTGCCCGGCTTGTCGAAGGTCACATCGTCCGGCAGCACGACCGGCAGGTCGGCGTCGGGAACCGGAACGACGCCGCAATCGGGGCAGTGGATGACCGGGATCGGGCAGCCCCAATAACGCTGGCGCGAAACGCCCCAGTCACGCAATTTATAGTTGATCTTGCGCTCGCCCTGCGGACAGCCGTGCAATTGCGCGGTCTCCAGGCGTTTGGCGACCTCTTCTTTCGCCTCGTCGACGGTCAGGCCGTCGAGGAAACGCGAATTGACGAGGCGTCCTTCGCCGTCGAAGGCCGTATCGCCGATGACGAGGGTCGCGGGATCGACGCCCTCCGGGCAGACGACCGGCGTCGCGCCGAGCCCGTACGCCCGGGAGAAGTCGAGGTCGCGCTGGTCGTGGGCCGGACAGCCGAAGATCGCGCCGGTCCCGTAATCCATCAGGATGAAATTGGCGACATAGACCGGCAGGCGCCAATCGGGATCGAAGGGGTGGACCGCCTCGAGGCCGGTGTCATAGCCCTTCTTCTCGGCGGTTTCGATCGCCGCGACCGAGGTGCCGGTGTGCCGGCACTCTTCGGCGAAGGCGGCGAGGCCCGGATCGGTCTCCGCCGCTTTGCGCGCGATCGGATGGTCGGGCGCGAGCGCGATGAATTTCGCGCCGAACAGAGTATCCGGACGCGTCGTGAAGACCTCGATCTCGCCTGCCGGATCGCCAGCCAGAGCGAAACGCACGAGCAGCCCTTCCGAGCGGCCGATCCAATTGCGCTGCATCAGCCTCACTTTTTCGGGCCAGCGCTCGAGCCCGTCGAGGGAGTTCAGCAGATCGTCGGCATATTTGCCGATGCGCAGAAACCATTGGGTCAATTCTCGCTGCTCGACGAGCGCGCCCGAGCGCCAGCCGCGCCCGTCGATGACCTGCTCATTGGCGAGCACGGTCTGGTCGACGGGGTCCCAATTCACCTTGGACTGCTTGCGGTCGACGAGGCCGGCGCGCAGAAAATCGAGGAACAGTTTCTGCTGGTGCTTGTAATAGGCAGGATCGCAGGTGGCGATCTCGCGCGACCAGTCGAGCGCCAGGCCCATGGATTTGAGCTGCGCGCGCATCGTCGCGATATTGGCGTAGGTCCACTCGGCCGGATGGGCGCCGCTCTGCGCGGCGGCGTTTTCGGCGGGAAGGCCGAAGGCGTCCCAGCCCATCGGATGCAGCACGTCGTAGCCTTTGGCGCGGCGATAGCGGGCGATGACGTCGCCCATGGAGTAATTGCGCACATGACCGACATGGATGCGGCCGGACGGATAGGGAAACATCTCCAGCACGTAATATTTCGGCTTGGCCGCGTCGCCGGAGGTAAATACCTGCCGCTGTTCCCAAATTTTCTGCCATTTGGGCTCGGCCGCGGCGAAGTTGTAGCGTTCGGGTCTCATGGTCGGCGGCTGGTCCTGCTGGAATTCGCGAATTTTTCCTGTAATGCCGGGCGGAGCGGGGGTTGTCAAAGCCCGCGCGCATTTCTCTCGGGCGGCCGCCCTCGCCGGACGGGCGGTCGCGTGCCATATCGACGCCATGGCGGCGCAAGTGCTTTTCAACCCTTTGTCCTTCGCCGAAAGCGTCGCGACGAAGTCGGACGTGGGCGAGATCAAACACGACATAACCATGCTCGGGCGTGACCTGACCGAGGCCGAAGCCCGCCTCGAGCGAAGGGTCGCCGAGGCCGAGGGGCGCATGAAGCTCGAGATATCCCAGGCGAAAAACGAGACCCTGCGCTGGGTCTTTGGTTTCAACCTCGTCCTGATCGGCGCGATCTTCACGATCGTGAAATTTGTCCGGTAGCAGGATCGCGCCTGCGTCCCCGCGAGCATTTCCGTGGGGCGGCGCCCTCGCCCCGGAGACGGTGGCGTGCTATATCGACGCCATGACGGCGCAAGTGCTTTTCAATCCTCTGTCCTATATCGACCGCCTGACGCGCGGCGGCTTCTCGCCTGAGCAGGCGCGAGCCTCGGCCGAGGCGCTGGAGACCGCATTCGCCGAAAGCGTCGCGACGAAGTCCGATATCGACGAACTCAGGCGGGACATATCCTCGCTCGGGCGTGACCTCGCTGAGACCGAAAGCCGCCTTGAACGGAAGCTGTCGGAGTCCGAGGGGGTCCTCCGGACCGAAATTTCCTCTCTCGAGCATAAGTTGGGAGCTGAAATTTCCTCTCTCGAGCATAAGTTGGGGGCGGGTATTTCCTCTCTCGAGCATAAGTTTGGGGTGAATATTTCCTCTCTCGAGCACAAGCTGGTCGAGTCCGAAGGGCGGATGAAGCTCGAGATTTCTCAATCGAAGAACGAGACTCTCCGGTGGATGTTCGGTTTCAACATCGTTCTGATCGGCGCGATCTTCACGATCATGAAATTCGTCCGTTGAGCCTGACGACCGAGCGACAATGACCATCGTCGATCGCCTGACCGGCGCCAAGGAGGCCATTGCGCTGCGCGCCCGCGATTGCGGCCGCGAGCCGGGCGAAATCACGCTCGTCTGCGTCACCAAGACCTTTCCGGCCGAGGCGGTCGTCCCGCTGCTGGAAGCCGGCCATCGCGTGTTCGGCGAGAACAAGGTGCAGGAGGCGCGCGCCAAATGGGGTCCGCTGCGCGCCGTTTATCCCGGTGTCGAGTTGCATCTCATCGGCCCCCTGCAATCCAACAAGGCGCGCGAGGCCGTCGAGACCTTCGACGTCATCGAGAGCGTCGACCGTCCTAAGATCGCCAAGGCGCTCGCCGACGAAATGAAACGCCAGGGCAAGAGCCCGCGGCTGCTCGTCCAGGTCAATACCGGCGCGGAGCCGCAGAAGGCCGGCGTCCTACCGCAGGAGGCGGACGCCTTCATAAAGGAATGCCGCGAGCGCTATGGCTTGCGGATCGCCGGCCTGATGTGCGTTCCGCCCGTCGACCAGCAGGCTTCGCCGCATTTCGCGCTGCTCGCCGAGATCGCCGCGCGCAATGGGCTGGGCGAGCTCTCCATGGGGATGAGCGCGGACTATGAACTCGCCATCCAGCAGGGAGCGACCCACGTGCGGATCGGCTCGGCCATCATGGGCGAGAGGGATTATTCGAAAGGCTGACCGACCGCCAGGCGGACGCCTGGCGAAAGGCGCGGCAACAGCCGCGCCATATCCCGCGCGCGCAGCGCCACGCAGCCGGCTGTCGGGCCGAGATCGTCGCTCGCGACATGGAAGAAGATCGCGCTGCCCCGCCCTCGGACGCGCGGGCGGATGTTGTAGTCCAGCACGCCGACGATGTCGTAGAGGCGATCCGGTCGCCAGAGCTCTTCGTGGCCGAGCCGTGACGGGCCCCGCAACGGCCGATTATAGAGAAATGAGCGGGGATCGTCGCACCAGATATCGTTCGGCCGGAGGGCGCGGGCGGCGACGCCCCGTGGCCTCGGCATACGGCCAGCGCGCAGAAAGGCGTAGAGCAAGGCGTGGGACCCGGCCGGCGTCGCCCCGTCGCCCTCGCGTTTTCGATGGGTGAGGCCCGTCCGGCCCAGGGCGCAGGGCAGGACCAGCGCGCCCGCCATCAGCCTGCCCTCGTGCGGACGCCCGCCGACCCGCCGTGCGACGAGCAGCTTCGTCAGGCCGAAGCGCCGGCTCTCGTGTGCGAGGATCATGATCGGCGCCGATGTCTCTTCACTGTCCAGCGACCTCGTCCGGCCGCATGATCTCATCTTGAAAAGCGTGCGGCAATCCACGAATCATGCTTTTGCGGCCGTCGCTGGAGGCCCACGGATGGAGCCGAGTCTCGCGCTCGATCTTCCGCCGCCATTTTCGATCGCTCGCCCAATCGAGGCGCATATGAGCCAATTGCGCAAAATCCTGATCGTCGCTTCCGCCCGATTGCGCGCCGGCCTCGTCGAGCAGCTCGCGGCCTATCCCGAATTCGAGCTGATCGAAGGCGAGACGCTCGAAAGCTCGTTGTTGCGGCGTATCGCGATCGATGCGCCCGATCTTCTGCTCGCCGACGCCCGATGCGGCAGCGCCGAGGCGGCTCGGGCGGCGGGCTTTTGCGGACCCGTCCTGCTGCTCTGCGACAAGACGAGCGGCGCACGGCCGAAACTGCCCGTGGGGCCGGCGGAATATGTCGGCCGGCCGTTTCGCTTCGCCGATCTGCTCGCCCGCATCCGGGCCAATCTGCGTCCGCGCGAGACGGCGCATGGCGATTGCCTCGCCGTCGGCGCCTATCGCTTTCGTCCCGGCGCCGGCGAACTCTTGCACGAGGCGGGCGCGCGGCTGCGGCTCACCGAAAAAGAAACCGCCATATTGAGCCGCCTTGCGCTGGCCGGCGGAGAAGCGGTCTCCAAAGACATATTGCTGCGCGAGGTCTGGGGCTATGCTCCGGCCGTCACGACTCGCACGCTCGAGACTCACATCTACCGGCTGCGGCGCAAGATCGAATCCGATCCGTGCGAGGCGCGGCTTCTCGTGACCGAGAAAAAAGGCTATCGGTTGGTCTCCCGCGACCGCCCCTCTTCAGAAGTCTAGCGGCGAATGGGTCAGAAGGCGAGAACGCATGGCTCTCGACGACGACATCGGCAATCTGCGGCGCATTCCGCTGTTCGAGGATTTCGAGACCGAGGCCCTGCGGCTGCTGGCCTTCAGCGCCGAAACCAAGCTGCTGCGGGCCGGCGACGCATTGTTTCGCCGCGGCGAGCCCTCGGACGGCGGCTTTATCCTGACGAACGGATCGATCGCGCTGGAGCGGCGCGACGATGGCCGTCCCGCCGACAGGATCGTACGCCCTTTCGCGCTGCTCGGCGAAAATGCGATGATCACCCAGACGACCCGGCCGATCACGGCGATCGCGCGGGAGCCGGCGACAGTCTTGAAGATCAGCCGCGCGCTCTTCCATCGCATTCTGGAAGAATATCCGGAGACGGCGGCGCATGTGCGCCGGCGACTGGCGACGCGACTCGAAGAATTCGCGCGGGAACTCACATTCGACGCGTGAAAGGCGCGTCGCCGGTCGAACGAAGAGGATTTTCCGGCCGACGCTCTCGACGAAGCTCCTGCCCGATCCCACATGAAGGGTTCATCGAGCGCGGGATGCTGGTTTTTCTTCGAGCGCGAAATCGGCTCTCTCGCCGAGCGAAAGGAGAGAGGTAATGCAGAGTCTCTCGAAGTCCGGCGTCGTGGGCGCGCTGTGCGCGACGCTCGCCATCACTCTGGCGCCGAGCGAATCGCTGGCCGGCCCGACGAGCGTCGCGGACAAGTCGATCGTCGGCCTGTCGTCGCCTATCGATCAGGTCCACTATCGCCGCTACCGTCACCACCACAATGTGCGGCATCGCCGCGCCCATCGCCATCACCGCTATTATTATCGCTACGGCTACGATCCGGCCGCGGCGGTCATCGGCGCGGCGGCGGCCGGCCTGTTCGCGGCCGGAGCCTATGGGGCCTACTATGACTATCCCTACTATGGCTATGGATGGGGTTATCCCTATTACAGCTATGGCTGGGGCGCGCCGGTCTATTGGGGCGGCTATGGCTATCGGCGCGCTTGGGGTCACGGCGGCTGGGGCGGAGGTTGGGCGCGGCCCGTCTGGGGCGGCGGCTGGGGCCACCATGGCTGGGGCGGCGGAGGCCACTTCGGCGGAGGAGGGTTCCATCGAGCGGGCGGCCATTTCGGAGGCGGCGGCTTCCATGGCGGCTTCCACGGGAAACGCTGAGTTCGACGACGCCGATGCAGGGCGCCGCTCGTTCCGAGGAACGAGAGGCGCCTTTTTCATTGTGTGGCGTCGAACCCCGGCCTGTTCGGACGAGTTCATGATGGGGGGCGGTCGAACAGGGGAAAAGCGAATGACCAATCTTGCGCTCTATGTCCAGCTCGAGGCGAGGCCCGGAAAAGAGAAAGAACTCGCCGATTTCCTGACCAATGCGCTTTCTCTCGTCGAAGCCGAACCGGCCACGACGGCGTGGTTCGCCATGCAGATGGGGCCGACGACGTTCGGAATATTCGACGCTTTCGACGACGAGAGCGGACGCCAGGCGCATCTTTCCGGCGAAGTCGCGCAGGCGTTGTTCGCGAGAGCGCCCGAATTGCTCGCCGACACCCCGCGGATTCATAAAATCGACGTACTCGCGGACAAACTGCCTCGCTGATCTTCGCGAGAAGCGCCCGCCGCGCGGCCCGTCGCGCGGCGGGCCTTTCGATTCGCGCGTCGCTTCCCACAAAGACGTAGAGCAGGGACGAGATTCGGGTTAGAGCGAGCCGGGGTCCACCTGAGGAACGGGAAATTTTTCATGACGAAGATCGTCGCGACGAGCCCTTATCCCGACCAGCGGCCGGGCACCTCCGGCCTGCGCAAGAAGACGCCGGTTTTTCAGCAACCGAATTATGTCGAGAATTTCGTCCAGTCGATCTTCGACAGTCTCGACGGTTTCGAGGGCCAGACGCTGGTCGTGGGCGGCGACGGCCGCTTCTTCAATCGGCCGGCGATCCAGAAAATTTTGAAGATCGCCGCAGCCAACGGATTYGGCCGCGTCGTCGTCGGGCGGGGAGGCATATTGTCGACGCCCGCCGTCTCGAGCCTCATCCGCTCGATCGGCGCCTTCGGCGGGATCGTGCTGTCCGCGAGCCATAATCCCGGCGGCCCGCATGGCGACTTCGGCATCAAATATAATATCGGCAATGGCGGCCCCGCGCCGGAGAAGATCACCGAGGCGATCTACGCCCGCACGCGCGAGATCGATTCTTATAAGATCGTCGAGGCTGCAGACGTCGACATCGACCGCCTCGGCGCGACGAGGTTGGGCGAGCTCGAGGTCGTGGTCGTCGACAGCGTCGCCGATTATCGAGCCCTCATGGAGCGGCTGTTCGACTTCGATCTGATCCGCTCCGCCTTCGAGAACGGCTTCTCGATCCGGTTCGACGCCATGTCGGCCGTGACGGGGCCTTACGCGCGGGCCATTCTGGAGGATGCGCTCGGCGCGCCGAAAGGTTCGGTCATCAACGGCGTTCCGCTCGAGGACTTCGGCGGCCATCACCCCGATCCCAATCTCGTCCACGCCAAGCATCTCTATGAGCTGGCCTTTTCCGCCCAGGCGCCGGACCTCTGCGCGGCCTCGGACGGAGACGGCGACCGCAATCTCGTCATCGGACGCTCCCAATTCGTCACGCCCTCCGACAGTCTCGCCATTCTGGCGGCCAATGCGCATCTGGCGCCGGGCTATAGGGACGGGATCGCGGGCGTCGCGCGCTCGATGCCGACGAGCGGCGCGGCCGATCGCGTCGCGGCGGCGCTGAACATCCCGCTCTTCGAGACGCCGACGGGCTGGAAGTTCTTCGGCAATCTGCTCGACGCCGGCCTCGTGACGATCTGCGGCGAGGAGAGCGCCGGCACGGGCTCGAATCATGTGCGCGAGAAGGACGGCCTCTGGGCCGTGCTCTTGTGGCTCAACGTTCTGGCGGCGCGCAGGCAGAGCGTCGCCGATATCGTTGGCGAGCATTGGCGGACCTATGGCCGCAATTATTATTCTCGCCACGATTACGAGGAAGTCGCCGCCGACGGCGCCAATGCGCTCATCGAGCGCCTGCGCGCGCGACTGCCGACGCTGAAGGGACAGATCTTCGGCGGCCTCGAGGTGCGAGACGCGGATGATTTCGCCTATCACGATCCGGTCGACGGCTCGGATTCGGCGAAACAGGGCGTTCGCATTCTCTTTGCCGACGGCTCGCGTCTCGTCTATCGCCTGTCCGGCACGGGAACGGCGGGCGCGACGCTGCGCGTCTATATCGAGCGCTTCGAGCCGGATGTGGCGCGTCAGCATATCGAGACGCAGCAGGCGCTCGGCGAACTGATCGCTTTGTCGCATTCCCTCGCGGACATCCGCCGCTACACTGGCCGAGAGACGCCGAGCGTCATCACCTGATCGCCACGAAATGGAAAGCAAAGAGAAAAGACCTGATGGCGCAAGACAATGACAGCGGCGCGCAGAACAGCGCCGGCGGACTGATCGAGCATGAAGCGCGCGCCGCCATTCTTTCGGAACTGCATGCGCGCCCCTTCCTTCCGATCGAACTGCCGCGCCGCGTCTATCATTTCGCCTTCGCCACCAATGACGAAGAGGCGCGCGCCGATCGTCTCGCGCTCGCCGAACTCGCGCGCGCGCATTCGCTCGCGCCGCCCGCCGGCGACGCCAAATTCTTGCGTCTGGCGCTCGATCATTGGCAATTGCGGTGGGAGCAGCACACCGAGTTCACGACCTATACCTGGTCGACGCAAAAGGACGCCGCGCAGCCCTTCGCCCATCCCGATCCTCTCGGCGCCGGCGAGATCGCGTTCCGTCCGCCCGGCCGGCTGGTGGTGGCGGCGCATCTCTCCGCGATCGAGAGCGGCCATTCGCACGAAACCTACGCGAATCTGTTCAATTCGCCGAGCCTGTGCCTGATTCGAGCGGCCAAGGGGACCGCCCATGTGATGACCGATTTCGCCGTCGATCCCTATCGATTCACGCGGCTGCTCATCATATCGAACGGCGCCGGCGCGGTGGAGGCGGGGCGGCTCGTGCAGCGCGTGCTGGAAATCGAAACCTATCGCACCATGGCGCTGCTCGGCCTGCCGGAGGCGCGGCGATCGAGTCCGGAGCTGCGCGCCATGGAGCGCGAGATTTCCGACATCACTCAGGCGCTCAGCCAGACGCGGGACACGCGCACCAGCCAGGAATTGCTGAAGCGCCTCAGCGATCTGCTGGCGCAGAGCGAAGCGCTGTCGACGCGCACCGCCTTTCGCTTCGGCGCGAGTCGAGCCTACCACGCCATCGTCAAGAATCGCCTGGAGCTCATCCAAGAGGCGAAGGAGAGCCAATATACGACGATCTCCGCCTTCTTCAGCGCCAGGCTCGATCCGGCGATCGAGACCTGCAACGCTTTCGAGGCGCGACAGGAGCGTCTCGCCGATCAGGTGGAGCGCGCCACCGATCTGATGCGCACCGGCATCACCTTCGAGCTGGAGCAGCAGAATCGCGACCTGCTCGACGACATGAACCGGCGGGCGCGGCTGCAGATGCGCCTGCAGCGCCTCGTCGGCGGGCTCTCCATCGCGGCGCTCAGCTATTATGCGGCGGGGCTCGCCGTCTATCTCTTGAAGGGAGTGAAGGACGCAGGGCTCCTGCCCAAGGGCGTGACCGGCGAAGAGGCGGGCGCTCTGGCCCTGCCTCTGGTCATTTTCGGCGCCTGGGCGTTCTGGCAGCGCGTCAAG
Source organism: Methylocystaceae bacterium (assembly GCA_003105285.1). Taxonomy (GTDB): domain Bacteria; phylum Pseudomonadota; class Alphaproteobacteria; order Rhizobiales; family Beijerinckiaceae; genus Methylosinus. The sequence continues at coordinate 9,524 of PQAN01000423.1, forward strand.
CGCCTGTCCGCGCAGGCGCAAGAGGAAGAGAAGGTGAATTGAGAGGCCGGCGGTCCGATTTGTCGCGGCGACGAGCCGTTCAGGCGCGGATTTGCTGGCCGTTCTCGTCGAACAGAACCTCGGTTTCTTCGTCGTCGCCCATTGCGATCAACGCGCGCGCGAGCAGCTTGCCGGAGCGGTATTCGTAGGAATGCCGCAATTCGACCTCGCCATAGACGAGCTTCTCGCAGGTCAGGAGCCGATCCTCGGCGTCATAGACGGCGCGAAAATAAGTGTTGCGGTTTTCGAGCTCGGTCGCCGCGAGCGGCGAGACGAGATTGAGCGGCAGGCTGACGCCGCTGTAGGTGAGAAAATAGCGATAGGCGCCGACGTCGGAACTCATGTCGATCCGTCTCCATTCCGGGCGCGCCGCGCTCCTGCGCGAGCGCCGCGGTCGGACGGACGGCCTAGCGCGCTTTTTGGCGGAAGAAAACCATTATCGCGATCAGAATGTCGCACCGTCCATTTGGCGCTTGACCAAATCCATATTCGGGTTCACCATTCTGTCACATCGCAGCCATGGGGCCGAGGGCCGAGGCGAATGACGCCAGCCTCCCGGCGGACCGGTCGAGCGGGACCTCGACGACAGCGCGGTGCGGCGGATCGGCGTGATTCGGTTCACGTCCG
>PQAN01000424.1 GCA_003105285.1 Methylocystaceae bacterium
AACAGGCTCAGGAGATGCCGAGGATCGCCTTCGTCCGAGCCGCGCTCAGGGGCGTTTGCGCGAAATCGTCGAAGATTTTTTCCGTGACCCTTATCCTGTGCTCGCGAATGAAGGCCGCGCCCTCGTGCGCGCCGTCTTCGCTATCCTTCAGGCAGCATTCCCATTCGAGCGTGGCCCAGCCGTCGAAGCCATATTGGGCGAATTCGAGAAGATCGAACGGAAGTCGATTTGTCCATCGCCCAGAGACCGAAAGCGTCCCGCCCGCTCGATCCACGGCCGATAGCCGCCATAGAGGCCCTGACGTCCGGTGGGATTGAATTCGGCGTCCTTGACGTGGAACATGCCGATCCGGTCGTGATAGATGTCGATGAAGTCGAGATATTTGAGCTGCTGCAAGACGAAGTGGCTGGGATCATAGAGAATCCGGCATCGGCGATGGCCGCCGACGCGCGCGAGCAGCATCTCGAAACTGACGCCGTCGTGCAGATCCTCGCTGGGGTGAAGTTCGAAGCAGAGGTCGATTCCCTGCTCGTCGCAAGCGTCGAATACGGGCCTCCATCGTCGAGCCAGCTCGTCGAAAGCGGCTTCGACCAATCCTTCCGGACGCTGCGGGAAGGGGAAGAAATAGGGCCAGAGGAACGAGCCCGAGAATGTTCCCATAGTGGTCAGCCCGAGCCGGCGCGAGGCTTTGGCTGCGAGATCGATTCGTCGCCGCGCCCATTCGCTTCGCGCCGCCGCGTTTCCGCGAAGCTGCTCGGGAGCGAAAGCGTCGCACATCGCGTCATAGGCGGGATGCACGGCGACGAGCTGTCCGAAGATATGCGTCGTCAACTCGCTGACGACGAGTCCGCGCTCGGCCAGAATTCCCGAAATCTCATCGCAATAGGTCTGGCTCTCCGCAGCCTTGCCGACGTCGAACAGGCGCTGATCCCAGGCTGGAATCTGCAGGGCTTCGAAGCCGAGCTGGCTCGCCCAGCCGGCGATGGCGGCCAGAGTGTCGAAGGGCTTTCGCGCTTCGCTGAACTGCGCCAGATGGATGCTCGGACCTTTGATCGTCTTCATCGCGCCACCAATGTTTGTTGACCGACAAAGAATGCGCGCTTGCGGACGGATGTCAAGGCGATTATTTGTGGGTCGATCAAGAATAGCGAGATCGCATGGCCGGCAGACCCAGGGAATTCGACAGAGATTTGGCCCTCGCAAAGGCTCGCGACCTCTTTTGGGCGCGGGGTTACGAGGGCGCGTCGATGTCCGATCTGGTGGCCGCTCTCGGAATCGCTTCGGCGCGCATCTATGCGGCCTTCGGCTCGAAGGAGGCTTTGTTCCGCGAGGCGATCGAGCTCTATGAAGCAAAAGAAGGCGGTTTCGCCGACCGCGCCCTGTCCGAGGCAAAGGACATTCGCTCCGCCTTGGACGACATGTTCCGGGCGGCTATCGCGCTTTATACGAAAGGGCAGAGAGGCTGCATGGTCGTCACTGCCGCGACCAACTGCGCGCGGGAGAACGCCGCTCTGGGCGCTTGGCTGTCCGAGCACCGCAAGGCGAGAACACAGTCGATCATCGATCGATTACGACGGGCGAAACACACCGGAGAGATCGAGGAGCATGCCGACGAGGCCGCGCTCGGCGACTGTTGCGCCACGATGCTTCACGGCTTGTCGGTGCAGGCCCGGGACGGCGTCGGCGCGGATCGGCTGAACGCCATGGTGGATGCGTTTCTTGCGGCGTTCGATCTGATGGCGGCGACAAACCGTTGCATCGAAGACAGCGCTTCTGCTCGAAGATCGACCCGCGCCTGACGCCCCTCCCGACATTTCCACACCGCCCGGCCACGTTCCGCTACCCCATGAAACGGTCTCCCATGGCTATCGACCTTGCAGGTCACGCGTGTCGGAATTTTGCCGACATGTCCTCCGCCCATTCGACGATCGACTCCACGCCTTTTTCCATCGCGACGAGTTTCGCAAAGCCTTTCGCCTTTGCGGGATAATCTCCGGCGATGAGCTCTTGCAGCGCCGCGACGGCGCGTCGTTCGTTGTAAGCCGAGAGTTTTATGGCGAGGCCGAGCCCGAGCCTTTCGACGCGCGCGCCGTGATCGGGCTGGTCGCCGAAAAAGGGAACGACAATCTGCGCCTTGCCCGCACGCAAGGCTTCTGCTGTCGTGCCGATGCCGCCGTGATGGACGATGCACAGGCTTTCCGGAAACAGCAGGCTGTGAGGGGCCTGTTCGCACACATATTCGTATGGACCGACAAGAGAAGCCAAACGGGCGGCGTCTTTTGCGCCCGCCAGAAGCACGGCGCGTCGGCCGAGGGCGCGCGCGGCCCGCATGCTCTGATCGTAAAAATCGCCCGAGACTTCGGGCGCGAAAGAACCAAGGGTGAAGATAATGGGCGGCTCGCCCGCGGACAGAAAGGACTGCAAGCGGGGAGCAAGCTCGCGCCGCTCGGCATCGGCGGGTTTGTAAAACGGAAAGCCGACGGTGTGCATGTTTTTGGGATGGTCCGGCTGCGCTGGAGCGAAATGCGGCGAGAACAGGCCGAAAATGGACTGCGCCTTATTTTCCCGTCCGAAATCGAGAAAGAAATCCTCTCGTGTCGACGGAAGACCGATCTTTCTACGAAACGCACGCAAGCGGCTCATCCGCGCGTCGACGCTCAGCCGGACGGCGGTCCGCACGATCCGATTATATTGCACGGCTGCGCATGATTTCGGATAGAGAATATAGGGCGCCGACGGAGTGAGAGGTGGATCTGCGGCCGATTGCAGATGAATGGGCGCCAGCGCTACGCGCGCATAGGGAACCGCCAGCATTTCGGCGGCCTGATGCGCGCCGACCAGCAAACTATGCGTTATGACGATTCGAGCGCCCGAGCATGCGTGCATCACGTCTTCGTAAGTTTCAGACAGAAACCGCATGTAAATTTCATCCAGAATGAAATGCGGATTCTTCAGCATTATCCTGAAAGCGCCGGGAATATCGACGCCGAGAGCGTCGACGATATCCTTTTCATGAGGACGCAAAAGCGCGAATGCGACACCTTCGCCTTCGATCGCACGCCGGTGCATTTCCGGTGCGGCGACGACCGGCGCGAAGCCCCGCGCCTGCAGAGCCAAAGCGATGGCGATGAACGGATAAATGTCGCCGAGCGTGCCAAAGGTTGCAAGAACGACTTTCTTAGCTTCTCTCACGATATCGCATTCCGCTTCGATAAGTCATCTCAGGCGCCAGCCACAAGCGTCCAATCGACGTTGTTCGTTCGCATTGCGCCATTTCCACATTTCGAATGGAAGGGGGCGTTCACGCGCGCGCGTCGGTTTCACATGAGGTCGGCCATCGGCGCTGCCGAGCAAATGTCCGCTGCTCACCGGGTGGTGTTTTCCGCCGCGAGTGCGGACTTGACAGAAACGCGCTGGGACAGCGCAAGCGCGAAAGCAGAATATTGCGGATAGGATGCCGACATCTCCAAGCCGATCGCGGTTCCCCACCGGTAGAATACGAGGAGGAACGGGTCGACCGCCGTGAAGGCGCCTCCAACGGCAAAGGGCTGCCTGAGTTTCGCTTCGATCATGGCGAAACAGCCGGAAATTGTCTGCCTCCCTTTCGTTTTGATGCCGTCGAAGGCCTGCTCGTCGTCGGAAAAGCGCGCCGGTCGCCAAAGGCAGCCGAAGCCCTGTCCATGCAGGGTTCCCGATAGCCAGTTCATCCATTCATAGACACGCACCTGATCGAGTGGCGTTCTTCCCATCAGATGGCGGTCGGGCGAAAGGCCCGAGATCGCGGTGGCGATGGCGGGCAGCTCGGTGATGATCTCGCCGTCGAGGGCGAGGACCGGCACGCGCTGTTTGGGATTAATGCGGCTGAACGCTTCCGTAAGATTGGCTCCGGTCGAGACGGGCGTTTCGACAACTTCGAACGGCGCGGCGATTTCGTGGAGGAGGACGTGGGGCGCGAAAGAGCACGCTCCCGGTGAGTGCCAGAGCTTGATGTTGGTCATCTTGATCTCACGTTACAAATTAGGTAGATCGGTATCTCTAATTAGCAGCGACATCGGGAGTCAAGGGGCAGGCCACATGGCGAAACCGGGTAAGGATACTGGCGCCGCCGCTGGCAAGGAACGCCTGTTGGAAACAGCGCGGCGTCTGTTCCTGCGCCACGGCGCGTCGAACGTCGGCATAAACGACGTCACCAACGCCGCAGGCGTTGCGAAAATGACGCTCTATAACAATTTCGCCTCCAAGGAAGCGCTCACAGTCGCCGTCTATGAAGAGATGGCTTCCCTTACCCTGCAGGCTCTGAAGCGTGCCCGGAGCGGTTCAAAGACGGAAGAGGGACGCATCGAGGCGATCTTCGACCTCTTCGGCGCCGCGACCGGCAATTCCGATTACCGCGGCTGTCCGTTCATCCATGCGAGTCTTCAGGAAGCCCAGCCCGAAGGTCCGCTCTATTCCCTCGTCCAGGCGTACAAAAAGGAGCTTCGCGCGCATATTCTGGCTGCCCTCGAGGAGGAGCGATCGGTCCGTTCCGAACTCGCGGACCAGATATTGATGCTGCTCGACGGCGCGGTCACGGAGGCATATATCAAGGGGGTGGCTGATCCGATCAACGTAGCAAAGCGCGCGGTGGCGGCGTTGATGCGTTGTGGCGCGTGATGCGAAAGCCCGAACGGTTCGACCAAGTCCACTGTCGCTCCGCCTCCTGAATTTGTCGCAGTCCCGCAGTGTCGACGATTACTCGCTGTCCGCTCGCCGTCATGTGGCCGACATCCATCTTGTCGCTGCCTGCACGGTCGCGAGCGACGTCCAGAATCTTGGCCTGGGTCATGGATTGTCTCCATGACTAGCGGCAAAGGCCTCTCTTCCAGCCATCGACCCGTCATAGAGTGATCCGCGCTTTGCGCAGCCTTCAGGAGACGGCGGAGGGGAACTCGGCCGCAGGGGAAGGCTTTACCCTCCCGGCCCTGTGTCACAGGTCGGCGATGTGCTTTCGCACCTGCTGTTCAAGCCGGGTCAGCTTTTGGTCCTTCAAGAGCCCGGGTACCGCAGTTGGTTCCTGTCTTTTCCGCTCGCCGAGCTCTGAAATGGACCCGATTTTTGGGACCACTTGGTGAGTTGGAAAGCGGCCGCTCCGTTTGATATCCTCAAGAGTGGAACAGGGGAGGCCACGCAGTACACAGTATCCACGGTCGTGCACATCAAGAACCATTTTGGCCGCTTCTACATGCTGCCTGTCGGCCGAATTCATCCGCTGGTGGTTCGCGCCATGATGCGCCGCGCGGCAGTGTGAAACGGAACTGTTCCGGCGCTTCGACTTTGTCGAGGCGAACCTCGCGTCACGAGACTATCTCATGGGGGACAGCCTTAGTATCCCTACGCCGTGGGCCGC
>PQAN01000425.1 GCA_003105285.1 Methylocystaceae bacterium
CCTGTTTCGACGACGCCGACGCCGTCGTCGTCGCCGACGTCTATGCCGCCGGCGAGCAGAGGATCGAGGGCGTCGATCGCGATGCGCTGGTGAACGCGTTGAAGGCGCATGGACATCGCCACGCGCTCGCGCTGCCGTCGCCGGACGATCTGCCGAAAATCATCGGCGAATTGGCGTCCTCGGGCGACTATGTCGTCTTTCTCGGCGCCGGCGACATCACGCAATGGGCCTATGCGTTGCCGGAGCAACTGCGTCGCGTCGCATCGTCCCCTTAAGCCGCCGCGGCGCGCTTCGTCGTCTGATCGCCGCGGCCGGCCAGCAGTCCGGCAACGGAAATATCTTCATCGAGCGCCTCCCAATGGAGGCCGTCGCGGCTGAGTTCGAAGCCGAGCCGCTGCTCGGGCGAGGCGTGAAGCAGGCGCGGAAACCAGGCGAGCGGAACGCCGAGCACGCGCCCATCGGACAATTCGACCCACATGCTGTCATTATCGAATCTCAGGGATTTAGCCGAAATGCTCATGCCATGCCCTTTCGATGAGCGCCGCCTTATCTTCGATGATCCGCGCCAAGTCGCGCAAGGTTCGCGCATCGAATCCGTCACTGCGATCGACGCCTACGGGCGCGACCCAAAATTTCGCCGTCGCATCGCCTTTGCGCACATGCACGTGAACCGGCTCACGCGGATCGCCTTCGTTCGAATAGAAAAAGAACCTGTAACCCTCTTGTCGAAAGACGACCGGCATTGTGCGCAGCGCCCTCTTTAGCCACCGCTCACGCCGCTCGAGGCGCGGGTCGACGCCGACCAAATTTACCACAGGAACGCCTGGGGGGAAGCCGCCCGATGGCTTTTCTTATACAACTCGGCTTTTTTCGCGTCGGATCCAGGGCGGCGCCCGGTGATTTTTTAGACGTTTGTCGATAACATAAGGGATACAAAGAGAAGCGATCGACGTTTCCGCCCCCGGTACCGGAATCGTCGCTCGCATGGGCGGTGGTGGAGCCACCGAGATTGGTGACGCTGGCTGCAATGACGTTCCCCGACCTCTTCGCGACTCTCGCGCCGCGCCTTCACGACCTGCGCGGCCGTCTCTCCGCCAACGAGCCGCTCGCGCCGCTCACCTGGTTTCGCGTCGGCGGCCCGGCGCAAATGCTGTTCTCGCCGGCCGACGAAGCCGACCTCGCCTATTTTCTGTCGCGCTTGCCGCGCGACATTCCCGTCACCGTCATCGGTCTCGGCTCCAATCTCATCGTGCGCGACGGCGGCGTGCCGGGCGTCGTCATCAGGCTCGGCGCCAAGGGCTTCGGCGAGATCGTCGTCGAGCCGGGCGAGCGTTTGCGCGTCGGCGCGGCGGTTCCGGACGTGAAGGCTTCGCGCGCCGCGGCCGACGCCGGCATCGACGGCCTCGCCTTCTATCGCGGCATTCCGGGCGGGATCGGCGGCGCGCTGCGCATGAACGCCGGCGCGCATGGCGGCGAGACGAAGGACGCGCTGCTCGAGGCGCGCGGCGTCGATCGCTCCGGCGCCATTCGCGTGTTCGGCAACGCAGAGATGGGTTTCTCGTACCGCCATAGCGAAGCGCCCGAGGATGTGATCTTCACGCAGGCGCTGTTCCAAGGCAGGCGGGGCGATCCGGCGGATATCCAGGCGGAGATGGAGCGCATCACGCAGGCGCGCGAAGCCTCGCAGCCGATCCGCGAAAGGACCGGCGGCTCGACCTTCAAGAATCCGCCGGGCCACAAGGCCTGGCAATTGATCGACGCCGCCGGCTGTCGCGGCCTCGTCGTCGGCGACGCGCAGGTGAGCGAGATGCACTGCAATTTCCTCATCAATCGCGGCGCGGCGACCGCCGCGGATATCGAAGCGCTCGGCGAAGAAGTGAGACGGCGGGTTCAGACCGCGAGCGGCATGCTGCTGCAGTGGGAGATCAAGCGGATCGGCCTCGCATGAGCGTCGCCGAACGAAACGGCGCCGGCGCGGCCAGTCTCGCGGCGCTCGGCGCCTTGCCCGCCGCCCTCTCCAGCGCCTGGTTCGGCGCGGCTCTCGTGGCGGTGGCGATCGGCCAACAACTCGCGGGCCATCTCGACTGCGACGTCTCCTGGTTCATCACCTTCGCCGAAAAATTCGTCGATGGGCGCATTCCTTATGTCGAGGTGAGCGATCCCAATCCTCCGGCGGCTTTTCTCGTTTTCGTTCCCGCCGTCCTCATCGCACGCGCGCTGCAGGTCGCGACGGAAGCGGTCGTCGCCGCGATGGTTTTCGTCGGCGCCGCCGCCTCCATCGCTTTCGCTTTCTACGTGCTGCGCCATGGCGCGGCGCGCAGCCGCCGCGCCTGGAGGCTGCTGCTGAATGCGGCGATCTATCTGCTGCTGGTCGCGCCGGAGATCGTCTTCGCCGAGCGCGAGCATCTCGCTCTGCTCGCCGTGATCCCGATGCTGGCCACGCTCGCCGTCGACGAGCGCTCGAGACGCCTGCCGCGCGCGGCGCGCGTCGTCGCGGGGTTAGGGGCGGGCGTCGCAATGGCCTTCAAGCCTTATTTCGCCTTGGCCGTTGCTATGCCGGCGCTGGCGACCGCCTGGCGCGAGCGGTCCTTGCGGGGGCTGTGGCGCGCGGAGATGTGGACGGCGGCGTTCGTCGCGTTCGCCTATATGGCGGCGATCTTCGCGTTTTTTCCGGCCTATTGGGAGCAGGCGTTGCCCTTGATCGTCGATGTCTATGCGCGGGCGCATGACGATTGGGGAAACATCGCGTCGCATACGCTCGCACCCTTCTACGCGGCGCTGTTCGCCGGCTTTCTCGCCGCCGCGCGCGGCCTCGTGCTCGGACGCGCGACGCGCGTCGCGCTATTCGCCTCGCTCGGATTTTTCGTGAGCTTCCTCGTTCAGGGGAAGGGCTGGATCAATCATGCCTATCCGGCGGTCGCGTTCATTCTCTTCGCCTGGACTTTTCTCGCTCTCGGCGATCGCGCGGCGCGGACGGCTCGCTCGACCGGCGCGAAGGAGCGCCTGATCAAATTCCTGTTCGTTCCCGCGCTCGTCGCGGCGCCGGCGTTTTTCGGCATATTCGAGCAAGTCTCCGATCGCGAGGAGCATCCGGGACTGCTCGACGCCGTCGCGCGCGTCGCCCCGCCGCATCCGCGCATCGCCGCAATGGCGAGTGGGCTCGATTTCGGCCATCCGCTCGTGCGCCAGCTCGGCGGCGAATGGGTCGGCCGGCAGAACGCTCTATGGGTGACGGCTCTCGTCGGCCGGCTGCTGCCATCCGCCGCCAGCCCTGCTTATCGCGAGCGTCTCGAGGCGTATCGGCGCGACGATCTCGAGGCTTTCGCGCAGGATGTGCGCGCCTTGCCGCCGGATGTCGTCATCGTCGAGGATGCGGCGACGCGCGAATTCGTTCTGAAGCGCGCGGAGACGGCGGGAGTTCTCGAATCCTACCGACTGGCGAAGCGGGCGGGCGAGATCGAAATCTGGCGACGGGAGGCGGATCGAGGCGGCTGGAATCTCCCCTAGCGGACAAGATGGTAAGGCGGTAAAATAGTAAGAATTGGAGTCGAGCCGATGCCCTCGTCAAAACGCCAGACCGTCTATTCCAAAGTCTCCGTCAAAAGCCAGACGGTGCTGCCGACCGCCGTGCGCGAACGTCTGCGCATAAAGCCGGGCGACCGTTTGCGTTACGTCATCGATGAGAAGGGCGTGCGCATAGAACGGGGCGCTCCGAACGAGGAGGACGATCCCTTCGCGACGTTTACCGAATGGGCCAGCGAAGCCGACGACGAAGCCTATGCCGACCTCTAGGACGTCGACTTACGCGCCCGGCGATGTCGTCGTCGTGCCCTTCCCTTATTCCGATCGCTCCGCGGAGAAGCGCCGTCCGGCCTTGGTCGTATCGAATGACGAGGTCGGATCGGCGGGATTTTTGTGGCTCGTCATGATTACGACCGCCCAGAACTCGAATATGGAGCATGATCTGCCGATCGAGAATCTTTCGGATGCGGGACTGACTACGCCTTCGATCGTGCGCCCCACTAAAATCGCCAATGTGGAGCCATCCCGCATCCTCCGCCGCGCCGGTCGTCTTCGCGACGATCAGGCCGACGCGGTGTTCGACTCCGTTCGTTCCTTCATCGGGCGCTCGAGGCGCCGCAAAACGGCAGGATCGCCATGACCACTCATGTCGCCGTCCTCATGGGCGGGCTCTCCTCGGAGCGAGAAGTTTCACTGCATTCGGGCGAGGCCAGCGCCAAGGCGCTCGAGGGCGAGGGCTTCCGCGTCACGCGCGTCGACGTCGGCCGCGACGTGGCGCAAATTCTCTCCGCCCTGAAGCCGGACGTCGCTTTCAACGCGCTGCACGGGCGCTTCGGCGAAGACGGCTGCATTCAGGGGATATTGGAGATTTTGCGCATCCCTTACACGCACTCCGGCGTGCTCGCGTCTTCGCTCGCCATGAAGAAGGACATCGCAAAGAGCGTGATGGCGGCGGCCGGCGTCCCCGTGCCGGCGGGGCGCGTGCTGCATCGGCTGGAGGCCGTCGAGAAACATGCGCTCGAACCGCCTTACGTGCTGAAGCCGGTCAGCGAAGGGTCGTCCTTCGGCGTGTTCATCGTCAAGGAGGGCCGCTCCCATCCGCCGCAGGAGTTGGCGGCGCCGGACTGGGCGCATGGCGATTTCATGCTGGCCGAAAAATTCGTCGACGGACGGGAGCTGACCTGCGCGGTGATGGGCGAGCGCGCGCTCGACGTCATCGAGATTCTCCCCGTCTCGGAAGATTTCTACGGTTACGACGCGAAATACGCAAAAGGCGGATCGAAACACGTGCTTCCGGCAAATCTTAAACAAAATATTTACCAAGAGGTCCAAGAGTTGGCGCTCGAGGCTCATCGCGCTCTCGGCTGCCGCGGCGTCAGTCGCGCCGACTTTCGATACGACGATCGCCCCGGAGGCACGGGCGAGCTCGTCGTGTTGGAGGTCAACACGCAGCCCGGCATGACCGAGACCTCTCTGGTCCCAGAAATGGCGGCATATGCCGGATATTCGTTTGGCGAGCTGGTAAAATGGATGGTGGAAGACGCGTCCTGCGATCGCTGAGGGAGCCTTTCTCGGCTTTCTTCGCATCCGCGCGTCCTCTCGCCGGCGAGAGCGTCGTCCTCGCCTCTCCCTTCGCGCCTTCGTCTCCGGCGCCGATTCGCTTCAGGCCGCAGGCAGCCGCGGCCTCGCGCAGATCCGGCGCGCCTCGCGGTCGTTTCCAAAGCATCGCCGCTCTGGCTGCTCTTCCCGGCGCGGGGCTCTTCCTGACGACGGCGCTGTTCGCGGCGGTCGGTCTGACAGGGGCCGTGCAGAACGGGGGCTATGCGGAATTCGCCGCAGCCCATGGCGCGCCGCGCGACGTCGCAGCGCGCGCGCTGGGCTTTTCGATCGAGGCGGTCACCATCACCGGGCAGAGCGAGCTGCGCGAAGCCGAGGTGCTCGCGGCCTCCGGCGTCGGTCCCGCCAATTCGCTTCCCTTTCTCGACGCCGAGGCGGTTCGCAAACGTCTGCTCGCCATGCCGCTCGTCGAAAGCGCGCGCGTTCTGAAGCTCTATCCCGATCGCCTCGTCATCGCGCTCGAGGAGCGCAGGCCTTTCGCGCTGTGGCAGCGCGACGGGCGTCTCTCGGTCGTGTCCGCCGACGGCACGGTCATCGACGAATTGCGCGACGATCGATTCGTCGGCCTGCCCTTCGTCGTCGGCGAGGGCGCCGAGAAGAGGCTCGCGGAATATATTCGGCTGCTCGAGGCGGCAGGAGATCTGAAGTCTCGCGTCAAAGCCGGGATACTCGTCTCCGGCCGACGCTGGACGCTCAATATGACGAACGGCGTCGCCGTCAAGCTGCCGGAGCAGGATGCGGAAGGCGCGCTGGCGATGCTGCTGCGTCTCCAGCGCGAAGCCCGGATTCTCGACAAGGATATTCTCTCGGTCGATCTGCGCATCCCCGGGCGCGTCGCGGTGCGCCTGACCGAGGAGGGCGTCGCCAGCCGCGCGGCGACGCTCGCCCGCAAAAGTCACAAGGGCGGCCAGATATGAAAAATCATTCGTTCCCGCCTCGCATGAAGCAGCTCGCCGCGCGCCGCAGCGCGACGATGGCCGTGCTCGACGTCGGAACCTCGAAGATCGCCTGTCTGATCGCAAGGCTGACGCCGATCGGCGATGAAGCGGCGGGGCGCGGACGAACGCATCACGCCCGCGTGCTCGGCATCGGCCATCAACGCTCGCGCGGCGTGAAGGCCGGTCAGATCGTCGATATGGAGGAGGCCGAGAGCGCCATCCGCCAGACGGTCGACGCCGCCGAGCGCATGGCCAAGACACAGGTCGACGGCGTCATCGTCGCGGCGTCCGGCGGAAGGCTGGCGTCGCAGCATTTCACCGCCAAGACCCGTATCGGCAAAGGGGCCGTCGCGGCTTCCGACGTGCACCGCGTCCTGGAGGCGTCGGCGACGCATGCGATGCATCGCGGCCGCGTCGTGGTGCATTCGCTGCCGACGAGTTTTTCGCTGGACGGCGTCGGCGGCATTCGCGAGCCCAAGAGCATGGTGGGCTCCGAGCTCGGCGTCGATCTGCATGTCGCGAGCTGCGATCAGGCGGCGATGCGCAATCTTCTTCTCGCCGTCGAGCGCGGCCATCTCGGCATCGAGGCGGTCGCCGCCGCGCCTTATGTGGCGGGGCTGTCCGTGCTCGAAGCGGATGAAGCGGAGCTCGGCGCGATCGTCATCGACATGGGCGCGGGCGTCACCTCGCTCGCCGTCTTCGCCGGCGGCGTGCTCGTGCATGTCGACGCGGTGACGCTCGGCGGCAATCACGTCACCATGGACATCGCCCGCGGCCTCGACTGCAGGCTCATCGACGCCGAGCGTTTGAAGACGCTCTATGGCGCGGCGATTTCGTCGCCGTCCGACGAGCGCGAGACGGTCGCTTTCGATCATGTCGGCGAGAGCGGCGAATATCCGGCGCATGCGCCGAAATCGCATCTCGTGCGCATCATCCGGCCGCGCATCGAGGAGACGCTGGAGTTCCTGCGCGATCGGCTCGCGGCCTCCGGCTATCCCGCCCATGCGGGACGGCGCATCGTGCTGACCGGCGGCGGCTGTCTGCTCACCGGAGCGCCGGAGGCCGCGAGGCGCATTCTCGGCGGGCAGGTGCGCGTCGGACGTCCGGCGGGCATCGCCGGCCTTCCGGAATCGGCCAAGAGCCCGGCCTTCGCGGCGGCTGTCGGATTGCTCGTCTATCCGCAATTCGCGGGGCGCGAATATTTCGAGCCCGGCCACGAGGCGCCGGCGCGAGCGACCGGAACCAACGGTTACATGTCGCGTGTCGGACAATGGCTGAAAGAGAGTTTTTAGCGAGAATCTAAGAACGAACGAGAGCGACGCACCCGGCGGCGAAGCGCTCGATCAGGAACAGCGGACGCCGAGTTGCATTCAATTAGTCGAGAGGCCTGGCAATGACGATCAATCTCAAAGCTCCCGAACTTCGGGAATTGAAGCCCCGCATCCTGGTGTGCGGCGT
>PQAN01000426.1:0-3465 GCA_003105285.1 Methylocystaceae bacterium
AGCGTTAGATTCGATCCACTAGACCAGCGCGCGGCGTGCGCGCAACGTATATTATATAGTTGAAATTACAAGTATTTCAGTCGAATCCATCACGGACGACTGCGCCACTCACAAGACCGGTAACAAGGACGAATCAGGTGAACGAAACCTTCAGTGTGGCGCCGCCGCCCGGCGTTTCCTCGACCCAAATTCGTCCATGCTGCGCATCGATGATTTGCTTCACAATGGACAGGCCCAGCCCCGTGCCCAGCGGCGCATCGCTCTTTCGCCAGAAAGGCTCGAAAATCGCGGTTCGATCTTCGGGCTCCACGCCGGGTCCGTGGTCGACGACTTCGATCGACGCTTCGTCGGTGACGCGGACGAGCACGGCGCCGCCTTCGGGTTCGGCGCGGACGGCGTTCTCGATCAAGTTCGTCACGACACATTCGAGCGCCCAGCGAAAGAGGCGGACAGACACGGGAGACCGCGGCGCCTCGAAGACGATCTGCCGGCCGACGTCGAGCGCGATCGGCAGATAATCGGCGATCGTCGCGCGAACAGCTTCCGAGAGGTCGAGCATCGGGGGCGGCGTTTCCTCGCCGCGCGCTTCGAACTGCGCCAGGAGCAAGAGCTGTTCGACGAGCGTCTGAATTCGTCGGACGTCTCGCGTGATCTCGCGCTTGATCTGACTGTCCTCCAGCCGATCGACACGCGACCGCAGGATAGAGATCGGCGTTCGCAGCTCATGTGCGGAATTAGCGGTGAATCGCCGCTGGATGGCGACGCCCTGATCGAGGCGGGCCAATATTTCGTTGACCGCGTCGACGAAGGGCGCGACTTCGCGTGGAATGTCGCGATTGTCGATGCGTTGGTCGAGCGAGCGCATGTCGATGCGAGCGGCTTTGCGTGCAGCAGCGCGCAAGGGCGCGAGTCCGCGTCGCGTCGCAAGCCAAGTGACCGGAACGGGCAGCACGATCAGAGGCAAGAACAAAAAGGAATCGGCGTAGGTGAAGTAGGAGCGGAGCTGGTCGCGCGCGACCGCATAGAGGTCGCCGAGCCGGAAGCGGAATCCGCAGATCAGCGATCCGACCGTTCCGTGAGAGGCCGCGACGCTCTGGAGCTTGCACCGTCTTCGATCGGTCGATCCACTGTCGATCTTGAACCGCATCGACCAGACGTCAAATTCGTTCCGGATCGTCTCGATGTCACGAATGGAGGCGAGAAGGTCCTGCGACGAACCGGAAACGGCGACGCCCGACACGGGGTCATAGGCGGCGAACCGAAAATCGGGATTGCGCGCCATATAGTCCCGGAGCTCCGGGTTCGGGACGATCCGGAGGACGCCGTCGACTCTCGTCAGCGAGTCGCCGACGAGATATCGAGCGCGTGGCTCCGCCCACTCGTCCAAATCCCATCTCGTCTCGAACCTCGAGATCACCAATGCGGGAATGAGGGTGATCGTCACTGCGACGGCGACGAGGATCTGCGACGCGAGGAGCCAGCAGACGAGCCGAAGCGAGAGGGAGCGGCGCAGCGCGAGCTTCTTCATTAGCGTCGCCTTCGTATCATGTAGCCGACCCCTCGCGCCGAAATCAGCTCGACGTTCGCGTTCTCGTCCTTCAGCCGCTGCCTGAGCCTCGAGGCGAGCATCCGCACGGCGTCGATGAGCACGTCCTCTTCGAACCCGTAGATCTCCTCGATCACCGTCTGATAGCCGACCACCCGCTCGGCCCGACGCATCAGGGTCTCGAGGAGGAGCGTCTCCCGCCGCTGCAGGGTCAAAGGCCGATCCCCCACGAACGCTTCGCGCGTGTTGGGGTCGAAGGACAATGAGCCGACGGCGATCAAAGGGAGCGGCGCTGCGCCGGGGCGCCGCAGGCTCGCTCTCATGCGCGCCAGCAGCTCGTCCGCATCGAATGGCTTCGTGAGATAGTCGTCGGCGCCGGCGTCGAGGCCTTCGATCTTGTCGTCGAGCGCGCGCAACGCGCTGACCACCAGGATGCGGATCGAGGGCTGGAAGCGCCGGATATCCGGCAACGCGCCGACGGCGTCGCCGTCGGGCAGGCGCCGGTCGAGCAGGACGATCGGATAGTCATATGTCCGTATCGCCTCCAAGGCGTCACGAAGCGTGCAGACGCGATCCGCGACGAAGCCGGCCCGTTCGATCCGATCCGCCATCATGGCGGACATGTCGCGCTGATCTTCCACGATGAGGATGCGCATCGATGATGTCCCACCTCTCCTTTCGAGGGCCGGCTGCGGAGCAAGTCTAGCGCCTTGCTCGGAGTTCGTCGAACCGTCGGCTTGCGTGGCCGAGAGCGGGCCTTCGCCCGGCAGGGCGAGGAAGGGCGCTGACCGTTATGCTCACGTTAGCCAAATCATATAGGAATATCGTGCTCATCGAAGGCTTCCGGCTTCGAGTGGATAGGGTTGCGGACAGTGCGTTGGATCGGTTGGCTCATGCTGTGCTTATATTTGGCGCAGAGCATCGCTCTGACGGTCGCCGTCGGCGCAGGATACGGCCAGGCGGCGAGTTCGGCGGGGCCGATGGCCACGGCGTCCAAGGACTGCTCATTCGCCGGGGGCGGAGAGGAATCTCCTCGGGAACAGCATCGGCCGCACGAACATTGCTGCATCCTATGCGCTTCATCCGACATCGGCGGTGGCGCGCGTTTCGTCGCCGTTCTCGTCGCTATCGTCGGATTCTTCGAGCGGCCCCCAAGCGCTTCGCGTCTCGTGTTCGACTCGTTCGACAGCGCCATCCACTCTACCAAAGGATGGATGAGCTCGTGGTCTTCGCGCGCTCCGCCTGTCTTCTCCTGAACAATCGATCCGCGGCTTCGACAGCCGCGTCTTGTCACGATTGAAGCGGCCGCCTCTGCCGGCGCCGCACAGGAGAATCCAGCTATGCATCGTTATCGCCTACTGCGCGGCGTTTCCGCCAGCGCGCTCGGGGTCGTCTGCGCCTTTTCCGCCGCTCTTGCGCAGGAAGCGCTGCCGACGATCGACATCGACGCCGAAGGGGCCAGCGCCAGCGGCCCGGTCCGGGCCGTTTCCGGCCAGAATGCCAATGACAGCGGAACGAGCTACACGGGGCCCAAAACCACGTCTTCGATGAAAACCGGCGCGCCGATTCTCGACACGCCGAAATCCGTGCAGATCGTTCCCAAGCAGGTTCTTCAGGACAATCAGGTCCTCAATGTCCAGGAAGCGGTCAAATTCGTCAGCGGGGTGCAGACGGCCGGCAACGTCTTCTACGACCGCTATCTCATCCGAGGCTTCAACAGCAACTCGAACACCTATCGAAACAATCTGAAGCTGTTATCCGCGATCGGCACGGAGGACATCTCCTTTCTGGACAGGGTGGAGATCGTCAAAGGGCCGAGCGCCATGCTTTTTGGACGCATACAGCCCGGGGGTCTCGTGAATTTTGTGACGAAGAAGCCGCAGGAGGAGGCCGAGCACAGCGTTCAGGAGCAGTTCGGG
>PQAN01000426.1:3541-13552 GCA_003105285.1 Methylocystaceae bacterium
CGATCGACTCGACCGGCCCGTTGAATGCCGACAAGTCGCTCCTCTATCGCTTCATCGGCGTTTTCGATCACGCCGACGATTTCATCAATTTTCGCCATCGCAACAACGGCGCGCTCATGGGCGCCCTCACGTGGCGGCCGACCTCCGACTTCGAAGCCAATGTGCAAGTGGAGTATTATAATCAATCCACGACGAACAGGGGTTATTACGGCCAACAGATACCGGCGGTGGCGCTCTCCTACAGAGTGCCGTGGATCGTCGGCCGCCCCGCTGATCTGCCGCGCAATTGGACGCAGAACGTCGCGGATATGTATTCGCACTACCCGGACACGATGGAGCGCATCCTCGTCTACGGGGACTGGAGCTACAAATTCAACGACGATTGGAAAGTCACCAACCGATTCCATTATTCGCATCAGGAAGAAGATCAGGAATACGTCATCGCAAACGGATTGAATCTGCAGACAGGAAATCTCGCTCGCTATATCGGATTCTATGAGGAGGTCAGCCGCGACACATATTCGCTCAATCTCGACGTGACTGGAAAGGCATACACTGGCGATCTCCAGCATAACCTTCTTATCGGGTTCGATTATTACGACTACCATGCGTATGCCAAGGGAGACGATCCATTCAATGGAAACACGAAAGGGGCCGTGCCTACTTTCAATATCTTCGCTCCATATTATTCAGGCGTCGCCTGGCCGGTCATAGACGCAGAACGCTATATAGCGAAGGGAAACAATCTAGGTCATACCAAACAACTAGATGTCGGCTACTATATACAAGACGACATTTCGTACAATGACACGGTCCACTTGCTGCTCGGCGGCCGCTACGACGTCGCCTTCGACGCCGATGCGGAAATTTATGGCCAGCGAGACACCGCTTGCTTCCCGATCTGCGACGGGCATTACAATCCGCCTTGGAAGGGCAACAAGACGGAACGCAAATTCTCGCCGAATGCGGGTCTCCTGTTCAAGATCACGCCCGAATTCTCCCTCTATTCCAGCTATTCCCAGTCCTTCGCCAATTCCAACGTCCTATCGCGAAGCTTCGACAACAAGCCGTTCCTCCCGGAGGAAGCATGGCAGTACGAGGTCGGGGGGAAGGCCAGCCTGTTCGAGGGCCGCGTGTCGGCCTCGGTCGCCGCATTCGATCTGCACAGGACCAATGCGCTGTCCAACGATCCGGCGCATCCGGGCTTTTCCGTCGCGTCGGGCGAGGTCCGCAGCCGCGGCATAGAGGGGGACATCGCCGGTCGGGTTACAGACAATGTCAGCCTCATCGGCAGCTATACATACGACGACGCGATCATCATCCGTAGCACGAACACCGGCACGAGCAGCCAACTCGGCAAGCGCTGGCCGGGGGTGCCGCGCCATTCCGGCAATCTATGGGCGAAATACGACACCGCGCCCGATCGGCCGGAGGGATGGACATTCGGCGCCGGATTCTACGCCGTCGGATTGAGGCAGGGCAATCCCACGAACTCCTGGGCGATGCCAGGCTATGTCCGGTTCGACACGATGATCGGCTACCGGACGGTGTTCCAGAGCGTTCCGATCGAAGCGCAGCTCAATGTCGTCAACATCGGCGACGCCAAATATTTCGAGGCCGGCAACGGGAGCTACGCCTATTACGGCCAGCCGCGAACATTCATCGGTTCGGTGAAAGTGAAATTCTAGACGGTCGCGACGGCCGAGGCGGATCGCCTCGGTCGTCCTGCGACCACGTTCAAAGGGAAGGCGCGCCGCGGGGAGGCGGTGATCTTTTCCGGCGCGTTCCGAGCTCATAACGCATTTCGAGGATTGGTTCTCATGATCCGTTCGCTCCTCGTGCGGCTGCATCGCTGGATCGGTCTGACGATGGCCGGATTCCTCATTGTCGTCGGTGTGACCGGCGGCCTGCTGGCGTTTTGGAACGAGCTCAATCATTGGCTGACGCCCGACATCTACCCCGGCCCTCACGCCGGCGTCGAGCTGAGCGCCGCGACGCTGGCGCGCCGGGCCGAGGCGCTCGTTCCACAAGGACGCGCCACCCAGGTCTATCTCGGCTATGTCGGCACCGCATGGGTGACGATGGAGCCGCGCGACAACGAGCCGCCGCTCGGCTTCGACCATATCTATCTCGACAATGTCAGCGGAGCCGAACTCGGGCGGCTCCAGTTCGGGGCGCCGCCGACGACGCTCGCGGGAGTGATGCCCTTTGTCTACAAGCTCCATTATGCGCTGGCCGCGGGCGCGACAGGCGAATGGATATTGGGCCTCGTCGCGCTCGCATGGACGATCGACTGCTTCATCGCTTTCTATTTGACCTTGCCGCCGCAGAAAGGAAGCTCGCGCAGGAGCTTCTTCGAGCAGTGGAAGGCGGCGTGGCGGGTCAAATGGCGCGGCTCCACTTATCGCGTGAACTTCGATCTGCATCGCGCCGGCGGTCTGTGGCTGTGGGCGATGCTGCTGGTCTTTGCCTGGTCGAGCGTGCATTTCAATATGGGCTCCGTGTACAAGAGCGTCATGAGCGCTGCGCTCGACTATCCGCAGCCCATTCCTGCGCCGAAGCCGCGAGACGAAGGGGGCAAGCCCTTGGAGTGGGAGGAGGCGCAACTCGTCGCGGAAAGATTGATGGCCGAGCAGGCGAGGGCGCACGGCTTTACGATCGAGCGTCCTATCTCGCTCTATTATCGGCCGGGAGCCGGCGCCTATTCATACAATGTGCGTTCCGACCGCGACGTCGGCGACAGATATGGCTCGACCCGCATATTGTTCGACGCTTACACGGGCGATTTGTGGACCTTGCACCTGCCGAGCGGTCAGCATAGCGGCGTTACGGTCACGGCATGGCTGTCCGCTCTGCATATGGCGAATGTGTTCGGGCGATCTTATCAAATATTCGTCTGCTTTTTCGGACTGGTCATCGTGATGCTGTCCGTGACAGGGATATACATCTGGCACAAGAAACGAAACGCTCGCAGGCCACGAACGCTCTTGCCGGCTGCCGCGCATCTGCGGGAAGGCCTCGAAATCGAGATGCGCACGCCGTGAATGCCTCGCCGCGATTGGCGACGTTCTGATCGCGGCGGGCCTGGGCCGTGAGGGGAAATGTCCGAGCCGCAAGGGCCACGAGCCAAGCATCTGATAAGAGTCGCCGGGGGCCTGAACGCCACATCCGCCACGCTACAACCCCGACATGGACCCAGATTCGGCGCATCCGTAGCCGCAATCATAGATTCGGCGTCGCTCGCGAACTCGGCAAGACATGGCGCGCGCGCTTTTTCCGCCGCCATCGGACGATGCCGGTCAGGAACAGGACGGTCGGAGTGAACCCGAAGACGGTCATGACGGCTCGGCCACCGGCGCCGAACGCTTCCCCCGTGTGTAATGGAAACCGCCATTCGAGGATTCTCTCGCCGACAGTAAATTCGCGCGGGTCCTGAACCCACAGGATCGCCCCGCTGTATTGGTCGACCGACACGATGCGCTTGGTCTCCGTCTCGTAGACTTCCCCATCGGCGTGTTTTCCCACACGGTAGACGCCGTCCGCGCCATTGGGTGGCGCGATGCTCATCAGCCGCCCGTCCGCGAACAGCCCGTCGACGGCGGTTGCGGCGGCGCTCGCGCCGATCGGCGGACGGCCGCGCGGGGGCTCGGATTTCAAGCCCTGCGGAAGCATATGCTCCGACACGGACGAGAACGGCGCGATCAGCGAGCCGGTTTGCGCCCCGAAGATCAGGCAGACGCCGGAAACGACGATGACGAGAGCCAAGGGCGCGACATAGGCGCCCGTGAGCCGGTGCAGGTCGAAAAGGATTCTGTCCGGACCGGCGCCTCGCTTGAAGAAAAGAGCTCGCCGCCACGGACCGGCGAGCGGCCGCCAGAGATAGAGACCGCTCGCGAGCGAGCCCAGCAGCGCCAAGCCCGCCAGACCGGCGATCGTTTCGCCGATCTCGCCGGCGAGCAGCGTGTAATGCAGATGCATGATGAGCATGACGAAGGGTTCGGCGAGGCGATCGTTCGGATCGGCGATGACGCGATGCCCTGTGATTGCCCCCGAATAGGGGTCGACGACGATCTGGCCGATGGCAGGATGTCCGTGCCCGCTCGGATGTGAATAGATCAAATCGAAATAGCCATCGTCACTCTTCGGAAGATGAATGAACACGGGCTTCCCATCCGCCGGCACGCGATCCGTCGCGGCGGCGAGAAGCGCGTCGATCGGCCGGAACGTCTCACCTTCATGCGCCGGTCGTGAAGGTCCCTTCAGACCGGCGTTCAGCCATGCGTCGATCTCGGATCGATAGAGCAAGACGACGCCGGTAAGGCCCGCGAGCGCGAAATAGGCGCCGGCGATGAGCCCGATCCATCGATGGATCGTCGATAGAATTGCGCGCATCGGCTTCTCGTGAGCTCGGGTCGTGGGTCGGCGCCGCCGGCGCGCGCCGGAGGCGCCTTCCACTCGACGTCGTCAGAATTCGACGCGAATCGCTCCCATGATATTGCGGGGCTGCGCCGGCGTGATCGTCGTCGCGCCTCCCGAAGCCACGTAATATCTCACGTCCGTGACATTGTCGGCGTTGATCTGGAAGCTCACCTTCTTTCCCTCGTATTCGAAAGCGTAGCGCGCCATCAGATTGACAATCGTATAGCCCGGCAACATCAGTGTATTCGCCGTGTCGGCCCACACGCTGACCGCGGAGACGATGCCGGCGCCGAAGCTCAGTCCCGGAACGGGCGTCCATTTCGGCTCGTAGACGGCCCAGAAGCTGCCGCCGAATTTCGGCACGCCGTAGAGACGATGGCCGACATTGCCGCTGTTGTCCTTCAGCACGTTCGAATCGATGTAGGCGATGCTGCCGATGATCTTCAGCTCGTCCAGCAGCTGTCCGCTGACATCGGCCTCCCAACCACGATTGCGCACCGCGCCCGTCAGCACACGGTAGCCGAGCGCCGCCCGCGCCGGGTCGGGATCCGGCGTCGCGACATTTGTCTTGGTGATGTCGAACCAGGAGACCGTCGTCGTCAGTCGCCCGTCGAGCAACTCCGCCTTGACT
This sequence comes from Methylocystaceae bacterium, assembly GCA_003105285.1. Classification (GTDB taxonomy): domain Bacteria; phylum Pseudomonadota; class Alphaproteobacteria; order Rhizobiales; family Beijerinckiaceae; genus Methylosinus. The sequence goes on from PQAN01000426.1 coordinate 8,592, forward strand.
CCCGCCTCCCATTGCGTCGCTTGCGACGCTTTCAAGGCCGGCTGGTTGGGGCCGGAGGCGGTCGGGCCGCCCGTCGTCGATGGCGGGCTGAAATTTTCGACGTAGTTGCCATAGAGGCTCAGTTGCGGGATCGGTCGCCACAGCAGGCCGACGCGAGGCTTCACTGCGGATTGCCTTGCTTCGACGGCGGAGGCGCCCGGGGTGGCGAGAAACGTGTCCGTATAGTCCTTCGCATGGGCGTCGTCGAAGCGGAACCCTGCCAATAGATGAAAGCCGAAGGGCAGCTCGGCCTGATCCTGGACGTAGAATCCGTACCAATCCTGTGCGTTGGACGAATTGGACGCGGTATTGGGCGCGTTCAACAAGAAGGCGAGGTTCCCCGTGTGAACGGGATTGAAGAGGTCGATAGAGGGAACCTGCGTCGTTTTCGATCGTCGCTGCGCAGTTCTGAAGTCGTTGTAATAGTCGCCTCCGATCAGCACAGTGTGCTCGATGCCGAATGTGTCGAGCCTTCCCGTCACATCGACATTCGTAAAGAAATATTGCCCTTGCGTCGCGACGCCGTTGACGATGCGCGACACTGGACAGAGCGCAAAGGTGCATTTCGCCTGGTTGAGGCCGATCGGAACGGCGAAGGCGGGAAGCGCCTCGTCACGGAAATCGGCGTCGAATCGGTGGGTGACCTTCCAATTCCCGTCGAAAGAGTGCGACCAGTCGAATCCGACGCGCACGTCGTAATGCGTGTCGACCTGGCTGCCGCGCTCGGAATAGTTCCTCGCGATCGGCACATTCGCGGGAGCATACCACAGAGTCGGAATGCCCAAATAGATCGGGTCCTTGCTGTGAAAATACTGGACATAGAGATTGGCCTGCGTGTCGGCGCTCGGCTCGAAATGCAGACGAGGCGCCAAAAACACATGCTCGATGTCGCCGAGGTCGCGGAATCCACTCGAATTCTGATAGGCGGCGTCGAAGCGGTAGAGCAGCCACTTGTCGTCCGTGACCGGGCCCGTCATGTTCAATGTGGTGCGGTAGAAGTCGAAAGAGCCGAATTGCTGCTGGATGGCGTAGGAAGGAATATCCGACGGCCGCTTGGTCACCAGATTGATCAGCCCGCCGGGCTCGAGGCGCCCGAACAGCACCGACGCCGGCCCTTTCAACACTTCGATCCGGTCGAGATCGACCGTTTCGCGCGAGCCGGGAGTGGAGCGATTGTCCACCCGCACGCCGTCGAGATAGTATTTGTAGGTCTCGAATCCGCGGATCGAGAAGCCCGCCTGGAGGCCGCCGACCGGGATCATATAGACGCCGCTGACGTTCTGCAGCGCCTTGTCGATGATCACGACCTGCTGGTCCTGCAACACCTGTTGCGGCACGACCTGAACGCTGACGGGCGTCTGCATGATCGGTGTGTCGGTCTTGGTGGCCGTCGACGTGTTCCACGTCTTGTAGGCCGTCTTGTCTTGCGGACGGCCCGGCGCGCCCGCGGATGCGGCTCCGGCCGAGGGCGAGGCGCCGACGTCGATGGCGGGCAAGGCTTCTTGCGCGAAGGCGGGAAGGCAGGACATTGCGAGCAGCGGCGCGCCAGCGAGCGCGGCCTGCCTGAAGGCGAAGCGATACATATGAGTTCTCCTGGCGCGGGAAACGCGCGCGAACCGGAATGGAATTCGGCCTCGGCGGCCGGCTTCGGTCGTTGTCAGGAGACGTGTGGCGGCGCGCGGGCGGCGAAGCCGTTCGCCTCTCGGGCGGCGCGCGGAGACGTTCGATCGCGCGCCGCCGACAGCGCATATGCGCTCGCATCGCGCCGCGTCTGGGCGCTGGTCGTGGCGAAGAGCGATAAAAGATCGCCTCCGCAATGCGCTGAAGACGCGCACAAGACGCAGCAGTCGCCGACATGGCGCGAATTCGGATCGGGGATGTCGCGCCCTGCGCCGTCGGGCGCGATGCAGCGCTCGTGCGAAACGGCCGCAAGGCGGAATTGCGCCGTCCCCGAGCGGTAAGGCCCGAGCGCCGCCAGCAGCAGACCGAGCGAGATGATGAGACTGAAAACGGACCCGCCGCGCCGCACGCGAACTCTCCTGGGACAGAGCCGCCGAATATCGGCGTCGGCCGCCTCCGCTGTTCATACTAACGAAAGGTACGTGGGGGCAACACGACTGCTGGTGACTTCGAAACCCCTAAAGTTGTTGCAAATTTGCCACATTTCTTGTTTGTCTTCGAGCCTGCGCTGTGCCGGCGCACGGCTCGAGCCTGGATCGTTCGATGCGGATTCTCATTGTCGAGGACGAGCGCGAGCTCGCGGCCCTCCTGAGCGAGCGAATGCGCGAAGACGGCTTTGTCACAGATCGGGTTACGACAGCCGTCGCCGCATTGGACGCGATACGCGACTATGACTATCCGATCGTGCTGCTCGACCGGCGTCTTCCCGATGGCGATGGCGTATCCATCATTCCAGAAGCACGGCGCCTGCGTCCGATGATACGCATATTGGTCGTCTCCGCGCTCCGAAACATCGACAATCGAGTCGAGGGACTCGACGCCGGCGCCGACGACTATCTGACGAAACCCTTCGACGCCACGGAATTGCTGGCGCGCGTTCGCGCGAGCCTTCGGCGTCCGGGGAGCGCGCCGCTGCCGCCTGTCGTGGTCGGCGATCTCACCTTCGACGTGAACACGCGCGAAGCGAGCATCGCCGGTCGTCCGCTGCTGTTGTTCAAGCGCGAAGCGCTGCTGCTCGAATCGCTCATGCGGCGCGCTGGCCGCGTCGTCACCCACGCGACGCTGATCGAGGAGCTCTATGGCTTCGACGAAGCGGCGCAATCGAGCGCGCTGAAGACGCTCGCATCCAGGCTCAGAAGGCGGCTGGAAGCCGACGGCGCAAGGGCCGACGTGCAGAGCGTGCGCGGCGTCGGCTATCTCATCCGGGCGGTCTGATCTTGCGCCGCCTTCGGTCGCTGTCAGCGCGTCTCGCGGTCTATTGGATCGCAGGCTCGCTCGTGACCTTCTTCATTTTTCCGACGGTGATCAATCTCCTGATGTCGGCGTTCGCGATGCTGGAGCCGGAGACCAATCTCGAATCCTGGACGACTCGACGCGCCCGCACGATCGTCGCCGACGCGCTGCGCCGCGACGCCGACGGCGCAGCATTCGTCGCAATGACCGCCGACCTGTGTGACTATGTCGCAAACAATCCCGCGTTTCGATACGCCGCGCTCGAGGTCGACTCCAACGCGCCGATACGTGGTTCGTCTCTGGAGCTCGCGGCCTATTTCCAGACCCGCGACGGAATCGATATTCATGGAGCGGCGTTTCGCCTCGAAAGCGATCCCAATCCCAATGCGCGCGGGCTCGAACGAACAATGAACACGCCGATCGGCCGCGCCAAGATCATCGTCCATGGATCCTACTTCCATTGGGATGATGTGCCCTATCAAATCTACGCCTCATTCACGACGACCAACATCATGACCTACGGCTGGCTCGCCGGGGCCTTGTCGCTCATAGCGGTGATCGTCGTGCGGCGCGGACTTTCGCCGCTGCGAGCCGCCGCTGCGAATGTCTCGCGGATCGATGTGAACTCTCTCCGTCAGCGTATCCCCTCGGACGAATTGCCGACGGAACTCGCGCCCTTCGTCGACGCCATCAACGCCGCGCTCGAGCGTGTGGACGACGGTGTTGCCCGCCAGCGGCGCTTCACGGCCAATTCCGCCCATGAATTGCGAACGCCGGTCAGCATGTTGACGACGCGAGTCGAAAAGCTCGAGGCGACGCCGTTGAAGCTCGACATTCAGCGCGATGTTCGGCGTATCCGCACGATCGTCGAGCAATTGCTCGTCCTCGCCCAGATGTCCGAACGCTCCAATGGGGCGGCGGAGCCCGTCGAACTGGACCTCGTCGACGCCATGGTGGCGATCGTCGCCGACTTTGCGCCCGTTGCGCTCGACAATGGCCGCCGGCTCGAGCTCGAGGCGCCTTCCGAGCCCGTCTTCGTTTTCGCCTATCGTTGGGCGATCGAAAGCGTCGTTACAAATCTGATCGAAAACGCTGTCCGCGCGGAGCCGAAGAACGGGGCCGTTCTCGTGCGTGTCGCGCCCGGTGCCGTGATAGAAGTCGTCGACCATGGCGCGGGCATCCCCGCCTCCCGACGCGAAATGATTTTCGAGCCCTTTTGGCGTAGTAGCGAAGAGACGCCGGGAACGGGCCTCGGGCTGTCGATCGTGCGTGAACTCGTCGAAAAGATGAAAGGTACGATCTGGGTGGAGGCGACGCCGGGCGGCGGCGCGACATTCAGAGTCGAATTCCCCTCCCGTAAAGCGCCGGTCGGGTCGACAGCCGAGTGATTTGTCTTTGCGAAGCGACGGCTGTATCGCATGGACGGCCATCGGAGACGATCGACGAGGCGCCGAGATCGTCAACGGCGAAGCGGCATCGAACACTGCCGCCGCACGCCTTGCGGCGGCGCGAACCATTTCGGCGAGCCGCTCGTCATATTTCTCATGCATCTGCATTACACGCTGCTGCAAGGAACGGTTGGCGCGACCTTGATCGGAGTCGTCGGCCTGTTCCTCATGCTGTCCCTCGCCACGGGCGTCTATCTCTGGCTCCCGCGCAACGGTAGATGGCGGCAGGCCTTCTGGATCAAGCGCGGCGCGAGCATTGAACGTCTCACTCTCGATCTCCAAAAAACGACTGGCGTCTATGTCTGCGGAGACCTGCTCGTCATTCTGCTCTCGGGCGTCTATCTCACCTTCGGCCCGCAGGTTCGCGCGATCGTCGGCTTGCTGTCCCCGGTAGGGGTTCACCATATCGAGGATAATCTCAAATCCGCGCCCTCCGGCGGTCGTCCGCCCGTCGGCGCCGAAGCGGTCGTCATGGCTGTCGATCATCTGCTCCCCGACGGGACACTGATGAGCTTACCATTACAGTTGCATGTTACGGCGATTTCTGACTCACTGGGCCAC
>PQAN01000427.1 GCA_003105285.1 Methylocystaceae bacterium
ATTCTTCACGCCGCATCGTTTTCGCGATCTCGCCGCGCGCAATATGGCGCTGCCGATCGGTTGCGGGCAGACGACGCCGGCGCCGGCGACATTGGCGCGCCGGCTCGAGGCGCTCGGCGTCGAGCCGCGGCACCGCGTGCTGGAGATCGGAACGGGCTCGGGCTATGGCGCGGCGGTGCTGGCGCGGCTGGCGCGCGAGGTCGTGTCGATCGAGCGATATGAAACGCTCGCCATAGAGGCGACGAAGCGCCTCGCCTCGCTCGATATCGGCAATGTGCGCGTGCTGTTCGCCGACGGCCTCGCGCCCGAGCCCGCGCTCGGACCCTTCGATCGCGTCATTCTGCATATGTCTTTTCAGCGAGCGCCGCAGGCGGTCCTCGAGCTGCTGGCGCCGGGCGGCGTCGCGGTCTTCGGGCGGATCGAGCCGCCGGCCGTCGATCGGCAGCGTAGCGTGGAGCGTCTGTGGCGCGTGCGGCGCGACAGCGACGCCGTCTGGAGCGAGACCGATCTCGGCCCTTGTCGCCTCGGCGCCGTGCTCGAGCGTCGCGCCCTGGCTCTGTGACGATCTTCGCGTATTTACCTAAAATTCGCGTCGCGCCTTTGAACGCGCATTCATCTTAAACGCTCCCTTAACCCGCCCATGGCTAGATGACTCCATCGATGTTGCGTTCGAGTGTGGGTCGCGTCATGGCAATTGAGCGTCGAGTTTTCCTGTCGCGAGTCGCGTGGCGGCTCATGTTCGCCGCGGGGGCGGCCGCGCTGCTGGCCGGTTGCTCCGAGGCGACGCGTTTCTCCGATCCCTTTTCCGATCCGTTTCAGGGTCAGTCGACGTCGCGCAGCGTCGATCGCGCGCCGACCGGAACGATTTCCAGGCCGCTTTCCGAAGCCCCGCGAAATTCCATTCAGTCGCGTCCGCTGCCGCCGCCGCAAGCGGTGAGCCAGAGCGCGCCGCCGCCAGCGGCCGCCATCGCGCAGGCCCAAGCCGCGCCCGGCAGAAAGGCTGGAGCCTATAATCATTGGAGCGCCGAGGGCGGAACGCCCGTCGTCGTCGCCGAGGGCGAGACGGCGGGAGCGATCGCCACGCGCTATGGCGTGCCGACCGACGCGCTGCTGCGCGTCAACGGCTTCGCCAAGCCCGGCGAGGTGCAGCCGGGCTCGCGTCTCGTCATCCCCGTCTATCGCGCGGCGGCCGCCGCCGAGCCGGCGCCCATCGAGAGCCGGCAGCCCGTCGCGGCCAAGACCGCCGATGTGCGCGATCGCATCGGCAAGGCCCCGAAGAAGACCGGCGACGTCGCCGAGGCGAAGAGCGAACGCAAGAGCGTCGCGGCTGCGAAGCCCGTCCCGGCAAAGCCGGTCGCGGCGGCGAGGCCCACGCCTATCGCGCCCGTGAAGACCGCCGCCGCCAAGCCTTCCGCGCCGCCGGCCGCCGCCAAGGCTGCGGCGCCTGTGAAAACGAAGGTCGCGAGATCGGTCGACGAAGACGAGGCGAAGCTGGCCAAAGCCAAGCGCAAGGCGGCTCAGGCGGAGCCGCCGGCCGTGGCCGCGCCAAGGGCGCGCGTCGAGCAATCGGCGAGGACGCAAGACGAGAAGCCGGCTCAGGACGCGAAGCGTTCCGCCGCGCCAATGGAAAAGCGCGAGCAGAAGGTGGCTGCCGCTCCGGAGGCTCCGGCTGCGCGCAAGGTCGACAAGACGCCGACGGCCTCCATTCCTCCGCAGGAGGAGGAAAAGCCGGCGGCGTCGGAGGCGGCGCGTCCCGAATTCCGCTGGCCGGCGAGGGGCCGCATCATCCAGGGCTTCAACTCCGGAGGCAATGACGGCATCAACATCTCCGTGCCGGAGGGCACGCAGGTGAAGGCGGCCGAAGGCGGCGTCGTCGCCTATGCCGGCAGCGAACTCAAGGGCTACGGCAATCTCGTGCTGATCCGCCATCCGAACGGCTTCGTCTCCGCCTATGCTCACAACGCCGAGATCGAGGTGAGGCGCGGCGACCAGGTGAAACGCGGCCAGACGATCGCCAAATCCGGCCAGTCCGGCAATGTCGGTTCGCCGCAGTTGCACTTCGAACTGCGCAAGGGATCGACGCCGGTCGATCCGACCAGTTACCTCGCGGGGCTCTGATTCGAGCCTCGCGAGCCGAATCCTCGGGCGTTCGCGAGACACACTGCGCCGGAGAGAGCGGGGCGACGGGTCAAAAGAAGGGCCCGTCGCCCGTTTCATTTTCCGAAAGAGGCGTGATACCAGAGGCCCCGGCGAAAGCGGCTCGCCGCTTACCGCCGTCCGGCAATCAAGGAAACGCGCTTCGTGAAACTTCGCTCGGCCTGTCTCGTCGCCCTTCTTTTCACAACTCCCGCTTTCGCCGTCGATCCGACCGGCATAGCCGAATGCGACGCCTTGCTGAAACGTTACGAGGAATGCTCGGGCGAACTGCCGCCGGCCAAGGTCCACGCCGCCCAGAAGGAATTGCTGGAAGGCGCCATGAGCCTGCGCGCCAACGCCGATGACCCGAAGCTGCGTCCGGCTCTGGAGAGGTTCTGCGTCGACACTCTCGCGGCGATGAAGGCGCAGAGCGACATCAAGGCCTGCATGTCGAAATAAGGCTGGCTTTCGATGGTCGCCCGGTCAGCCGGGCTCCGGCGCTTAGAGCGTTTCCAGCCGAAGTGGGAACCGGTTCGGCGTCGGAAACGCGTCAAGAAGCTAGAGTCTTTCCGTGTTTCTATGAAACACGGAAAGACTCTAGAAATCGACGAATTGCGCGATCGGCAGATAGAAAGAATCCACGCTCTCGGCGAGTTCGCTCGGAGACCGGTTCCACCAGGCGATGTCCAGCAGCTTTTGGATGATCGGTTGTTCGAAGCGGAAACGCAATATGCGCGCCGGATTTCCGATCACGATGGCGTAAGGAGGGACGTCCTTCAACTACCACCGAGCGCGCCAATGACGGCGCCGCGCCCGATATCGGCCCTGCCGGCATATCGGCCCCGAGGCCGACCCAGACGTCCGAGCCGATGACGGTGTTTCAGACAGGCCGATAGGTGCGGGTCGGGTTCGGCAGTCCGCGCAAGAACAAGAAATTGTCGAAAGGCGATGTCGACGGCGTATCCACGCGATGCTCGCCGCCGGCGCTGATCGTCACTCTCGGAGCGATCGACCGAAATCGCGATCGTTTTCGAGATCGGGCAGGATCATGAAAGTCGATCCTCATAAAGATCGAATTGACGCCGATGGAGTTAACGAAATTCGAACGACGCCCGCAGCTTCATCCGAATGGATCACTCCGAGCCCGCGGGTCTCGCCAACGCGCCGTGTCGCGCCTTCGGCATTCGAGACGACGCGATTGGATCGTCGCCTTTTGGACTAGCGGCGGACGCCCACAGCTTTACATATAGCCCATGTCCTTTCCGCTCATTCGCTGGCTTCCCAATTTCATCACCATCGGGCGCCTCGTTCTGACGCCGGCGGCGGTCGACATGCTCATATCCGAGAACTGGCGCGCCGCCTTCGCCATTTTCGTTCTCGCCGGCGCGTCGGACGCGCTGGACGGCTGGCTCGCGAAGACCTTCGATCTGCGCAGCGATCTCGGCGCTCTGCTCGACCCGATCGCCGACAAGGCGCTCATCGTCTCGATCTATGCGACTCTCGCGGTCGTCGGCGCGATCCCAGCATGGCTCGCCATATTGGTCGTCTCGCGCGATGTGATGATCGTCGGCGCGGTCGTCGTCTCCTGGCTGTTGCAGCGGCCGATCAAAGTCAGGCCGTTGCCCGTGTCCAAGGCGACGACGGCGGCGCAACTCGTCCTGGCGGCGGTCGTCCTCGGCGGGCGGGCGTTCGGCTATCCGGTCGACGAGGCGGTCGGCGCGCTGGCGGCCATCGTCGCGGCATTGACCATTGCTTCCGCCAGCGTCTATCTGTGGCGCTGGGTCGAGCATATGGGACCGTGAGATGTCCGACGGGGAGTTGCAGACGGCGCACGTCCAGAAAGGGATGACGGTCGAGCGACAGATCGCGCTCTGGCTGACGGCGATCTCGGCGATTTTCGTAGTCTTCTATTTTCTCAGCTCGATGCTCGCGCCCTTCATCGCCGGCATGGCGCTCGGCTATCTGCTCGATCCGGTGGCCGACAGGCTGCAGCGCGCCGGCCTATCGCGGCTCGGCGCGTCGCTGCTCATTCTCTCGATTTTCCTGTTCGTGCTGAGCGCCGTCTTCCTGCTGCTCGCGCCGGCGCTGACGCATCAGCTCACCGAATTCATCGAGAGCCTGCCGGGCTATCTGACGACGCTGCAAGGGCTGCTCGCGACGCTCGGCCAGAAGCTCACCGGCGACTTCGCCAAGGAGATCTACGCGAAGCTCGGGCTCGACGCGCCCGACACGCCGTTCGACGCACAGAAATATGTCAACGACATCGCCAGCGAAGCGGCGCGCATGGGCGCAGCCTTCCTGAAATCGCTCGTCTCGGGCGGCGCGGCGCTCGTCAATATGGCGTCGCTCGTCGTCATCACGCCGGTCGTCGCCTTCTATATCCTGCTCGACTGGGACAAGTTGGTCGCCTCGCTCGATTCGCTCGTTCCGCCGCGCCATCGCGCCGACATTCACGCCATCGCGCGGGATATCGACAAGGCGCTGTCTGGATTCTTGCGCGGCCAGGCGCTCGTGTGCCTATTCTTGGGGCTGTGGTACAGTCTCGGCCTGTCGCTGATCGGCTTGAATTTCGGCTTCCTCATCGGCGTCTCGGCCGGCGTGCTGAGCTTCATTCCCTACGTCGGCTCCATCACCGCCTTCGTCCTGTCGATCATCGTCGCGACGGTGCAGGGCTGGCCGGACTGGCGTCTGCCGGCGACGGCGGTCGCGCTGGTGAGCGCGGGCCTGTTTCTCGACGGCAATGTTCTCTCGCCGCGGCTCGTCGGCGGCTCGATCGGCCTACATCCGGTCTGGCTGATGTTCGCGCTGCTCGCCTTCGGTTCGCTGTTCGGCTTCACCGGGATGCTCGTGGCGGCGCCGGTCGCGGCGGCGCTCGGCGTCATATTGCGCTTCATTCTCGGGCGATATCGGCAGAGCGCGCTCTATCTCGGCCGGCCGCTCGAGCCGAAGGAGGAGGCCTGAGAGCCATGGGCGACGTCGACGACGTCTCGCGCTCGCGAGCGCCCGCGCAGCTTCCTTTGGATTTGCCGACCGAGGAGAGCTACGGCGACGCCGATTTCCTGACCTCGCCGGCCAACCGGGCGGCGATCGAATTGATCGCCCGCTGGCCGGATTGGCCGGACCAGACGCTGCTGGTCGTCGGGCCGGCGGGAGCGGGAAAATCCCACCTCTGCGCGATCTGGGCGCGCCGCAGCGGCGCCGTGGCCGTTTCGCCGACCGATATTCCGTCGCCGCCTCGGCTTTCGGCGCTCGCGCCGCGCGCCTTCACCCTGGACGGCGTCGACGCCGTCAAGGATGAAACAGCGCTTTTTCACTTCCTCAATTTCGTCAAGGAGAGCGGCGCCGCCCTGCTGATGAGCGCGCGCCGCCTGCCGTCGGCGGCCGACGTGGCGCTGCCTGATCTATTGTCGCGTTTACGTCGTGCGCCCGTCGTAGAAATCGGCGCGCCGGACGACGAGCTGATTCGCGCCGTGCTGGAGAAACTGTTTCGCGATCGCCAACTCAATGTCGAGGCGTCGCTGATCGAATTCGTCGCGCTACGCCTCGAGCGGTCGCTCGGCGCTGCGCGCGGGTTCGTTCGCGCGCTCGACCGAGAGGCTCTGGCGCGCGGGCGGCGCGTCACCCGCGCTCTGGCCGGTGAGGTCCTGGAGGCGTTCGAGCCTTTGAAGGACTCTTGAGATTCTCCTGTCGGCCGGCCGGAAATATGGCAAGATCGCAGCGGCGCGACAGAAAGAGACGACGGCATGACGAAGCATTTGCAGGACAATCTCGACGCCGGGCGCACGGGCGCCGACATTCCGGTCATGGATCAGCCCGGCGATATTCTCGGCCGGCCGGAGGAACTGGCGGCGCTGCCGCAACGCTTCATCAATCGCGAATTGTCCTGGCTCGAATTCAATCGCCGCGTACTCGAGGAGGCGTCGAACCGCAATCATCCTCTGCTCGAGCAATTGCGCTTCCTGTCGATCTCGGCCAACAACCTCGACGAATTCTTCATGGTGCGCGTCGCCGGCCTGCGCGGACAGGTGCGCACGGGGCTCACGACCTCGTCGCAGGATGGGCTGACGCCCGCCGAGCAGCTCGTCAAGATCAACGAGCGCGTGTCTCTGCTGACCGCCGAACAGTCGCGGCGCTGGCGCGAATTGCGTTGCGAGATCGAGGACGTCGGCATCGTCATCGTCGAGCCGGGCAATCTCTCCAAGGCCGACCGCGATTGGCTCGACGACCATTTCATGCTGCGCATCTTTCCCGTGTTGACGCCGCTCGCCGTCGATCCCGCGCATCCTTTCCCCTTCATTCCCAATCTCGGCTTCACGCTGGCGCTCGAGCTGGTGCGGCCGGGCGACCGCAAGACGCTGCACGCTCTGGTGCGCCTGCCGCAGAAGATCGAGCGCTTCGTCAAGCTGCCGAGCGCGGTCGGCGCCGGCCAGGGGCGCGAGCGCTTCATGCTGCTCGAGACCTTGATCGCGATGAACGCGCAGAAGCTGTTCCCGGGCTATCATCTGCGCGGGCAGGGCATCTTCCGCCTCATTCGCGACAGCGATCTCGAGGTGGAGGAAGAGGCGGAGGATCTCGTCCGCCTGTTCGAGACGGCGCTGAAGCGCCGCCGGCGCGGTTCGGTCATAAGACTCGAAGTCGCCTCCGACATGCCGGAGTCGCTGCGCGCGCTCGTCGCCGAGGAGCTCGACGTCACGGAAGACGAGATTTTCGTGCTCGACGGCATGCTGGCGCTGAACGATCTCTCCGAGCTCGTCGCGCTCGATCGTCCCGATCTCAAGTTCAAGCCTTATAATCCGCGCTTCCCCGAGCGCGTGCGCGACAATGGCGGCGACTGCTTCCTCGCCATCAAGCAAAAGGACCTCTGCGTCCATCACCCGTACGAATCCTTCGATGTCGTCGTGCAGTTCCTGCAGCAGGCGGCGCGCGACCCCAATGTCGTCGCCATCAAGCAGACGCTCTATCGCACCTCGTCCAACAGCCCGATCGTGCGCGCGCTCGTCGAGGCGGCGGAGGCCGGCAAATCGGTGACGGCGCTCGTCGAATTGAAGGCGCGTTTCGACGAGGAGGCGAATATCCGCTGGGCGCGCGATCTCGAGCGCGCCGGCGCGCAGGTCGTGTTCGGTTTCATCGAGCTGAAGACGCACGGCAAGCTGTCGATGGTCGTGCGCCGCGAGGGCGGCGGCATCGTGACATATTGTCACGTCGGCACGGGCAATTATCACCCTGTCACGGCGCGCATCTACACGGACATCTCGATCTTCACCGCCGATCCGGTCATCGGGCGGGACGTGTCGCGCATCTTCAATTATATCACCGGCTATGCGGAGCCCGCGGGGCTCGAGCGCATGTCGGTCTCGCCGATCTCGCTGAAAGCGCGGCTGCTGGAGCATATCGAGCAGGAGATCGGCTTCGCCCGGGCCGGCAAGCCCGCCGGAATCTGGGGCAAATGCAATGCGCTCGTCGATCCCGAGATCATCGACGCGCTGTATCAGGCCTCGCGCGCCGGCGTCTCCATCGAATTCGTCGTGCGCGGCATCTGCTGCCTGCGCCCCGGCGTTCCGGGCCTTTCGGACAATATTCGCGTGAAGTCGATCGTCGGGCGCTTTCTGGAGCACGCGCGCGTCTATGCGTTCGGCGGCGGCCACGCTCTGCCGCATCCGCGCGCCCATGTCTATATTTCTTCGGCGGATCTCATGCCGCGCAATCTCGACCGGCGCGTCGAGGTTCTGATGCCGATCACCAATCCCACGGTGCATCAGCAAATATTGGACCAGATCATGCTGGCCAATCTCATCGACAACGAACAGAGCTATCGCGTCTTGCCTGACGGCTCCTCCTTACGCATAACTCCCCCCGAGGGTGAAGAGCGATTCAACGCCCACAAATACTTCATGACGAATCCGAGTCTGTCCGGCCGTGGCAAGTCTCTTAAAGAATGGCGTCCGCGTTCTCTTCTCAAACGCCATGGCGATGGTTGAGGCGCGATCGCCGGCTCGGCCTGTCGTCCAGGAGCCCAGCGTCGCGCCGCCCGTCGCTATCGTCGACATCGGCTCTAATTCCGTGCGTCTCGTCGCTTATGCGGCGCTGGCGCGCGCTTTGACCCCGGTTTTCAACGAAAAGGCGATGTGCGGCCTGGGGCGGGGCGTCGTCACCAGCGGGCGACTGCCGGAGGACGGCGTGCGCAAGGCTCTGGCGGCGCTACGCAGATACCGGGCGCTGTGCGAGACGATGGGCGTCTCCGATGTCGAGGTCATCGCGACCGCGGCGGCTCGCGACGCCGTCAACGGCGCCTCCTTTCTCGAGGCGGCGCGCCAGTCGATCGGCCGAGATATCTCCTTATTGTCGGGCCGGCGCGAGGCCGAGCTTTCGGCGCTCGGCGTCATTTCGGCCATCCATTCGCCGGACGGCGTCGTCGGCGATCTCGGCGGCGGTTCTCTCGAACTCATCGAACTGCAGCACGAAACCATGGGAAAAGGCGTGACCTTGCCGCTCGGCGGGCTCGCGCTGATGGACGCGTCCAGCCATTCCATGCGGCAGGCGGCGCGCATCGCGCGCAAGGCGATGGAGGACGCCAAGCCGCTCGCTCATCTGCGCGGGCGGACCTTTTACGCGGTCGGCGGCACCTGGCGCGCCTTGGCGCGGCTGCATATGAAGCAGCGCAATTATCCGCTCGACGTGATGCACAATTATCGCATTCCGACGAATGACGCGTCGGAATTCGCCAGTCTGCTCGAGCGCGTCGACAGCGAGGCGCTGGCGGATATCGCCTCCGTCTCCGCCGCGCGCCGACCACTGCTCGCCTATGGCGCGGTCGTGCTCGACGAGATCATCAGGCGGGCGAGACCTAAGGAAATCGTCATTTCGGCGGCGGGCGTGCGCGAGGGGCTACTGTATGAACGCCTGCCCGAGCGCGAGCGCAAGGCCGATCCGCTTTTGAGCGCGGCGCGCGAGCTCGAGCAGTTGATGGCGCGGGCGCCGGGCTATGGGGACGAATTGATCGCCTGGACCGACGCGCTGATGGCCTCGTCCGGGCTGGACGAGACGCCGGAGGAGGTGCGGCTGCGGCGCGCCGCCTGTCTGATGTCCGATGTCGGCTGGCGCGCCCATCCCGACTATCGGGCCCATCAATCGCTGAATTTGATCACCAATTCGGCCTTTGTGGCCATCGACCATCCCGGCCGCGCCTTTCTCGGGCTCGTCGCGGTGTTGCGGCACGAAGGGCCGGACGGCGAGGGCGTGCTGCCGGTGCGGGGACTGATGACGACCAGGCTGCTGGATCGCGCCCGCGTGCTCTCGGCGGCCATGCGCGTCGCCTATCTCCTGTCGGCTTCCATGCCGGGCGTCCTGCCGCGCACGCCGCTGATCTCGCGCGACGGAAAGCTCATCCTGTCCCTTCCCGAGGCGCTCGCCGATCTCACCAGCGAGCGTCTGCTGAGCAGATCGAAGGCTCTCGCCCGGTTCATCGGCGCGGAGGCGGCGATCGAGACGACATAGCGCGGCGCCTGCTCGAGGCGCCGCGCCCTGAGCGTTACTGCGCGTCGATGCGGCTGGCCAAGCGGTCGATCGCCGCCGCGGTCATCGTCTGCGCGCTCGGCCGGCAGGTGAACAGCAGCGATTTGCCCTCGGCCGTGTCGAATTTGGCGCTTTTGCCGGCGTCCACCGACACCTGCAGGCGGGAGGTGGAAAATGGAGCGCTTTCGCCTCCTTCATGGACCGCCAGCGTCAATTTGCACGCGCCCTCGGCGCTTACGAAATAGCCGATGACATGTTTGGCGCCGGCGTCGAGACTGACGGCCGCGAGCGGCTTCATCGTCTGCGGCGCGCGGGTTTCGGCGGCGGCGAGTTCGGGACTGGCGGCGAGCAGCAGCGCGCCGCCGAGCGTCAAAGCCGCCATGCGTTTGGCCGATGTCATGCGAAATCTCCTTAATTTTCAGACCGAAAGCGTGAGGATCGCGCCCTGGCGACGCTTTTTCGGTCTCGCGTCCGCCGCAATGCCGTCGGCGAACCTATTGCGTCGCAACATAATCATATTGCGACGCAGCACAATGCGTCCTTAAGACGCATCGGGGTCCGTGGGCCGCCTATCGGCCGCGAGCCTCGACCATTCCATCAACAGGGTCGGCCGGCCGGAAAGGCCCGCGCGGCCTTCGCCGATACGGAGAAATCCTCGACGCTCGTAGAAGGCGACGGCGCGCGCGTTGTCGGCGTTGACATCCAGCCGAATGCGCTCGGGCGACAGGCGGCGCGCCGCCTCGATCAGCTCCTTCGCCGCGCCTGTGCCGAAATGCGAGGGATGCACGCAGAGCTGATCGAGCCAATGCGTTCCGGGGTCGAGCACGATGAAGCCGGCGAGGGTCGGCGGCGCGCCCTGCAAGAGGCAGAGCGTCTGCGCGCCGTCGCGCTCGAGGCGTAGGATCTGCGCTCGCAGCCAATCGCGGCGCGCCTCGAAATCGATATCGGCGTAGGTCGCGCGCCAGGCCGCGACCCACAGGTCGAG
>PQAN01000428.1 GCA_003105285.1 Methylocystaceae bacterium
CTGGTTTCGGGACTTGCTTGTCCGCGAGCAGGCGCGGCTGATAGCTCGCAGGCATCTCGTTGCCGCGAGGGTCACCGAGAAGCTGCTGAGCGACGTACGCCATATTGTTGTTCAGAAGCTCGATGGAAGATTACGACTGACACTGCCGAGGTCGATCACCTCGGCACTGAACAGTGTCAATCAGCTCCGGGCGCTCGAGGATCACGTCCAGACCCTCGTCGAGCCGGTGGGAGTTCCTATCGACGTCGTGTCTAGCGACGATATTGTAAAGTATGATAAACTCGACCAACCCTCCGCACCGTCAGAGGAGGTCGCGGAGAAGTCTTTCCATACCGCGCGCGACATTCTCATCATCGTTTCAGGCGCCCGGGCCAGGGCCATTGCCCGCCACCTCACCGCCCCAGACTGGGTTCCCGTGCTGGACGGCCCGCCGTCCGGCTTCCCACGTTATCTGCTTCGTCGCGATGCCGACGCTGGTCGTGATCGAGGAGGTGCCGCGGTTGGCCGCGCGGTAATCGATGTCGTTGATGAAAGCGGACTGCCACCACTACTTGATGTCTATGGCGTGGTCGTCTGGCTCGTTGATGATAAGGCACTCCTTCATGACCACCACGGCCTGTTGCGTTATGAGCTGGGCGACCGCGCCGGCGCACTGAGCAATACGCTGGTTCTCGTCGCTCCCGCTCTACCCACGCTTGAACCTTCGCGTATCCTTTCAGATTCGAAACGAAAACCTCCACTTGACCTGCCGTTCGGCTGCATCATTGACACTTCGCTCGCCCGCTCGCCCTTCTGGACTGGTAATCCGCGACGAGCCATCGACCGGCGTATCGGGGATATCATCATCGGCTCGGCAATGATCTGCGCGATGGCCGAACGAGTCCGCGAAGATCTAGTTCATGCCGGTCCGAGGTATGATCCGCAGATCCTGTCGTTCGCCTTGGAGCCCAATGGCCCTGGTGACTCTAACTCGGAACTTGGCCTCCTTTCGGAATCCTCTCTGACTGGACTCAAACACCCTCGCAAGACAGACGTTCGCGAATCCTTTTCCCACTTTGAGGTCCGGCCATTCGCCAAGTCGACTGATCGAATCAGATCGGGTTACTACTTCATCCGGCGGCACGATCCCGATTTCAAAAGCTTCGTTCGGGCTGTCATTTCCAGCCTTCGTGACCCAAAGTTCATCGATCTCGCACGAGGTGGAGCATCTGTCCGTCGATCGGAGCTGTTGGAGACTGGATTTGATGCGCGATATGCTCGCGAACTGCCTCTCAAGGTCGAACAAGAACTCGCGCATCCACAGTTAGCCGTAGCGTTCCGCAGCCGCAGCTCGGAGTCCAGCGAAGGAATCATCATCACTGCCGAGACGCCATCGGTGGCGGCGGTCCAGGCCGCCTTTCACGCGGGTTGGGCGATAGCGAGATACACTGATCGGGAAACGATATGGGAAGCGCTCGAGATCAGATCCTCAAGCCCACGTTCGCAACTCCCTCGGGAAGTCCGTCTCCCGCAACTTCAGCGTTTGACCCGCAACCGGGGCCTCGCGGTACGAGGCGTCGACCCTCGGGATATTGTCCGCATTGCGCTCGACACTTTCGAATCGTGGCGCTTGAACGCGCCCAGATCCTCTCTGCTGGCTGATGCCCGGGGATACAGAGCGAGTATCGACGATGAGGAGGTTGCTGAAATCGCTATTCCCAGAGATGCAGTTGACCAAGCGCTAAGCGCTGGAGATCCCGCAGCTCGGGAGCTAGGGAGGATTCTTGGGAACAATTTTTTTGCGCTTAGGAGTCGTTCCCGAAAACGGCCCGGCGACTTGCGCGCGGCTTGGTCGGTACCAAGCGATGGTGCTCGACGCTTCGTGCTTGAAGATGGTCGACTGCCCATATCGCTAATGGAGCTGCCCCCCAACGTCGTGCCGGCGCAGCGCCTGTTCATCATAGATGGCGACGGGTCGGTTCCGGCGCTTTTCACGTCCCGGCTGTTCGATGTCTGGGCCCGTGCGACGCTGTCTCGATCAATGAGCTGGGCTTCGCGTTTTTCGGTCAGTAACACTTTCGAAACGCTGCCGATCCCCAGCGGACTCGTAGTGCTTCACGAAGACGCCGAAATTGCACAGCTGAGGCTTGCGCGGCACGCGAAAAGACTCGGAAGCCTTACTCGAGCGTTGGACGAAGACCCGCGGATACTTGGCAGGCGACTTCGTTCGGAGCATGCCGAGGACGGCGTGTGGGGCAAGCATCCACTCCTGGAAGAAATCGACGAGGAACTACTATCGATGATCGATCTGCCTCCAAAGGCAACCAACCTCGACATTCTCGATCGTCTTCTGAAAATGAACCGAGAGTAGCTGAAAAATGCCGGCATTTGGTCTCGGGGCAGGAGCCTTGAACGCTCAGCGCCACAACGCTGCTACGATCATCGATCCGCCCCCGCCTTCTGGTCCGCGGAGATTGTTGGTGAACGGTTGGCCTCGACTCCAACGCCGGCTGCAAAGCTGGTCCGGGTTGAGCAGCCGCCTGCACGGTCATGGCGGAGATGAAAACCTCCGAGCTAGGCGTTGAATGACTCGATGAAGCCGTTTTCCCAGGGGCTTCTAGTTGCGGTGTAAGCGATCTCCTGGCCAATTCGGCGCGCGCGATCGTAAATTTATCGACGTAAGAAGAGGCGAGCGCCAAAGGCATTCGGCGGCGTTCGAAGAATGCCGAAAGTAGCGCGTTGGGAACCTTAAGGAGGTGGCAGGCCTCTAATGATCGCTGTTGTGGTGCCAAATAGACCTCGCGCCAGTTCCGACCGGCCTTCGGTCTTGACAAGCAAGTTCACTCGCGAATTTTCTGCTTGCTGCGCTTGAGAAGCTCGGCGGGTTCAACGCCGAACGCGTCAGCGATCCGTCCTATAATGCTAACCCTTGCCGACACATTGGCGCGCTCGATCGCACCGACATAGCGAGAACTCAGCTGCGCCTTCTCGGCAAGCGCTTCCTGCGTCCATTTCCTGGCGTTACGCAGGCGACGCACATTCGTCGCTATGACCTCCTCGATTTCCATGGCGGCATGGAAGCCGAGTCAAGAACGTTCATTCCAGGAACGAACATTCCTATTCGTCTGCGACCATGCTACGCTCGGCCTCTGCCGAACCTGCGAGTCTGCACTGCCACCGAACAACGCGATGCGCCGATTGCATCACCGTCGGAATAGAGCTGCAACCAATCCTGGGATATAATCCTGCTGTCTCGCCATGAATTCGCCGGCATAGAGCGACAGGCAGGTCCGCAATGAGCACACCAGCCTTCGAAGATCGTCCGCCTCTCACCGAGCATGTGAACGCCTACGACGAGCGCCACCTCGCGACCTATCTGCGGCTGCTGGACGCCGCCGAAGAAGGCGCCGACTGGCGCGAGGTCGTCGCGGTGATTTTCGGG
Source organism: Methylocystaceae bacterium (assembly GCA_003105285.1). Classification (GTDB taxonomy): domain Bacteria; phylum Pseudomonadota; class Alphaproteobacteria; order Rhizobiales; family Beijerinckiaceae; genus Methylosinus. The sequence continues at coordinate 3,422 of PQAN01000428.1, forward strand.
ATCGATCCAGAGCGCGAGCCGGAACGGGCGAAGATCATCTACGAAAGCCATTTGGCCAGAGCGAGATGGATGTCCGCAGCCGGCTATCGGCAGCTTTTGGGCACGCGCCTGCAATAATCTCTCTTCTCGCGTGCCATAAAAAGGTCACGGGCGCTCGCGGCACGCGATGCAACCCTTTGGGCTAGTTTTGATTCTGCCATTCCGGGATCGTCGAAGTCGCCGCTCGAGCTACGAGGCCAAGCCGAGGAGCGCTTCATGCCGACGAATTTTTGGAAATCTCCTGATTCTATCAAGCAATTGAACCACCTGGACCCTTCCGGGTTCGCGCTGGAATTCCTGCGCCGAAACCCGAAATATCGGCAGGATTATCGCGAGACGCTGAGGCGGATCGAACGCGGCGCCGTCACCAAAGCGACCGCGCTTTCGAGCCTCGCGCGTCGCTGGGGGTTGCAGTTTCGCTCATGACCCCGAAGCTCCGGCAGGAAGGGAGTCGACGTTCTGGCTCCCTGAGATCGATCCTGGCTCGCTGATCATCGCTTTGGCGCCGCCCCGCTTCGCAGCGGGCCGCACTTTCGATCCGACCGCCTTTGGCAACGTCCTTGCCGACAGGTACGACGAGGGGGACAGGCGGGTCGTGATTGGCGACGTCCTAGGCGACGTTCATGTCTGGATAAACGAAGGAGCGCCGAGCCGACCCGCGATCATTTTGCCGCTCGATGCGTCACTCGAAATCCGGCTCGAAAGCGCGTCCCGGCTCGTTCGGCTCCTTCAGGGCGGGGCCGCAGGGCCGCTTCCTCGCGCGCTGCAATTGACCGCACAGCGACGCGCGCGTCTCATCCTGTTGCTGCACGCTCTGGATTTCCGGCTCGGCGGCGCGGGACCACGCGACATCGCCGCGTCCCTGATTGACGCCGAGCACGCTGCGCTTCCCGCGCTCGAGTGGAAGAGCTCGGCGACGCGCCGCAAGGCGAACCGTCTCATCCATGACTCCATCGCGCTGATGAATGGCGGCTACAAGCGGCTGCTGCACGGCGGCTGACGGTCCGTCCGCATTCTCCGTTTCCTAGGACATCCCAGCGTGCGCCTCGCGGAAGGGGGGACACGGATCGGCCTCAAAACTTCGTCCTCCCCCTGCGCTTCTCTTCTCCGCCACG
>PQAN01000429.1 GCA_003105285.1 Methylocystaceae bacterium
GGTCTTCAACGAGGCGCAGAATTTGCGCCTGCTCGTCGCGCGCCTCCTGCCGACGCTCGAATCGGCCGCCGCCTCCTTCGAGGTCCTGTTCGTCGACGACGGGTCCTCGGACGCCACGCTCGAGGTGCTGCGGGAACTCCACGCCGCCGATCCGCGCGTCACGGCCATTTCCTTCAGCCGCAATTTCGGCAAGGAGATCGCCATCGCCGCCGCCCTCGACCATGCGCGCGGAAAAGCTGTGGTGCTGATGGACGCCGATCTCCAGCATCCGCCCGAGACGATCGCCGACTTCATCGCCAAATGGCGAGAGGGCTACAAGAACGTCTATGGACAGCGCCGCGACCGCGCGACAGACCCGAAGCTGCGCAGCCTGTTCACCGATCTCTTTTACAAGCTGTTCGACCGTTTCGGCGACACCCCTCTGCCGAGGGGGGCGGGCGATTTTCGCCTTCTGGACCGGCAGGCGATCGATGCGCTCGGCAAGATGCGCGAGCGCGCGCGCTTCTCCAAGGGCCTGTTCGCCTGGATCGGCTTCAAATCGATCGGCGTGCCCTTCGAGGTCGAGGAACGCGCCGCCGGAACCTCGAAATACAGCTACGCCAAGCTCATCCGCTTCGCGCTCGACGGACTCATGTCGTTCTCCTCGGTTCCGTTGAAGATATGGGCCATCATCGGCATGGGCATATCGGCTTTCGCCCTCGCCATGGCGGCGTTCTACTTCACCCGCACCTTGCTCTTCGGCGTCGACGTTCCGGGCTACGCCTCGCTCATCGTGTCGATCGCCTTCTTCGGCGGGATTCAACTGTTCTCGCTCGGCGTGCTCGGCGAATATATCGCGCTGATCTTCGCCGAGGTGAAACGACGCCCGCTCTATCTCGTCGCGGAGCGGCTGGGCGTCGAGGACGACGAGGACGAGCCGCGCGCGAGGCGCCGTTAACGGAGACTTGCTACAAGCGTTCCGATGATTCGCAATCTCCTCTCCGTCGGCGGCTTCACGCTGCTCTCGCGCATCACCGGCTTTTTCCGCGACGTGATGCTGTCGGCGATCCTCGGCGCGGGACTCGTCTCGGACGCTTTCTTCATCGCCTTTCGCCTGCCCAATCATTTCCGCGCCATTTTCGGCGAGGGCGCGTTCAACGCCGCCTATGTGCCGTGCTATTCCAAGGCGCTGGAGCAAGAGGGAGCGCGCTCGGCGAAGGAATTCTCGAGCGAGGTGTTCACGCTGCTGCTGACCTCGCAGATCGTGCTGCTCGCCCTCGCCTTCGCCTTCATGCCGGAATTCGTCGCTCTGCTGGCGCCGGGGCTCGAGGACCGACCGGAGAAGTTCGAGCTCGCCGTCACGATGACGCGCATCACCTTCCCCTATCTGCTGTTCATGACGCTGGTCACGCTGCATCAGGGAACGCTCAACGCCAATGGGCGCTTCGCGGCCGCCGCTTTCGCGCCGAACCTCCTCAATCTCTCGGTGATGGCGGCGCTGGCCGTCTCCTATCTCTTCCCGGACGCCGGCGTCGCGGCGAGCTGCGGCGTCGCCGTTTCCGGCATCCTGCAGCTCGCGCTGCTGATGGCGGACGCCCGCCGCGCCGGCGTCCTCGAGGGCTTGGCCTGGCCTCGCTGGAAGAGGGTGCGCGAGTTCTTTCTCATGCTCGGGCCGGCGATCATCGGCTCGGCCGGCGGTCAGATCGCCGTGTTCGCCGACACGATCATCGCCTCCATGCTGCCAGATGGCGGCCTGTCGGCGATCACCTACGCCGATCGCATCTATCAATTGCCGAACGGCGTCATCGGCCTCGCCGCCGGCACGGTGCTGCTTCCGGAAATGAGCCGCCGCATCGCCGCCGGCGACGAGGCGAGCGCCCATGAGACGCAAAATCGCGTCATGGCGCTGACGATCGCGCTGGCCGCGCCCTTTTTCGTCGCCTTCGTGACCATTCCCGAGCTGATCATGAGCGGCGTGTTCATGCGCGGCAAATTCACCGCCGAGGCGGCGCTGGCTTCGGCCGAGGTGCTGACGGCCTACGGCGGAGGATTGCTGGCGCTGGTGCTGATCGCCTCGGCGCGGGCGAGCTTCCAGGCGCGCGGCGACACCAAGACGCCGATGTATGTTTTCTTCGGCGCGCTCGCCGTGAACATCGCGCTGAAGATCGCCTTGTTTCGCCCGATGGGGGCGGCGGGGCTGGCGACGGCGACTTCCGTCGGCCTGTGGATCAATCTCGCCGCGCTCGTCGGCATAGCGCTGCATCGCGGCGCGATGCGCTTCGACGAAACCTTTCTACGCGTCTGCGCGGCGAGCCTCGCCGCCGCCATCCCGCTCGGGGCGATCGCGATCCTTGGCTTCGCGCCGGCGGCCGAGATCGGCTCCTCTTTCGGGAGCCTCGGCAATGTCGTCACGCTCTTGCTGCTCGGCGCGGCCGGCGCGCTCGTCTATGCGGCCGCGCTGTTCGCAGGCTTGCGGCTGTTCGGCCTGCGGCTGTCGCAACTGCGTCGACCTGCCGGCGGGAGGCGGATCTGATTACAAGAGCAGATCTGATTACAGGAACTGCGACAGGCCGGGCACGGCGCTGGTGAGCTGCTGTAGCTTCTCCTTGCCGACGACGCCCTCCGCATAGGCGAAGAACTCCTTGGCGAGCGTCTGGCTCTGGTCGATCGACAGGCCGACGCTCGACAGTTTGCCCGCGAGCGCCATGAGATCGCCCTTGGAGCCGCCGACCAAGCCGCCGATTCCGCCCAGAAGGCCGCCGAGCAGGCCGCCGTCGGCCGCCGGCGCCGCCTCGGCCGCCGCGATCGCCTCCGGCGCGCCGGGAAGCTTGGCGATCAACTCGCTCGCCGGCCCGTCGGGAAACTCTCTTTGAAAAAAGCCGAGCACATGGCCGACGGCCAGTCTGGCGGTTTCCGCTTCGACGCCGAGCGTCGCGGAAATGCGCGCGATCAATTCGTCCATGATCATTCCTCTCGAGTAATCGCCGGCCGAGGCCCACTCTGCTCGCGCCCGGTCGGACCGGTCCTTGTCGAAGCTCTATTTGGCGGGCCAGAGGAACTGAGACAGGCCCGGAATGGGATCGGTCAGCACGCGCAGCTTCTCCCGCCCGATGACCTCCTCCGCATGGTAGAATATTTCCTTGGTGAGCCTTTGAAGCTGGTCGGCGCTCAAGCCCATGCCGGTCAATTTGGCCGTGAGCACGAGAATATCGCCCTTGGCTCCGCCCAGCAGACCTCCCACTCCGCCGAGCACGCTGCGGAACAGGCCGCGCTTGTACGGCTGTGCGGCGGCCGCGGCGATGGCTTCCCGCGCGCCGGGCATTCCGGCGACGAGTTCCCCCGCCGGACCTTCGGAAGAATTCTTGAGGAAATAGCCCAGAACATGGCCGGCGGCCAGTCTGGCCGCCCCGGCCTCGACGCCGACCGCGGCGGTGATGCGCGCAACCAATCTCTCCATCTGTGCAGTCTCCCGATCGACAGCCTCCGCGACGCGGCCTCGATCTTGCCCGCGCGCCTCTGGACAAGCAAGCCGTCGAAAGCTCTACGCCGCGTCCAGCCCGTAGAGCGAGTGCAGCGTGCGCACGGCGAGCTCCGTATAGGCCTCGTCGATCAGCACGGAGAATTTGATTTCGGACGTCGTGATGGCGCGGATGTTGACGCCCTTGTCGGCGAGCGCCTTGAAGGCCCGCGCCGCGACGCCGGCATGGCTGCGCATGCCGATGCCGATGGCCGAGACCTTGGCGACGTCCTTCGCCCCCGCGAGGCTCGCATAGCCGATGCTCGGCTTGGACTTCTCCAATATGGCGCGGGCGTGCTCGAATTCGGCCGCCGGGACCGTGAAGGTCATGTCGGTCATCGAGTCGGAGGACGCGACCTGGACGATCATGTCGACATTGACGCCGGCCTCGGCGAGCGGCACGAACACCGCCGCCGCGACTCCCGGCTTGTCGGCGACGCCGCGCAGCGTGATCTGCGCCTCGTCCCGCGAGAAGGCGATGCCTGTGACGATTTGGGCTTCCACAATATCCTCCTCATTGCAGATCAGCGTGCCGCTATTGGGACGAGCCGGATCGTCGAAGGACGAGCGGACGAAGGTGCGGACCTTGTGCACCATGGCGACTTCGACGGAGCGCACTTGCAACACCTTGGCGCCGAGCGACGCCATTTCGAGCATTTCCTCGAACGAGATGCGCTCCATGCGCCGCGCCTTCGGCACGACGCGCGGGTCGGTGGTGTAGACGCCGTCGACATCGGTATAGATATCGCAGCGATCCGCATGGATCGCCGCTGCGACGGCCACGGCGCTGGTGTCGGAACCGCCGCGGCCCAGAGTGGTGATGCGGCCGGTCGGCTGATGAATTCCTTGAAAACCGGCGATGACGGCGACTTCGCCGCGCTCGAAGCCTCGAACCAGCGGCGCGCCGTCGATCGATTGAATGCGCGCCGAGCCATGCGCGCCGCTGGTGAGAATGGGAATTTGCCAGCCGAGCCAGGAGCGCGCCGGAATGCCGATCTTCTGCAGGGCGACGGCGAGCAGCCCAGCCGTGACCTGCTCGCCCGAGGCGACGATGGCGTCATATTCGCGCTGATCGTGCAGCTCGGACGCTTCCTTGCACCAGGCGACGAGTTCGTTCGTCTTGCCGGCCATGGCGGAGACGACGACGGCGACTTGGTGTCCCTCGTCGGCCTCTCGCTTCACATGGAGCGCGACATTGCGAATACGCTCCACATTGGCGACCGAGGTGCCGCCGAACTTCATTACCAGACGGGCCATGAACAACCATGTGATTGGGGAATGGGCCTCGGCTCGCGCGCGAGCCGTTTCGGCCGCTCGCATCCGACCAAAAGCGGGCGTATATGTGACGGCCCCGCCGCCGAAGTCAACGCCGAGCGGGACCGTCGCTGGATGATACGGGACAGGCCATGGCCCACCCCTCATGCCGAGGAGCGCCGGAAAGGCGCGTCTCGAAGCATGAAGGGAGTCCCAGAACGTCGAGTGAAGTCTTCCTCATGCTGAGGAGGCCCCGAAGGGGCGGTCTCGAAGGACGAGGAAGACTTCACTCCCATTGCTTCGGAAATTGGAAGAAAGAGGACCCGCGTGCCGCAAAATCAGTCCCGTCCCCATTCCGCCAGCGTCGACCACGAGGACGTCGATCGTTTCGACCGGCTCGGCGAGCTCTGGTGGGACGCCTCCGGCAAGATGGGAATATTGCACGACATCAATCCCATTCGCGTCGACTATATCCGCGATCACGCTCGCCGGCATTTCAAGCTCGGCGGCGCGGCGCGCGACCGCCACGGCGCGCAGCCGCTGGAAGGGCTGAGCGTCGCCGATATCGGCTGCGGCGGCGGCATTTTGAGCGAGTCGCTCGCCGAGCTCGGCGGCGCGCTGACCAGCATCGACCCCGCGCCCACCAACATAGAGGTGGCGCGCCGCCACGCGGAACGCTCGGCTCTTTCCATCGACTATCGCAATACGACGGCCGAGGCCCTGGCCGCCGGCGGCGAGCAGTTCGACATTGTCGTCGCCATGGAGGTGCTGGAGCATGTCGAGGGGCAGAGGGCGTTCGTCGGCACGCTCGGTTCGCTCGTCAAACCCGGCGGGCTGCTGTTTCTCGCCACGCTCGACCGGACGCTGAAGAGCTATGCGCTGGCCATTCTCGGCGCCGAATATGTGCTCGGCTGGGTGCCGCGCGGCACTCATGACTACGAGAAATTCGTCCGTCCCGACGAACTCGCCGCCTGGCTGCGGCGGGCGAATTTACGCGAGCTCGACCGCGCCGGCATGAGCTATCGGCCGCTCACGCGAAGCTGGCGCAAGAGCCGCGACACCGACGTCAACTACATGATGGTCGCGAGGACGGTGGCGTAAGACGAGGAGATGGAGGCGGGCGCAGCAAAAACTATTGCGGCGCAGCAACTCGGCTGTATCCTACATCCTCGCTGGAGTTTGGATACGCCTTGGAACCCGAGACCGCCGCCGACGCCGATCGCGCCTCCCTCGACGCCGCCCTCACCCTCGCCTTGACCCTTCCGGGCGACGCTCTGCTCTACCTGCTGCTGCCGCTGCATTGCGACGTCTTCGGCGTCTCATTGGCCGAGGCCGGGTTCCTGCTCGGCGCGAATCGGCTGGTCCGCATCTTCGGCTATCAGTGGATCACGAAGCTCTACGCGCTGCGCGGCCCGCGCGCCGCCTGCACGCTGGCGGCGATCGCCGCCTTTGCGGCCACGCTCTGCTATGCGACGCTCTCGGGGGTCTGGAGCCTCTTGATCGCGAGGCTGATCTGGGGCCTGGCCTTCGGCGCCATGAATCTCGCCAATCAGGCGCTGCCGACGTCCGTCTCGGCCGGCGCGTCGCGGCGGATGGGACGCATGCGCGCCGTCATCTCGGTCGGGCCGATGCTCGGGCTGCTCGGCGGCGCCGTGATCGCCGAGACAATCGGCCCGAGGCCGGCTTTCTTCCTATTGGCGCTGGTCTCGCTGCCGGCTCTGCGCTTCGCGTTGCGGCTGCCCTCCGTCCCGGACGGCGCGAAGGCGACGCCGCAACGCTTCTTCCGTTTCAGTCCGGTGAACATATGGGCGCTGTTCCTCGGCCTGACGCTGGACGGGCTGTTCGGCGTCGGCCTCTCGTTCATCATCGCCGTCCGGCAGCCCGATCAGGCGGTCCTCGCCGCCGGCCTCGCCATGGCGTTGCGCTACGGCTCCGAAATCGCGCTGTCGACGGCCGGCGGCGCATTGGCCAATTGGTTCGGCGCGCGGCGTCTCTCCATCGTGCTGTCGGTCGGCTGCGGAGCAGGCCTCGCTTTGCTCGGCGCGACCGACGCCGTCATGTGGATCGGCGTCGTCGTCACCATCGGCCTGCGCGCGCTGCTCGGTCCGCTGCCCGCGCCATTGGTGGCGGAAATCTATCCCGGCGCGGCGCGCGTCCCGGCGCTCGCCGATCAATCGACGTGGCGAGATCTCGGCGCCGGTTTCGGGCCGCTGATCGCCGGCTGGCTGCTGCCGACGACGCCGGCGCTGACGATCTATGGGGCGGCCGGACTGCTGCTCGCCGGCGCCGGCCTCGCGCTCGCCGCGCCGGGCGCGCGCATCGAGCAGCGCGAAGCCGGGCCGCGCCCTTGAGATATTCTGGCGGCGCTAGATGTCCTCGAGCGCCGCTCGCGCCTGTTTCAACAAGGCTTGGTCGGCGATCAGCGCGTCCTGCTCGGGATCGTGAACGATCGCGCCGAAGCCCTGCGCCAGCGCCGCGCTGAATGCAAAAGCGGCGATTTTCTCACGCGGATCGCTCGTCCATTTCAAGGCGATCGCGACGTCGCGCGAACCGATCGCGGCGGCGAGGCCCGGCGGCAAGGGCGCGGAGGCGTTGCGCTGCGAGAAGCGGATGTCGAATCCGGCGTCCTCGCCCTCCAAGGTGCAGGGCAGATAGCCCTCGATCTCGAAAGGCGCATAGCCGTGGTCGATCGTGACGTTTATCTTCGCCGCGTCGATCGCGGCTTGACGCGCGGCGCGATCCGGCAGATCGGCGCGGTCGATGTAGAGGACATGCCTTCGGGCCATCGGCGTTTCCAGTCTGGAGAATAAATGCGATTCGCAGGCGAACCGGCCATGGTGGACGACAAGCACGAATTATTCCAATTCGCGGCCGACGGACCTCGCAATGCCACTGGTTCGCCACGCCTCGGAAATATAGGATCGGATCGATGATTCGTCGTTTTTCCTTCTCTCACGCTCTCACGCCGCGCGCGGTCGTCGCGGCAGCCTGCGTCTTCCTTTTTTGCGCGGCCATCCCGGCGCCGATTTTCGCGAAGGAAAAATCCGCCGCGGGAGAGGACCAGCCCGAAAAGAAGACCGGCAAGAAGACGAGCGCCGACACTAAGAAGACCGGAGACGGCAAGAAGACGGCCGAAGCCGGAAAGCCCAACAAGGACGAGAAGAGCGCGGGCGGCAAGGAAGCGAGAACCGCGAAGGACAAAGAGCCGAAAAACGGCCAGGACGGCAAGAACGGCAAGGACAAGAACGACAGGGACAAAAGCGGCGGCAAGGGGCCTGTGCCGGTCGGGACCTATGGCGACTGGAGCGCTCTGACCGCGCATGGCCAGGGCAAGGACAAGACCTGCTACGCGCTCGCCGAACCGAAGGATCGCCAGCCGGCGAAACTCTCACGCGACAAAGCCTATGTGTTCATTTCCACCCGTCCGAGCGAGGGCGTGCGCAACGAGGTCGCGGTCATCATGGGGTTCCCGCTGAAGGACGGCGGCTCCGCCAGCGCCGACATCGACGGCGACAATTTCGAACTCGTCACCAAAGGGACCAACGCCTGGGTGAAAAACCCGGCGAAGGAGAGAGAATTCGTCGAGGCGTTGAAGAGCGGCGCCAAGCTCGTCGTGAAGGCGCCCTCGGTGAGAGGCAATGTGACGGCCGACACTTACTCGCTCAAGGGTCTTTCCGAGGCGCTGGCCCGCGTTCAAAAGGAGTGCCAGTAAAGAAGAGGGCGACAAGAAAAAGCCCCCGGCGCTCCGGAAGTCTTCTCCGAGCAGCGGCTCGACGCGCGTTTGCGAGAAGCCGGCGTCGCGTAGCCGTTGCTGGCAATCCGCGCCGGTATAGTCGAAACCGCCGGTCGTCTCGATCGGCATATCGAGGCTCATCAGCAGACCGAAGGCGTTCTGCCGGCGCGCGTCGTCGATGATCGCGTCGTAGGCCTTGGCGAGCAGAGCGCGCTTTTGCTCCATCCTGAGGAGGTCCCGTAGGGACCGTCTCGAAGGACGAGGAAACCTTCACCCGATCACCCCGCCCGCGCCTCGATCTCCTCCATGTCCTCGTCCGAGAGGCCGAAGTGATGGCCGATCTCATGCACGAGGACATGGGTGATGACCGCTTGCAGCGTATCGTCCCCGTCCGCCCAATAGTCGAGGATCGGACGGCGGTAGAGCCAGATCATATTGGGCGGCTCGCCCGTCTGCGCGACGGCGTCTCTCTGCGCCAGCCCCTGGCCGCGAAACAACCCCAGAAGATCGAACTCGGTCTCGCATTCCATTTCCTCGAGAACCTCCTCCTCGGGGAAGTCGTCGACACGGATGACGAGGCCCTCGCACAGCCGCGTGAAGCGCGAGGGGAGCGAGGCGAAGGCGGCGTCCGCCAGCGCTTCGATATCCTCGAGCGAAGGCGCTCGAAGGGCCGCGATAACGCTGTCGTCGAGAGCGCTCATGCGAGCCTCATCTCCAGTTGCGCACGTCCACAAAGCGGCCGGCGATCGCCGCCGCCGCCGCCATGGCCGGCGAGACGAGATGCGTGCGGCCCTTGAATCCCTGACGCCCTTCGAAATTGCGGTTCGAGGTCGAGGCGCAACGCTCGCCGGGCGCGAGCTTGTCGGGATTCATGGCGAGACACATGGAGCACCCCGGTTCGCGCCATTCGAAACCGGCGGCCAAAAAGATCTTGTCCAAGCCTTCCGCCTCGGCCTGCGCCTTGACGAGGCCGGAGCCGGGAACGACCAGCGCATTGACGCGCTCGTTGACTTTCTTGCCGGCGACGACTGCCGCCGCCGCGCGCAAATCCTCGATGCGGCCATTGGTGCAGGAGCCGATGAAGACGCGGTCGATTTCGATGTCGGTCGGCTTCTCGCCGCCCGAAAGGCCCATATAGTCCAGCGCGCGGGCGATCGCCGCGCGCTTTCCTTGCGTCTTGGCGCTGTCCGGCGTCGGCACGAGGCCGGTGATCGGCAC
>PQAN01000430.1 GCA_003105285.1 Methylocystaceae bacterium
GAGAACGCCTCGCATGAGAGCTTCTACAAGGCGCCCGGCGTGACCTTTGCGGATGGCAAGCCTCTCGATCAGGACGGCAAGGAAATCTATTTCGCCCATTGGGCCGGAGCGACGAGCCTGCCCTCGACCGGCGTGTTCGACGCCGCCTGGAAGGAACTGTCCACCCGAGCCTGGGCGCGATTTCGCAAATAGACCAAATTCCGTTATGAGAATGGCTGGACATGACGGTGGCCCGGCCCCGCGGGGTCGGCGTTCGGAAAGAGTCTGAGACGCGCCGGAACGGGAACTATGCCTCGCTTATTGTTCGTCTATCTGGCCAAGCGGGTTCTGTTCAGCACGCTCGTGGTTCAACTCGCTCTCTCCATTCCGGTCGTTCTGTCCTATCTTCTCTACACTCTGCCGCCCGCCGCGGTTCGTGGCGGATTGGTCGGACCGGCGCTGATCGGCACGACGCCGACCGTCGCCTATATCACGCTGCCGATGGCCATCGGCGTCGCCACGGCGCTCGAATTCGCGCGCATGTCGAGCGAGGGCATGATCGCCGTCCTCTACGCCCTGAGGTTGTCGGTGTGGTCGGTGTGCCGGCCGGCCATCGTCTGCGCGCTCGCCCTCGTCGTCGTCGGCTACGGCCTCGCCAATTTCGTCGCGCCGCATTATTCCGGCAGCCTGCAGGACGTCATCAACGTGCTGCGCAACTCCTTGAATCACCGGATGCTCGAGCCGACGCATTTCTACACTTTCGACCATGGCGTGAAGACGCTCTATCTCGAGCGCTGGGAGACGCCGGACATCGCCGTCAATCTGTTCGTGCGGCAGATTTCGGTCGAGAAGCGTCAGGAAGAGACCATCACCGCGGCGCGCGCCGAGTTTCGCCGCGGCGCGTCGGGCGTCGTCGTCGCTCTGTCGAAGGGCAGCATTCAGACGCGCTCGCTCGACAGCGGCGACGTCCGCATCGCCAATTTCGACGAATATGCGATGGCCTTGCCGATGCAGGGCAGCTCCAGCCTGCCGCAGCGCAACTGGCGCGGCGTCTATGAATTGTCGCTCCTCGACTTCATCGCGGAATTCGCGACGGCGCGCCTCGACCAGCGCCAGATGGGCGAGTGGATGGCCGAAAGCGCCAAGCGATTCGGCGTTCCGCTGCTGGCGATCGCCCACACGCTGCTGGCGATGGCGCTCGTCCTCACATTCGGCAATGTGACCGGCCGCCGCGGCGCGATGGGCAGCCTGGCCATCGTCGCCATCCCGGCCGCCCACATTTTCTTCCTCGTGGCGCTCGAGGCGCTGCTGCGCGCCGACGCGCATTTCATGGCGCTGCTCGCGGCGCTGGCGGCGGCGGAGATCGTCGGTTCGATATGGCTCATCACGCGACGGCACATGAGCACGCGGCCGAGAACTCTGCTCGCGGGCCTCGAAGGCGTTGCGCCGCGAACGCCGAGCATGGCGGCCTGAGGCCTCGGCGCTCAGGCCGCCTGCGCCAGCACGATCTCGCGATAATGCGCGATGATCTCGTCGGGCGCGCCGTTTTCGCGCACCGCGCCCTCGTCGATCCAGATGATTCGATCGCACAGCTTCGACAGGAAGGGGAGGTCGTGCGATACGGTCAAAATAGTGCCGGTTCGGGCGAAATCTTCGATGAAGGCCTCGCATTTCGCCTGGAAGACCTCGTCGCCGACCGAAAGCGCCTCGTCGACGATGAGAATGTCGGCGTCGGCGTTGGCGCAGATAGCGAAAGCGACGCGCGCCAGCATGCCGCTCGAATAGAGCCGCATCGGCTGGTCGAAGAACGAGCCGATGTCGGCGAATTCCTCGATTTTCGGCAGGCGCTTCTCCACTTCCTTGCGCTTCAAGCCGAGGATGGCGCCGCCGATCATCGCATTCTCGCGCCCCGTCAGCAGTCCGTCGAAACCGGAGGTCAGCGCGAGAATCGGCGCCACGCGACCCTTCACCTCGAAGGAGCCGCGCGTCGGCCTGGTGATGCCGCACAGGATTTGCAGCAGCGTGGTCTTGCCGGCGCCGTTACGGCCGATGATGCCGACCTTCTCACCCTTGCGGACATCGAAGCCGATGTCGTGCAGCACCCAGTGCTCCTGATAGAACTTCTTCCACAGGCCGAACAGGATCTGCTTGAGCTGGTCGTTGCGATGCAGATAGAGCTGGAACGCCTTGCCGACCCCTGAACAGCTGATGATGATTTCAGATGACATCGACGATGACCGATTTGTAGCGCATGAAGAATTGATAGCCGAAGATGAAGACGGCGTAGGAGAGGACGACGACGGCGACATAGGCGAACGGATTCGGCAAGAGGCCGTCGAGCGCCGCGCCGCGCAACATTTCGATGTAATCTCCGACCAAATTGAGGCGCAGCCAGACGCCGATGTTCGAAGGGATTTGCGCCAGCCGATAGAAGATCGGCGTCGCGAACATCAGCACCGGCACGACCGACACCATGATGTGCGCGACGTCGCGCGTGAAGGCCCCGAGCGCCATCAGGAACCAAACGATCCCCAGCATGAACAAGGCGAAAGGAATGACGAGAAAGGGCGTGAACAGAATCGTCCAGGGCAATTCGCCCGCGGTCGCGAGGCGGAAAATAATGTAGACGACGAAGCTGATGCCGCCATAGACGAAGGCCCTTATCGTCGCCACCCAGGCGATCGTCTCGCTCGGAAAGATCGACTTCTTCACGAAGGTCACATGCTCGTGCAGCAGGCCGGGCGCGCGATAGGCGAGTTCGCTGAAGAGATTGAAGACGATCAGCCCGATGAAAATTCCGGCGGCGTAGTCGGTCGTCTTCTGTCCTTCGGCCAATTGCGGGACCGTTATGGAAAACAACACCGTATAAGTGAGGAGCATGACGAGCGGCGCGAGCACGGCCCATAGCGGCCCGAGCACGGAGCCCCGAAACCGCGAGGTGAGCTCCCGCCGCACCACGGCGCGAATGAGCTCCCGGTGATGCAGCGCGCGTTCGAAGGGGGCGACATAGGTCGCCAAGGGTATGGAGGCGAGCGACAGGAAGCGGCTCCTTCTTTAACAAAGCGCGTCGGCGAAAAACGCATAGACCAGTTCGGGACGGCCCGTGTCAATGCTCGTGAAAACGCGCGGCATTTGCTGCGCCGGGGGGATCGATCGGCCGCGCGGCGGCTTGACGCGGGGCGGCGCCGTTCCTACTCTTTGTAAAAATTTCAATTCGAAAGGAAACCCATGTCGACCGTCAAGATCACCGACGCGACTTTCGAGGCCGAAGTTCTGCAAGCCGCCCAGCCGGTGGTCGTGGATTTCTGGGCCGAATGGTGCGGCCCCTGCCGCACCATCGCCCCATCGCTCGAGGAAATCGCCACCGAGCTCAAAGACAAGATCAAGGTCGTCAAGCTCAATGTCGACGAAAATCCGAATGTCGCCGGCAAGCTCGGCATTCGCTCGATTCCGACGCTGATTCTGTTCAAGGACGGCAAGGCCGCGTCGCAGAAAGTCGGCGCCGCGCCCAAGGGCGAGCTCGTGCGCTGGATCAATGGCGCTATATAACGGCTCGACGCAGCGGGAGCGAAGGCGTATTCCATTCGGGACCAAGTCTCGGAAATTGCGCCTTTGTTCGATCTCTCCCCGCAAGAACTGACGGCGATCGGCCTCAGCCTGAAGGTCGCGGGAACGGCGACGCTGCTTTCGCTGCCGATCGCGATTCTTGTCGCCTACGCTCTGGCGCGCTGGCGATTTCCCGGCCATGCCGCGCTCAACGCCATCATTCATCTGCCGCTGGTGATGCCGCCCGTCGTCACCGGCTTCGCGCTGCTCCTGCTGCTCGGCCGGCGGACGCCGATCGGCGGCTTCCTCGCCGAATATTTGGGCATCGTCTTCGCCTTCCGCTGGACGGGCGCGGCGCTGGCGGCGGCGGTCATGAGCTTTCCGCTGATGATCCGCCCGATTCGCCTCTCCTTCGAGAACATCGACGAGAGACTGGGGCTGGCGGCGCGCTCGCTCGGCGCCGACAGGCTCTGGACCTTCTTCCTCGTGACTCTGCCGCTCGCGGCGCCCGGCGTCGTCGTCGGCACGATCTTAGGGTTCGCCAAGGCGCTCGGCGAATTCGGCGCGACGATCACTTTCGTCTCGAATATTCCGGGCGAGACCCAGACGATCCCTTCCGCCATCTACAGCCTGACGCAGACGCCGGACGGCGATCGCGACGCGCTGCGCCTCGCGGCGATCTCGGCGATCATCGCCGTCACGGCGCTCGTCGTCTCGGAGATCTTGCAGAAGCGCGCCGAGGAGAAGAGGTCGGGCAAATGATCGCCGTCGACATTCGCTTCGCGCGCGGCGACTTCGATCTTGTCGCGACCTTCGAGACGAAAGCGAGAATCGTCGCGCTGCACGGCCCGTCCGGCTCCGGCAAGACGACGATCGCCCATCTCGTCGCCGGCCTCATCGCGCCGACGGAGGGCCGCATCGCCGTCAACGGCGCCCTGCTCGTCGATACGAACGAAGGATTGTTCACGCCGCCCGAGAAGCGGCGAATCGGCCTCGTGTTCCAGGACGCGATGCTGTTTCCGCATCTCGACGTGCGCCGCAACGTCACCTTCGGCCGCTTCTTCACGCCCAAGGCCGAGCGCCGCGTGCCCTTCGACGCCGTCGTGGAGACGCTCGGCATCGCGCATCTCCTGAAGAGAAGCACGGGCACGCTGTCGGGCGGCGAGCGCCAGCGCGTCGGCCTCGCGCGTGCGCTTCTCGTCTCGCCGCGCCTGCTGGTGATGGACGAGCCGATGGCCTCGCTCGATTTCGACCGGCGCCAGGAGATCATGACGCTCATCGAGCGCATGCGCGACGAATTCGCCATTCCGATCCTCCTCGTCTCGCACGCCGCCGACGAAATCCTGCGGCTCGCCGACGAGGTCGTCGTGCTGGATCGAGGCCGAATCGTCGCGCAGGGGCTGCCGTCGGAGACGCTCGCCGCCGCGAGCCGCGTCATGGAAAACGGACGCTTCGCGGTCGTCAGCGCCGTCGAGGCGCGCGCCGACGCCTTCGATCCGCGCTATGGCGTGACGCGGCTCGTCCATCCGGCGGGAGAGATCGTCGTCGCCGCGCGGATCACCGACGGCGAGCGGCGGGTGCGCGCGCTCATCAATGCGACCGACGTCGCGCTGGCGCGGCGACGGCCGTCCGACCTCAGCATCCGCACGGTGCTGGAGGCGAAGATCGCCGGCCTCGACGAGGACGAAGGGCCCTTGGCSTTCGCCCATCTCGATCTGAAAGGCGGCGGCCGCCTCACCTCCGCCCTGACGCGGCTCGCGCTCGACGAAATGAACTTGCGCGTGGGCGACGAGATTTTCGCGCTGGTGAAATCGGTGGCGCTGGACGAGAGGGAGTTGGGCGGGGGAGCGGCGCGTTTCGTGTAGCGAGGCAACCACACCGGATGGCGGCCACGGAGAAATCAAATTATTGCCTAATTACCCAGCCCCGAGCCCGCACAATCAAGAATTTTGCATCGCGTGGAATCCCCAGAAAATATGGAGATAACGGGATTTTAATCGCCCTCGTCGGCATCGTCCTTTGCATTCAAATTCTGGCGCAGCGCCAACATCACCCGGTGAGCGGTTTCGATGTCTTCGACTGTCAGTCCCTCTGCAAGACTATTGCTCCAAGGAGCCTGCAAGCGCATCGCCGCGTCGAAGGTCTGCTTTCCCTTTTTTGTCAGGACAACGAGCTGCGCCTTTCGGTGATGCGGGTTGGCTTCAAACCCGACTAACCCTTCCTTGGCGAGGTCGTTGATGATGCGCTGCACGTTTTGGCGATGCGCGCCGAGGTTTCGAGCCAGCCACGCGACAGGCTGCGGGTAATCGGCGGCGACAATCGCGCCGAGGATTTGCCAGCGCGCGCTCGTCAGTCCGAGCGGCGCGACCAGCCTATCCCCTGCGGACAAAAGCTGATTGTTTAGCCTGAAAAGGTCGAGGACGAGGTCGGTCACAGCGTCACCGCCGGGCGTTCGTTTGAGTTGAGCCATTCCACACCATAGTTTGATATTGACATCATAGTGTCAATAATAATATGACATCATAGCGCCATATCGGCACTGACTATTCAAACTGAATGGAGCCGCCATGTCGCTGTTGCGCCCTCTCGACTCGAACTTCCCGATTGCCGTTCATCGCGGCGAACGGCGTCCTTGTCCTTTATTCCTGCTGCGCTTTTTCTCGCTTCAAAGGCGCGAGCGGGCGAATTCGACACGGCTTTTTACGCCGTGCAGGCGCTCGAACTCCTTGCAGGCGTGACGAACATCACGCTGCTCGGCCTGAACATGCGCGACGGCCTGCGGCTGCGTCGCCGCGCTTAACGGTCTGCATTTTTACTGCCGGTTGTCCGGCCAAACGGCAGGAGACGAGTGATGACCTATGAGCTTCTAAAGTTTACGCATCTCGTCGGTTTAGCGCTGATTTCAGGCGGATTGATCGGCGTATGGATATTCGATTTACGGTCGCGCCAGTTGACCGACTTGGCGCTTTTTTCGGAAGCGGTGCGCAACATCGCGGTTTTCTATGATGGCGTCGTCGTGCCGGGAGCACTGCTGCTGCTCACGTCAGGCACATGGCTCATCGTTTCCTTCTATGGCGGCTGGGGCTTTCTCGAAACGCCTTGGCTCGCGGGTATGGTTGTGCTTTTCGCGCTCGAATTCATCGAGGGCAACACCATCACCCGCCTCTATTTCATGCGGCTGCGACGGCTCAGCAGGGACGCTCTGGAGCGCGGCTGCGTGACGCCGGAACTGGAGCGGGCGCGGAAGGCAGAGATGGCGCCCACATTCACGCACTTCCTCGATCTCCCGCTTCTGATGGTCATTGTCTCACTTGGAGCCATACGCCCAGACACTTGGACGCAGTTCATTGTCGGCGTTGCCGCAGCGTTCGTGGTTGCGACGTTCCTTACGGTCGTGATCCCGCGCCTTTATCCGTGGATACCGAAGACGAGTTCGGCTCTCCCCCAGAGCGACATTTAAGGAGTTTCCGGCGGGTCGGTTCTCCGAACCGCCCTCTAATGTGCAGAAGTCAAGATTTTTGCACGCTTGTATCGACCGAAATTCGAGCACTATCTCGATCCCGGCGGCGGCCTCGCGAAGGATCGAGCGACGTCCGAGCCGACTTCGCCCTCCGCGAGCGAACTTGCTATAAGCCCCGTCATGACCAGCCCGCCCT
Source organism: Methylocystaceae bacterium (assembly GCA_003105285.1). Lineage (GTDB taxonomy): Bacteria > Pseudomonadota > Alphaproteobacteria > Rhizobiales > Beijerinckiaceae > Methylosinus. Next base: position 7,182 of record PQAN01000430.1, read on the forward strand.
CCCCTTCCAGACGCAGCGCCGTTGCGCCCTTCCTGGCGATGGACGTTCTGCGCGAGGCGCGGGAGCTGGAGCGGCAGGGGCGCAAAATCGTGCATATGGAGCTCGGCGAGCCCGGCGCTCCAGCGCCGCTCGCGGTGCGCGACGCGGCGGCCGAGGCGTTGCGCAAGGGCGTCATCGGCTATGCGGAAGCGCTCGGCCAAGCGGATTTGCGCGAGCGCATCGCCCGCCATTACGCAAAAGAATACGGCGTCGACGTCGCACCGGCGCGGATCGTCGTCACGACGGGCTCGTCCGGCGCGTTCCTGCTGAGCTTTCTCGCCGCCTTCGACCCCGGCGCGCGCATCGCCATCACCGCTCCGGGCTATCCGGCCTACGCCAATATTCTGGAGTCGCTCGGCCTCGAGCCGGTCGTCGTCGAGGTCGGGCCGCAAACGCGCTACGCGCCGACCGCCGCTCTGCTCGAGGCCGCGCATAAAGAGCGGCGCATCGACGGCGCGCTGCTGATGAGTCCGGCCAATCCGACGGGCGCGATGATCGCGGCGGAGGAACTCGCGCGAATCTGCGCCTTCTGCGACGAGGCCGGCATTCTCTTCCTGTCGGACGAGATCTACCACGGCCTCGCCTATGAGACGCGCTGCGAGACCGCGCTGCGCTTTTCGCAACGCGCCGTGGTCATCAATTCCTTTTCGAAATATTACGCCATGACCGGCTGGCGGCTCGGCTGGCTCGTCGCGCCTGAGACGCTCGTGCGTCCGATCGAACGGCTGCAGCAGTCGCTCGCCATCTCCGCGCCGACGCTGGCGCAGGCTGCGGCGCTCGCCGCCTTCGACGCAACGGCGGAGCTCGAGGCGATCAAAGCCTCCTATGCGCGCAGCCGCGCGCTGCTCGTCGATCGCCTGCCGCGCATCGGCTTTACCGATTTCGCGCCGCCCGACGGCGCGTTCTACATCTATGCGGACGTCTCGCGCTTCACCGGCGATTCGATGGCCTTCTGCAAGCGGGTGCTGGAAGAAGCCGGCGTCGCCACGACGCCGGGCGTCGATTTCGACCGTTCTCGGGGCGCACGGACGCTGCGCTTCTCCTACGCCGGGCCCGAGAGCGAGATCGCTCTCGGCGTCGAGCGCCTCGCTGCATGGTTGAGGCGGTAGGCAGATCGACAGTAGGCGACACGACTGCCGATCGCGCCGATTGCCGACTGCCCCATCATCAATCGCCCCCGAGGCTCGCTTTGGCGCGCTGCCACCATCCGCCCTTCTTCGGGCGCGACGGATCGGCCTCGGTGATGACGATCTCCGTCGGCTCGCGGGACGGCGGCGGAGACGCAGGCTCGGGCGTTTCGACCGCGATCGGCGGCGCCTGGACGACAGGCGTCGGCGCGCTCGGCTTCGCTTCCGCCTCCGCCGCGACGACGAACTCGGGAGCCCCTACCGGCTCCATCCCGGCTGGCGCCTCCTCTACCGTCGCCGCCCGTGCTGACGGCGCCTCGAACGGCGGCACATGCGCCTCGGCCGGAGAAACGAAGTCGGCGGCCTCCGCGGCGCCTTCGTCGAGCGGAAAGGCCCCTTGATCGCGATATTCCTGCGACAACGGCGTCGACCGCGCCCAGCGCCCCGGGCGCCGCCCGCGCCCTCCTCGGCCGCCGCGCTCCGACGGACGTCCGCCGTCGCTCGGCGCCGCGGGAACCCCGCCGATCTGCGCGACAATGGCCAGTCCTTCGTCCGACGGCTGCTCGGCGCCGAGGGTCGGCGACTCTCCGCCGCCGAGACCGCCGCGTCCCCTGCGCCGCCGCCGGCGCCTGGACCTCTGCTGGCCTTCGGCCTCATCCTCGGCGCCCGGCGGGCGATGCCCGCCACGCTCGTCGCGCCGCGCCTCGCCATTGGCGGCGCGATGCGGCTCTTCCTCCTCATCGGCGCCTTCCGCGGCCTCGACGGCCTCCTCGAATTCCGGCTCCTCTTCGAGGGCTTCGGGTTCGAGGCGCAGCGGCTGGAACGCCGGCGGCGGCTCCTTCACGCCGGTCGCCGGCTCGCCGCGCTCCAGCGCGTGATAGTTGGCGCCCGTCAGGCTGTCGTCGGCGGAGACGACGATCGCGACGCCGAACCGGCGCTCGAGAGCCTGGAGATGCGAGCGCTTCTGATTGAGGATGTAGAGCGCCACGACGGTGCGGGTGCGCAGGATGATGTCATGCGCGGCGCTCTTGATGAGCGCATCCTCGAGGACGCGCAGCACATGCAGCGCGATGGAGGCGGTCGAACGCACGGTCCCGGCGCCAGCGCAATGCGGGCATGGCTCGGTCGAGCTTTCCAGCACGCCGGAGCGGATGCGCTGGCGCGACATTTCGAGCAGGCCGAAATGCGAGATGCGCCCGACCTGGATGCGCGCGCGGTCGTTCTTGAGCGCATCCTTGAGGCGCCGCTCGACGGCGCGGTTGTTGCGGTTCTCCTCCATGTCGATGAAATCGATGACGATGAGGCCGGCGAGATCGCGCAGGCGCAGCTGCCGGGCGACCTCGTCGGCCGCCTCGAGATTGGTGCGCAGCGCCGTGTCCTCGATATTGTGCTCGCGCGTCGAGCGGCCGGAGTTCACGTCGATGGCGACGAGCGCCTCCGTCTGGTTGATGACGAGATAGCCGCCCGATCGCAACGTGACATGATTGGAGAACAGCGCGTCGAGCTGCGATTCGGCGCCTGCGGCGGCGAAGATCGGCGTCGGCTCGCGATATGCCCTGACATTCTTCGCATGGCTCGGGATGAGCATCCGCATGAAGTCCTTGGCCTCGCGATAGGCGTCGTCGCCGGAGACGACGACCTCGTCCACGTCGCGGCCGTAGAGATCGCGGATGGCGCGCTTGATGAGCGAGCCCTCCTCATAGACGAGAGTCGGGGCGCTGGAGCGCAACGTCAGCTCGCGCACGCTCTCCCACATGCGCAGCAGATATTCGAAGTCGCGCTTGACCTCGGCCTTGGTGCGCGTCGCGCCGGCGGTGCGCAGGATGACGCCCATTCCCTCCGGCACCTCGAGCTCGTGCACGATCTCCTTCAAACGCTTGCGGTCGGCGCCGTCGGTGATCTTGCGGGAGATGCCGCCGCCCCGCGCCGTGTTGGGCATCAGCACGGAATAGCGGCCGGCGAGCGAGAGATAGGTGGTCAGAGCGGCGCCCTTGTTGCCGCGCTCCTCCTTGACGACCTGGACGAGCAGCACCTGCCGGCGCTTGATGACCTCCTGGATCTTATATTGCCGCCGCGAGCGGGCGTGACGATAGGGGACCTCCTCCATGGCGTCGCCGCCGATGTGCTCGACGTGATCGGCCTCGTCCTCATGGTCCTCGTCCGAGTCGTCCTCGTCGGAATCGCCGCGACGCGCCTCTTCGCGCTCGCTCTCCTGCTCGGCGTCGCGCTCGTCCTGACGGCGCGCCTTGGCCTCGTGATCGGGCTCCGCCTCGCCGACCGTCCGTTCCTCTTCGGGAACGCCCGCTTCGACGACGCCGAAGCCTTCCGGATCGACGGAGATGGAATGAGGGGCGGCCTCGGCCGAAGAAGCGACTTCGTCGGACGGGGCGCTCGATTCCGCTTCGGCGCGCTCCGCCTCGACCGCAGGGGCCTCGGGCTGCGCGAGCTCCTGCGAGGCGCTCTCGGCCTGCGGCGCGACGCTCGCCTCGTCGGCGGGCGCGCCCTCCTCATGGGCCGGCTCCGCCTCGGGCGGCTCGACGCGAGCCTCGGGCTCGACCGCGCCGTCCCCGGCCTCGAATGTCGCGCTTTCCGAGATGACGCCGTCCTCGACGGCGGCGCGCTTTTCGGCCCCGTCGCCGTGACGACGGCGCGACTTGCGGCCGCGGCCGTGAGGACGAACCTCTTCTTCCTCCGCCTGCTGATGCGCTCTGCTCTCCTCTTCGAGCAGGGCGAGACGATCGGCGACCGGAATCTGGTAATAGTCCGGGTGAATTTCGGCGAAGGCCAAAAACCCGTGGCGATTGCCGCCATAGTCCACGAACGCCGCCTGCAGAGACGGCTCGACGCGCGTTACCTTCGCCAGATATATGTTGCCGCGCAACGGCTTCTTGTCGGCGGCTTCGAAGTCGAATTCCTGAACCCGATTACCGCGTATCACCACCACCCGGGTTTCCTCCGGGTGGGAGGCGTCGATGAGCATTTTGTTGGCCATGTGAAACTCTTTGAGGCGCGACGCGAGACGACGCCGGCGGTCTGTCGAACCAAAGTCCGTTCGAGGACGATGCGACCGCTGTTCGGCGAGGCCTCGAGGCGTCGACGCATGTTGTCGAGGGAGTTGAGCAAATCGTGAGACTGCTGGGACGCGAACCGGCCGGGCGGCCGGCGGACAAAGCGAGCAGCCGGCTCGGTCGCCGGAGCGAACCGGACCAGGAGCCGATAAGGGGAAAGAGGCGGAATGCGGCGCGAACCCGGCCGAACGCCCCACACAAAGACTGCGCGAGGCAAGGCGTCGATTCACACCATGTCATGGACTGCGCCATGAGATTTCACGAAAACCTGTGTCGCGGCGCCGTTCGGCGGCGCCCGCCCGTCCTGATCGACGCTGGAGAGCGCGCGATCGAAGCTGTTCTCTAACATTCCGAAGGAAGCGCGCGCCGCGCGCCCACCTGGGGCGCCACAGTCCGCCTCCGAGCGTCCACGCGACGCGTGAACCCGCCTCGGCTCCTGCGCCATACATAATCGCTGGGTCGAGATATCGCAAGTTTCGCCGCCCGGCCCGGCAACCGGTCCGGGAGCGCGACATAGAGACGCGGCCTCCGACTGTTAATAGTCTGAAAATACTGATATTATTTGTGCTTTTCCCGACGGCCGCCCGGAGCCGCCGGGCGGTCGCGCGCCCATCCTGCACGAAAATATTAGCCGGGCGAGAAATTTTCCCCTAACCAAACGTTAACCGGAAGGCTCCAATACAGATTTTCGGCTCGCCGAACGCCGTGAGCCACGCCATAGTGACCTAGAGCAAGAATGCGAGGCTGGGCGACATCGATGGACAAGAGGCGACAGACGCAGCCCCGTTCCGCGGCGGGCGCGCGAGCGCTCGGGCGCGCCGCCGCCCTCTGCGTCATTGTCGCCATGGCTTTTTCCGCCTCGGCGAGCGACGCGCAGGACAAGGCCGGCGCCGGCAAGGGCCTGATCGCCTCCCGCGCGGCGATCGGCGAACCGGCGAAAGAGCCGCTCGTCTCGGCGATCGCGGCGCGCCTCGAACAGGGAAAAGACCGAGCTCGCCTGACATTCGAGGCGACGGCCGAGATTTCGGCCACGGCGTTCCCCGTCGTCGGACCGGACCGGGTCGTCGTCGATCTGCCGGAAGTGGCCTTTCGCATCGACCCCGATATCGGACGCTCCATCGGCCTGCGTACGAACCACCCGCGCCCCGGCGGCGGCCAGGACGGCGACGGTCTCGTGAAATCCTACCGTTTCGGGCTGTTCGCGCCAGGACGCTCGCGCATCGTCATCGATCTCGCGCGGCCGGCGAAAATCACGCGAGCGGCGAGCGACTCGAAGCTCGAAAACGCGCGGCTCGTCATCGAGCTCGAGCAGACGGACGCCGCGAGCTTCGCCGCCGAAGCGGCCAAGCACACGGCCGCCCTCTCGCCCGCCGCCGGACAGCCGGCCGCCGCCGCGCAGCCTCGGGCCGGCGGCAAGCCGGTCATCGTCATCGACCCCGGCCATGGCGGGGTCGATGTCGGCGCGGCCGGCGCGCACGGCGAGCAGGAGAAGACCATCGTCTTCGACTTCGCCCGCACGCTGAAGGCGAAGCTCGAGGAGATCGGACGGTTTCACATCGTCTTGACGCGCACCGAGGACGTCTTCATGGCGCTCGATGATCGCGTGCGCGTCGCGCGGCAGCACGACGCCGCTCTGTTTCTCTCGATCCATGCGGACACGCTCGGCGAGCCGAGCGTCCAAGGAGCGACGATCTACACGGTCTCCAGCCGCGCGTCCGACGCGGAGGCGGCCAAAATCGCCGAAAAAGAGAATTTCGCCGATCAAGCGGCGGGGCTCGAGCATAAGGACGACGCGAGCGACGTCGGCGATATTCTCCTCGATCTGACGCGGCGCGAGACGCGCGCCTATAGTCGCCTGTTCGCCCAGACGCTGATCGAGCGTTGGAAAACGGCCGGCAATCTCAACAAGAACCCGAGCCGCTCCGCCGGCTTCGTCGTGCTCAAGGCGCATGACGTTCCGTCCGTCCTGCTCGAACTCGGCTATCTGTCGAGCCAACGCGATCTGTCGCGGCTCACCTCTCCCGAATGGCGGGAGCGCGCCGCCGAGGCGACGGCCCAGGCGATCGAAGGGTTCTTCTCGCTGCGCGACCGGCAGGCCGAGCCGCCCTCACGGGCCGTGGCGTCGAGCGCGCGCCCACAATAAAACACAAAAACGAGGCACGAAGACGCGACGTCGCGCCGGCTCGCCGACGGAGAAGCGCCGCCGAATCGGTTGCCGCTTCCGCGAAATATGCTCTAAACGGTGCCCGCGGCGCATCGCGCGCCAGATAGACGTGAGCCGTTTCCTCGAGGATGATCCTTCATGCGGTTGCTCGCCCGGTTTTTCGGTTTCCTCTTCGCGACCGGCGCCATTGTCTTTCTCATCGGCGTGGCCGCCGCCGCCGGATTGGTCTACGCCTTTTCGAAAGACCTGCCGGACACCGCGCAATTGCGCAATTACGAGCCGCCGGTGACGACCCGCATCCATGCCAGCGACGGCTCCATCCTCGCCGAATATTCGCGCGAGCGGCGGCTGTTTCTGCCGAGTTCGGCCATTCCGCCGCTCGTCAAGCAGGCGTTCATATCCGCCGAGGACAAGAATTTCTATACGCACAACGGCATCGATCTCGAGGGCATCGGCCGCGCGCTGTCCATTCTGGCGCAGGGCGGACGGCACATGCAGGGCGCGTCCACCATCACCCAGCAGGTGGCCAAGAACTTTCTCGTCGGCAATGAACGCTCGGTCGAGCGCAAGGTCAGGGAGGCGCTGATTTCTTTCCGCATCGAGGCCGCTTATTCGAAGGACCGCATCCTCGAGCTCTATCTCAACGAAATCTATCTCGGCCTCGGCAATTACGGCGTCGCCGCCGCCGCGCTGAACTATTTCAACAAATCCGTCTACGAACTGACGATCGCGGAGGCCGCCTATCTCGCGGCGCTCCCCAAGGCGCCCAACAACTATCACCCGTTCCTGCACCGCGACCGGGCGATCGAGCGGCGCAACTATGTCGTCGACCGTCTCGTCGCCGATGGCTTCGTCTCGCAAAAGGACGGCGAGAAGGCCAAGACCGAGCCGCTCGGCGTCAATCCGCGCGTCACCTCGCCCAATACCTACGTCGCCGGCTTCTTCGCCGAGGAGGTGCGGCGCGAGCTGCTCGAAAAATACGGCGACAAGAAGCTCTACGAGGGCGGCCTGTCGGTGCGCTCGACGCTCGACCCCAAAATGCAGGCGTGGACGCGCAAGGCGCTCGCCGACGGCCTCGTGCGTTTCGACGAGGCGCATGGCTTCCGCGGACCGATGCGGCATATCGACATTTCGTCGGACTGGGGCCTGCCGCTCGCCGAAATTCCCGCGCTGGGCGACGTGAAGCCCTGGCGCCTCGCCGTCGTGCTGGACGCGAACGACGCTTACGCGCGCATCGGCCTGCAGCCGGCGCGCGAGAAATCCGGCGATGTGGCGCGCGAGCGCGAGACCGGGCAATTGGCGCAGGAAGGCATGCGCTGGGCCGGCCGCAGCGTGCGCGCCGCCCTGACGCCGGGCGACGTCATCTATGTCGAGCCGCTCGCCAATAAGCCGGGCCAGTATCGGCTGCGCCAGATCCCTGAAATCTCCGGCGCCATGGTGGCGATGGACCCGCACACCGGCCGCGTCTTCGCGATGGTCGGCGGCTTCTCCTACGACCAATCGGAATTCAACCGCGCGACGCAGGCGCTGCGCCAGCCGGGCTCGTCCTTCAAGCCCTTCGTCTACGCCACGGCGCTCGACAATGGCTATACGCCGTCGTCCTCGATCCTCGACGAGCCGATCACCATCGTGCAGTCCAACGGCGAGAGCTGGACCCCGGAGAATTTCGAGGGCGCCCACGGCACCGGCGCGCATCCGCTGCGCTATGGCGTCGAGCACTCCAAGAACATGATGACCGTGCGGCTCGCCAAGGACGTCGGCATGCCGCTCATCGCCGAATACGCCAAGCGGTTCGGCATTTATGACGACATGCCGCTCTATCTGCCGATGTCGCTCGGCGCCGGCGAGACGACCGTCCTGCGCATGGTGACGGCCTATTCGATGCTGGCCAATGGCGGCAAGCGCATCAAATCGACGCTGATCGACCGCATCCAGGACCGCTGGGGCCATACGATCTATCGCCACGACGAGCGCCAGTGTCTCGGCTGCGACGCGCCGCGCTGGGAAAACCAGAACGAACCCAAGCTCATCGACAAGCGCGAGCAGGTGCTCGACCCGCTGACCGCCTATCAGATCACCTCGATCATGGAGGGCGTCATCGAGCGCGGCACCGGCCAGTCGATCAAGGCGGTCGGCAAGCATCTCGCCGGCAAGACCGGAACGACGAACGAAGCCAAGGATCTGTGGTTCGTCGGGTTCTCGCCGGACCTGGCCGTGGGCGTCTACATCGGCTACGACCGGCCGCGCCCGGTGGGCGAAGGCCGCAGCGCCCAGGCGGCGACCTATGCGGCGCCGATCTTCCGCGATTTCATGACAGTGGCGCTCAAAGACAAGCCGGACGTGCCGTTCCGCGTGCCGCCGGGCATCAAGCTGATTTCCGTCGACCCCCACTCCGGCCTGCGCTCCAAGGGCTCGGGCTCCATACTGGAAGCCTTCAAACCCGGCACCGCCCCGCCCGATTCCTATTCCGCCGCCGGCGCCGACGGCGGATTGCAGTCCGGCGCGCAGGATGTGGATACGCAGGTGGGCAGCGGGACCGGCGGGTTGTATTGAAAGTTGCTCGAGCAAAGTCGGGGGACGGACAGTCGATTTTCTGTCTGCGTGCACGGACTACAGCTAGACCATAAGCCTTTTCAGCTCGCCAGCCAGAGGAGCCTCCGTCCCTTTGAAACTCTCGATCACAGCGGCAAGGACAGTGTCGGGATTCAGCTTTCCCAAATTCAGCGGACGCCTCGCCTGACTGGCCAACGAGGCCATGAAGGCGAGTTGGGTGCGGCCGTTGCCGTCTCGGAAAGGATGAATAGCGTTTAATTCCGCGAGAAAATGGGCCGCCTCGGCCGCGAACCGATCGACTGTTCGTCCGCGGAGATAGTCGTTCGTCCGAAGTTCCCCGAAGACACGCGCCATCTCGGCCGGGATATGTTCGGGGTAGCAGAACATGCTGCCGCCCTTGGCGATGCGCACGGATCGAAACCGCCCCGCCCAATGGTAAACGTCGCCGAAAATATGTTTGTGCACGGCGCAATAGTGGCGAACAGTAGAGCGGCCCGGCGGCAACGGCTCGGCAAACCGCTGAGCGGTCGCTTCCGCCTCGAAAGCCTCGAGCCTCGCCGGATCACGCAGCCCGAGGCGATTTTTGAGGACATTGGTTCTCCCCGATAGCAGTAAGGGTCTGCAATCGCCTCATACACGCGGCCTAAGCTTTCTTGGCGTGCTTCTCGGCGATGGCCTTACGGCGCTGCGCGTCCGTCATACCTCGGCGATCGAACTCGGCGAACATTCGCTTGCTGTCGGCATCGAGGCGGACGCCTTCGACGGCGCTGATTTTCTCGAAAGCCGTCAGCCCCAAAGTGAGGGTGAGGGTGAGGGTGAGGCCGCGGCCCTGGCGGGTAGTGTCGGGGCGTTTCGTGGACATGGCTGGACGATACCACAGCGCCGTGCGGCCGCCATTTCTTTTCGGCCCTACTCCCCCAAATGCCGCAGCGCCGCCGCCGCCGCGAAMGGGCACAGCGCCAGCGMCGCCAGACTGATCGCGCAGAGGATCGAGAACGGCGCGGCGAAGGACACCGTGCCGCCCGAGGCCGCCTCCGCCGCCGAGACGCCGAAGATCAGCACCGGAATGGTCAGCGGCAGCACCAGCAGCGCCATCAGCAGGCCGCCGCGCCGCAGCGTCACCGTCGCCGCCGCGCCGATCGCGCCGATCAGCGTCAGCGCCGGCGTGCCGGCGAGCAGAGTGACCGTCACGCCCGCGAGCGCCATCTCCTCCTGCTGCAGCATGAGCCCGAGGAAGGGCGCGGCGAGGACGAGAGGGAGGCCGGTCGTCGCCCAATGGGCGGCGCATTTGACCAGCACGGCGAGCTCCAGAGGCGTGCGGCTCAGATGGAAGAGATCGAGCGAGCCGTCTTCCATATCCGCCTGGAACAGCCGGTCGAGGCACAAGAGGCTCGCGAGCAGAGCGGCGATCCACAGGATCGCCGGGCCGATGCGGGCGAGCAGATTGGGGTCCGGGCCGATGGCGAAGGGCGCGATCGACACCAGGACGAGAAAGAACACGACGCCCATCGTCGCCGAGCCGCCGATGCGGCGGGCAACGCGAATTTCCCGGAAAAAGAGCGCGAACAGAGGAGAGTTCACGACTTCGCCCCCAAAGCCAGCTCGCGCGCGTCCTCGAGGCCCAGGGGCTCATGGGTGGCGGCGACGATCATGCCGCCGAGCGCGCGATGTTCGATCATCGCCTGCGCGAGCCGCTCGCGCGAGGCGCGGTCCAGAGCGCTCGCCGGCTCGTCCAGCAGCCAGACGGGCCGAAAAGCGACGAGCAGCCGCGCCAGAGCGATGCGGCGCTTCTGGCCCGCCGAGAGGATGGCGACCGGCGCCTCCGCGACATGGGCGAGACCCACGCGCTCCAGCGCCTCGGCGACGCCGAGGCTGCGGCGGTCCTCGTCGCCGCAGGCGAGGAATTGCGCCCAGAACTCCAGATTCTCGCGCGCCGTCAGCGGCGCTTTCAGCCCGTCGGCATGGGCGAGATAGTGAACGAGGGCGCCGGCGTCCTCGCCCTCCGCTCCGTCGATGTCCACACGCCCGCGCAGGCGCGGCAGGAGGCCGGCGAGCGAACGCAGCAGCGTCGACTTGCCGGCGCCGTTGCGGCCGGTGACGAGCAGCGCCTCGCCGCTCTCGACGCAGAAGCTCACGCCGTCGAGCACGCGCCGTCCGCCGCGCTCGACGCCGAGATCGACGACGCGCAGGCGCTGCGCGAAGCCTCGCGCGGCGTGCGGTCTAGGCCTGGGCGTCGGGTTCGCGTTCATCGGCCAACGCAATAGAGCATGTTCCGCCGAAGTGGAAATCGCCCGGCTCCCGCCGCAGCGCCGCGATGCTTTCGCTGGCGCTGATCGGGCGAAGGGTGCTAAGGCTCCAACCCGACAATGGACGCTGCGAAAAAAGTCGCGCGCCCCTCCTCCTCCGACGACGCCGCGCCCTCCCCCCAGGAGAGCGCCGACATTTTGGGACGACGCATTACGTGACGAAGCATAGGAGCCTTTCGGACTACGCCTCGAGACGATTCCGTTTTGCCGGCAACGCTCTCCTCGAGTTCCACGATCCGTTCTTCGCCCAGATCGACAGGCTGAAACGCGACCTCGAATCGCGGGGGACGCATTTCGTCAGTTTCGCCAATTACGACTATCTGGGCCTCGCGAACCATCCGCGCATCGTCGAGGAGGCGAAACGGGAGCTGGACAATCTCGGCGTCGGCGCGCTGGCCTCGCGGCTCGTCGGCGGCGAACGTTCGACGCACAAGCCCTTCGAGGCGGAAATCGCGTCCTTCCTCGGCATGGAGAGCGCGCTGACGCTCGTCTCCGGCTATCTCGCCAACGTCACGACGATCGCCTGGCTGCTCGGCAAGCGCGACGCGCTGTTCATCGACGAATTGGCGCACAACAGCATCGTCGCCGGCGCGGAGGGGTCGCCCGCCGAGGTCATCAAATTCCGCCACAACGACTTCGATCATCTCGAGCAATTGCTGCGGCGGCGGCGCGACGAGTTTCGCCATGTGCTCGTCGTCGTCGAGGGCATCTACAGCATGGACGGCGACACGGCCGACCTGCCGCGCCTCATCGACATCAAGGACCGTCACAGCGCCTGGCTGATGGTCGACGAAGCGCATTCGCTCGGCGTGCTCGGCGAGACGGGACGCGGCCTCGCGGAGCATCAGGGCGTCGATCCGAGCCGAATCGACCTCATCATCGGCACCATGTCGAAGACGCTCGCCTCCTGCGGCGGATATATCTGCGCCAAGAAGCCGGTCATCGACTGGTTCCGCTATACGTTGCCGGGGTTCGTCTACAGCGTCGGCCTGTCGCCGGTCATTCTGGCGGCGGCGCGCACCGCGCTGCGGCTGATGCAGGAAGAGACCTGGCGCATCGGCCGGCTGGCGCGCAACGCCGAACTGTTCCGCGACGTCGCGCACGCCAACGGGCTCGGCACCGGGCCGGCCATCGGGCGCGGCGTCGTGCCGATTTTGTTCCAGGACAGCGTCGAGACGATGTGGGCGTCGCAGCACCTGCTCGAAAAAGGCTTCTACGTGCCGCCGATCGTGCAGATCGGCGTGCCGAAGGATCAGCCGCGGCTGCGTTTCTTCCTCTCCGCCAACCACACGGAGGAGGAGATTCGCGGCGTGATCGAGGTCCTGCGCGACCTTCCGCCGGTCGCCGCCGAGGCGCATGAACTCGTCAAGCGCGCCATGGCCGGCGTGAGCGCCTGACTTGGAAGGATTGTAGAAATCGCTGCTGGCGTTTTCGAGTCCGCGTGCGATGGGTCGGTTGGTCCTCGTCGTTGCGAGGAGCGCAGCGACGAAGCAATCCGGAGGCCGTGAGGCGACGGCTGGATTGCTTCGCTTCGCTCGCAATGACGGCAAGTCTCTCGCGATTATCCAGTCTCATGCAATCCGCGTCGATATGACCGCTTTCGTTCGACGCCCAAGACCGATAGGTATGCGCCATGTCAGCGATCGACATCGTTCCCGTCGATAGCCTTGCGAGGTTCTTGACCTTCAGCAAGATTCCGCGACTGCTCTACAAGGGCATGAAGGGCTTTGCGCCGTCGCTCGACGCCGAGCGCTGGACGCTCTACGGCCATCGACTCAATCCGCATTTCAAACGCGTCGAAGCGCAGGAATTCCTGGCCAAGCGCGACGGCCGATGGGTCGGCCGCATCGCCGCGCAGGTCTATAAACCAGAGATCGAACCTGTCGGGGCCTCGCGCGCCCAATTCGGCACGCTCGACGCGGTCGACGACATAGAGGTGGTCCGCGCGCTGACGCAGGCCGCCGAATCCTGGCTCGCGGAGCGCGGCGCCGAGCGCATCAATGGTCCGTTCTCGCCCTCGATCAACGGCGAATTGGGCATGCTCGTCGACGGTTTCGATGCGACGCCGATGGTCCTCATTCCGTGGCATCCCCCTTATCTCTCCCGCCATCTCGAAGCGCTCGGCTATACGAAGGCGCGCGATCTCATTTCCTATCGCTACGACGCGGCGGAGCACGACTTCAGCAACGACAGGCGAATCGCCTCGCGGCGCGAATGGCGAGACCGGCTGAAGATTCGCCAGTTGAAGCTCCACGAGCTGAAGAAGGGCGAGACGGCGCTGATGACGGAGCTGTTCAACGACGGCTGGAGCGGCAATTGGGGCTTCGTGCCCTTCGGCCAAGACGAATTCGATTCGACGGCCGATGTCCTGAAATACATCATGCCGCCTGAATTCGGCATCGTCGTGGAACTCGACGGCGTTCCGCAATCCTTCGCCATCGCTCTGCCAAATCTTCATGAAATCACTGCGGATTTCGACGGCCGGCTGTTTCCCTTCGGCCTGCCGCGGCTGATCTCGCGCATCCGCAACCATAAATTCCGCACGGCGCGGCTCGTGCTGCTCGGCACCCGCAAGTCGCTGCAAAACAGTGCGACCGGCGGCGCCATTCTCCTTTCGCTGATCGAGGAGATGCGGCAGCGCGGCAGAAATGCGAACATAGACAGTCTCGAAGCCGGATGGGTGCTCGAGGACAATGTCGGCATGCGCCGGCCGATCGAGATGTTCGGCGGCAAGGTCGACAAGATTCACCGCATTTACGAAAAGCGCCTCGCCGGCGCGAAACGGATTTCATCTTCCGACGACCGCGCCAGACAAGAGGCGACGCCATGAATGTCATCTCGATTTCTTCGACCTCCGCCGCCGACCGCACCCATGTGGAGCGCCGCCGACTCATCCTCGAACAGCATCCGGAAGTGAAAGCCTTGTTCGGAAAGGACGAGACGACGTTCAAGATCACCGCGGCGATCTTCGCCGGACAATTGCTGATCGCCGCCGTTCTCGGTTGGCTCGGCCTCGCCTATTGGCCGCTCGCGCTGCTGCTCGCCTTCCTGGTCGGCTCCTTCGCCAATCACGCCAATTTCGTCATCATCCACGACGCGATCCACAATTGCGTGTTCGACAATCCGCTGCGCAACAAGCTGACCGCTCTGCTCGCCGATCTCCCCAACGGCTTCCCGACGGCGATGGGCTTTCGCTGCTATCACATCAAGCACCATTCGCATCTCTCGGCCTATGACTACGACGCCGATATTCCGAGCGCGTGGGAAGTCGAGTGGGTCGGAAACAGCACATGGCGCAAGGCCGTCTGGCTGTTCTTCTTCCCGGCCATTCAGCTCGCTCGGCTCTCTCGGCTGAAAGGAACGGTGCCGATCCTGGGGCTCTGGACCTATATCAACATCGCCGTCATCATTCTGTTCGATCTCTTCGTCCTCTATGCGTTCGGCGCCAATGCGCTGCTCTATCTCTTCGCCTCCTTCTGGTTTTCGGTCGGCGGCCTGCATCCTCTGAGCGCGCGCTGGGTTCAGGAGCATTTCGCCTTCGGCCCGAATCAAGGAACCTTCGACTATTACGGCCCGCTCAACAAAGTGGCTCTCAATATCGGCTATCACAACGAGCATCACGATTTTCACGAAATTCCGTGGGCGCGCCTGCCTGAGCTCAAAGCGCTCGCGCCCGAGTTCTATGACGATCTCGCCTGCCACAGGTCCTGGGTCGCCCTGTTCTTCACCTTCATCTTCGATCCGCGCTATTCGCTGCAGACGCGCTCCGCCAATGTGGAGCTCGCGAGCGCGGCCGCGCAGCCGATCCCCGCGCCGGCGGAGTAGACCATGACATCGATTACGGACCGCGAGCCTTCAGGCCCGCAGGAACAGAGCGCGCCCGAAGGCGCGCATTCCAAGGGCTACGATGCGCTCGCCGCCTCGCCGCGCTTGTTCGAGAGCGATCTTCTGGACAAGCTGTCGCGCGTCCATCATCTGACGCCGCCGCTCGTCTACGGGCCGATCGTCCTATGGCTCATCGCCTATGCGAGCGGCTTCGAGAGCGCCGGCGAAATTCTTCTCGCCCTCGTCATCGGCTATATCGCCTGGACGCTCACCGAATATTTCGGCCATCGCTTCTTGTTTCACACGGTCTTCCCGTTGCCCTTCGGACTGGGACCGCGATTTCAATTCCTCATCCACGGCGTGCATCACATCTATCCGAGCGATCCGCTGCGGCTCGTCATGCCGCCGCTGCTGTCCGCGCCGATCATACTGATCGCGCTCGCCGTCATTCGCCTCGTCTTCGGCCCCGCCTTCGCCTGGCCGGTGCTCGCGGGCTTCATCGCCGGCTATATTCTCTATGACAGCGTGCATTACTGGACACATCACGGACAGCCGAAGACGAAGCTCGGCCATCTCGTCCGCCGCCTGCACATGCTGCATCATTTCCGCGACGCCGAGCGCGGTTTCGGCGTCCACGCCATCTGGTGGGACTACGTCTTCGGCACGAATTACGAGAAAGGCCAGACGCCCGGAACGAAAGCGGTGTGATCGCCGCTCTCGAGAGGATTTGGCGAGCCTGAAGGGCTCCGGACGAACTGCCGCACGTCCTGCCCTATTCGAAACGCGATGTCGGCCATAGATGGTCCTCGGTAAGGGGGCGCGACGAGCGGGACCGGCGCGAGCCGGCGAGACCGAGCGCGACGAGGACGCAGCAACTCATGCCCGGCGCCAAAGGGTCGGAAGCCGCCGTGGCGGCGACCCGAAAACTGCTGAGAACGGAGCAGGCCAAGCTCCGCATGCTCGGAGCCGTGCTGGCGGCCAAGGTCGCGCGTTGGTACCAGTCGCCGCTCTCCTGGCGCATCGCGATCGGCGTCGTCGCGGCGCTCGCCGGCGTCGGCTGGCGGCTGATCATGCCCGGCCTGGGCGCCGATAGACCATACGTAACCTACTATCTTCCGATTCTGGTCGCCTCCGCCACGGGCGGCGCGGTCTCGGGCCTGTCCGCGCTGGCGCTCTGCGCCCTCGCCGCGCATCTGTGGTTCGCGCCGCTCGCCAGCCTCCACGATGCGCTCTCGCTGGCGACGTTTCTGACGACCAACGTCCTGATCGTCGGCGGCGCTGAAATCTTTCAGCGAACATTGACGCGCCTCGACAATCTCGAGACGCAGCGCGCCCTCGAGCGACTCGCCGCGATCAACACGCAATTGGTCGAGCAATTCGGCAATGTGGCCGCGGCCGCCCCCGGCGTCGTCTTCTCCTTCAGGCTCGACGCCGCCCAGAGAGGCTCCTGCCCCTATGTCGCCGAGAATGTGCGCAATGTATTCGGCTTGCCTCCCGAGGCCATTCGCTTCGACACGAGGCCGGTCTTTCGCCGCATCGACCCCGCCGACGCAAGTCGCGTCAACGCGAACTTCGCCGCATCCGCGACCCATATGACGCTGCTGCACGAGGAGTTTCGCTACGATCATCCCTCCAAAGGGCCGATCTGGCTGGAAATACAGGCGCGGCCGGTGCGCCAGTCCGACGGGAGCGTCGTCTGGCACGGCTATGCTCAAGACATCACGGAACGTAAGCGGGAAGAAGCGGCGCGTCTCGAGGCGGAGCGCGCGCTCGAGCTACGCGTGCTCGAGCTCGAGCGCGTCAACGACCGGCTGGCGCGCTTCGCTTATGTCGCCTCGCACGATCTCCAGGAGCCGCTGCGCAAGGTCGTCGCCTTCGCGCAATTGCTCGACACGGCCGTGGCCGCGAACAACCAAAAGGACATCGCCTATGCGCGCGACGTCATGCGGGCGTCGGCGCTGCGCGCGCGTGAACTCGTCGACGATCTGCTGACCTATTCCCGAATCGTCGACGCCCCTCTGAAGCTGCAGGAACGCGACCTGCGCGAAGAGATCGAATCGGCGCTGGCCGATCTTTCGGAAGTGATCGCCGAGTCGAAGGCCGAGATCGCCATCGATGTCCCGCCGCTGAAATTCATCGCCGATCCGCCGCAATTCGCGCGGCTGATGCATAATCTCGTGACCAATGCGATCAAGTTCCGCAGGCCCGGCGCAACGGCGAAGATCACCATCGCCGCACGCCGGGAACCCGACGCTCTGACGCTGTCGATCGCCGACGCCGGCGTCGGCTTCGAGGCGAAATACGCCAAGGCGATCTTCGAGCCGTTCAAGCGGCTCCATGGCAAGGCGCAATATCCGGGAACGGGGATCGGACTGGCGATCTGCAAGACGATCGCCGACCGGCACGGCTGGACGCTCACCGCCGAGTCGCAGCCGTCGCAGGGCGCGACGTTTCACATCGTCATGCCGAGGACGGCGCAGGGTCGAGACACGCCGCGAAGGACGATGGGGTGAAGATTTCCTCATCCTGAGGAAGCCCCGCAGGGGCCGTCTCGAAGGACGAGGAAGCCTTCATTCTCGCGTCTGAAACCGCGCTCGCGCTTCGAGACGGCGGCCGCGCCGCCTCTCGGCAAGGGCGAGGGCCATGGTCGGCCTATCGCCCCCCTACCCCTGCCCCGTCCGCGCGAACCATTCCTCCTCGCTGATGACTTCCACGCCGAGCTCTTTCGCCTTCGTCAGCTTCGAGCCGGCGCCGGGGCCGGCGACGATGAGGTCGGTCTTCTTCGACACCGAGCCGGAAATTTTCGCGCCGAAGCGTTCGGCCTGCGCCTTGGCCTCTTCGCGCGTCAGGCGCTCGAGGGCGCCGGTGAAGACCACCGTCTTGCCGGCGACGGGCGATGCGCTTTCGACTTGCGGCATCGGCTCCAGCGTCACATGGCGAAGCAGAGCGTCGATCTCGCGCTCGTTGTGAGGCTCGGCGAAGAAATCGTTGAGCGCTTCCGCGACGACGCCGCCGACGCCTTCGATCGCCTCGATGCGCTCGCGCTCCTCGCTGCCCGGCGCCGCATGGCTCGCCGTTTCGCGCAAGGTCTCGAAGTCGGCGAAATGCCGCGCCAGCCGCCGTGCGTTGGTCTCGCCCACATGCCGCACGCCGAGCGCATAGACGAAGCGGTTGATCGGCACGCTGCGCCGCGCATTGATCGCCGCGAACAGATTGCGTACCGAGGTCTCGCCATAGCCCTCGCGATTTTTCAGCTTGGCCAGACTGGCCCTGTCGCGCTCCTCCAGCGTGAAGATGTCGGAGGCCGTGCGGATGAGCCCCTCGTTGAAGAAGAACTCGATCTGCTTGTCGCCCAGGCCTTCGATGTCCATCGCATTGCGCGAGGCGAAATGCTTCAGGCGTTCGATGGCCTGCGCCGGGCAGACGAGCGAGCCCGTGCAGCGGCGCACGACGTCGGCCTCGCCGGTCTTCTCGTCGATCTCGCGCAGGGCGGCCGATCCGCAGGCGGGGCAGATATGCGGAAACTCGTAGCGCCTGGCGTTCGCCGGCCGCTTGTCGAGGACGACCGCGACGATCTGCGGAATCACGTCGCCGGCGCGCTGCACGACGACG
The DNA here is from genome assembly GCA_003105285.1 of Methylocystaceae bacterium. Lineage (GTDB taxonomy): Bacteria > Pseudomonadota > Alphaproteobacteria > Rhizobiales > Beijerinckiaceae > Methylosinus. The sequence continues at coordinate 25,876 of PQAN01000430.1, forward strand.
GTGTCGCCGATGTGAATGTCCTTGCGGACGATCTCGTCTTCGTTGTGCAGCGTGGCGTTGGAGACGACGACGCCGCCGACCGTCACCGGCTCCAGCCGCGCGACCGGCGTCAGAGCGCCCGTGCGCCCGACGTTGATTTCGATGTCGCGCAGGATCGTCGTCGCGCGCTCGGCCGGAAATTTATGCGCCATCGCCCAGCGCGGCGCGCGCGAAACAAAGCCGAGACGCTTTTGCAGCTCGATCTCGTCGACCTTGTAGACGACGCCGTCTATGTCATAACCGAGCGTCGCGCGACGCTCCTCGATCTGGCGATAATGCGCGAGCAATTCTTCGGCGCCGGCGCAGAGCTCGACGAGCGGATTGATCGGCAGCCCGAAGCGCGCGAGCGCCGCCAGCATGCCGTGCTGCGTGTCGGCCGGCATATGGCTGACCTCCCCCCAGCCATAGGCGAAGAAGCGCAAGGGACGGCTGGCGGTGATGCTCGGATCGAGCTGACGCAGCGAGCCGGCGGCGGAATTGCGCGGATTGGCGAAGACGGGCTTGCCCGCCGCCGCCTGACGCTCGTTGAGGGCGAAGAAATCCTCGCGCCGCATATAGACCTCGCCGCGCGCCTCGAGCACTTGCGGGTGAGCGCCGCCATGCAGCCGATGGGGGATTTCCTGCAGCGTGCGGATATTGGCGGTGATGTCCTCGCCCTCATAGCCGTCGCCGCGCGTCGCCGCGCTGACGAGGACGCCTTTTTCATAGCGCAGCGAACAGGACAGCCCGTCGATTTTCGGCTCGGCCGTGAAGGCGAGCGCCGCTTCGGCAGGAAGGCCGAGAAAGCGCCGCACGCGCGCGACGAAGTCGCGAACCTCTTCGTCGGCGAAGACGTTGCCGAGCGAGAGCATCGGCACGGCATGCTTGATCTTGGCGAATTTCTCGGCCGGCGCGGCGCCCACCTTGCGCGTCAGCGACGCGGGCGTCGCGAGTTCGGGATGAGCCTTTTCCAGCGCCTCGTAGCGCTGGCGGAGAGCGTCATATTCCGCGTCGGAGACGATCGGCGCGTCTTCCTGATAATAGCGGCGATCATGCTCGGCGATCTCTTCGGCGAGCCGCGCGTGCTCGGCGCGCGCTTCTCGTAGCGCTCGCGCTCCCTCTCCCCGCTTGCGGGGAGAGGGCTGGGGTGAGGGGCCGGGGGCGCCGGCGCCGCTCGCCAGGCCGTTGTCGTCATCAGCCGTCATGACAAAACCCAGAGCCCCTTCACCCTACCCTCTCCCCGCGCAAGCGGGGAGAGGGTAAAATCCTGTCACGCCGCTTCCGGCGCGGCGCCGATGAGCCTTCTCGCCTCGATCGAGCTGATCGGCCGCCCGAAGGCGTAGCCCTGCGCATAGGCGCAGCCGAGCTGATAGAGCTCGATCGCGTCCGACTCGGTCTCCGCCCCTTCGGCGACGACATCCATGCCGAGATCGTGAGCGAGCGCGATGATCGAACGCAAGATCACCGAACGCGATCCCTTGCCGGTCTGGCGCACGAAGGAACGGTCGATCTTGATCGTGTCGAAGGGGAAGCGCTGCAGATAGGCGAGCGAGGAATAGCCGGCGCCGAAATCGTCCATCGACAGCCCCGCGCCGAGCTCCTTGATGCGGGCGAGCATCTGCGCCGCATATTCGGGGTTTTCCATGACGAGGCTCTCGGCCAGCTCCAGCTTCAGGCTGCCCTTGACGATGTCGTTGCGCATGAGCACGCTCTTCACGTCGCGCAGCAGGTCATGACGCAACAATTGGCGCGACGACACATTGACCGAGGCGAAGATCGGCGGATCGACAGCGAGCGCGCGCTGCCAGGCCGCGAGCTCCCGCGCCGTACGCTCGAGCGCCAGCAGGCCGAAGTCGATGACGAGGCCGGTCTGCTCGGCGATCTCCATGAAATCGCTCGGATTGAGCTGGCCGAGGCGCGGATGGTCCCAGCGCAGCAACGCCTCGAAGCCGGCGATGGTTCGATCCTCGAGGCGCACGATCGGCTGGAAGAACACCTTGACCTCGCCGCGCTCCAGGGCGCGTCGCAGATCGGCTTCCAATGTCAGGCGGTCGGAGCGGTACGACCGCATGGCGGGGCGAAACACCTCGATACGGTTGCCGCCCAGGCGCTTGGCGTGACGCAGCGCGATCTCGGCGTCCTGGAGCATGTCGCGATTGTCGGGATGGAGCTGGCGATCGAACAGCGCGACGCCGATCGATACCGACAGAGAGATCTCGCGATCGGTGAAACGCACCGGCGTCGCCAGCGCGCGCCGCACCGAATCGGCGAGCGTGATGACATGATCGGGATTGGTCTCGGAGACGAGGATGATCGCGAATGTGTCGCCGGAAATGCGCGCCAGCGTGTCCTGCGGCTGCAACAGGCGCGTCAGACGATGCGCGACCGTCAGCAGGATCGAATCGCCGGTGGCGATGCCGACCTGCTCGTTGAGCTGCTTGAACCGGTCGATGTCGATGCTGAGCACGGTGGGCCGCACCTCGGCGTCGAGCCCCGCGAACACCAAGGCGGCCTCCAGCCGATCGAAGAACAATTCGCGGTTCGGCAGGCCGGTCAGATTGTCGTGGACGGCGTCGTGCAGCAGTCGTTCCTGGGCGTTGCGCTCGTCGGTGACGTCGGTGAGCGCGCCGACGACGCGGATCACCTCGCCGTCCGGCCCGATCACCGGACGGGCGCGCAGCCGATAGCAGAGATAATGCCCGTCCGCGGCGCGCAGCCGGAACTCCTGATTGATGCGCCCCCGGCGCTGTTCGAGGATGGCGTCGAGACAGGCGCGATAGCGGTCGTGCTCGAAGGGATGCAGCAGCGCGAGCCAGGAGGAGGCCGCGCCCTCGAGGCCGCCGCGGTCGAGGCCGAGCTGCTCCTCGACCTCCGGGCTCACATAAATGTAATCGGCGGGCACATCCCAGTCGAAGACGATCTCATTGGCGCCGGCCAGCGCCAGCGCCTTGCGCTCGACGTCGGAGATCGCGCCGTGAGCGAGACCGCCGCTCGCGAAGGCATTCTGCATAACGGTGAAGCCGATCAGCATGACGATGAGCACGAGGCCGCCGACCAGCGCCGGCGAGACGAGGTCGTTCGTCAGCCAGCCGGCCACGGTGAAACCGGCCGCGCAGACCCAGAGCAGCAGCAGGAACCAGGTCGGAATCAGCATGATGGCGCGGTCGAAGCCATGCGTCGCCAGATAGAGCACCAGGACGAAGCCGACGACCGAGACGGTGGCGAGCGAAATGCGGGCGACGCCGGCGGCGACCGGCGCGTCGAAGATCGCGAGGCCGATGAGATCGGCGAGAATGAGCAGCCACAAGGCGGCGACGTGCCAGGCGCGCACATGCCAGCGATTGAGATTGAGATAGGCGAACAGGAAGACGACGAGAGTCGCCGAGAGCACCGTCTCCGCGCCGGCGCGCCAGATGCGGTCGACGTTGGGGTCCACTCCGAAAATCTTGGCCCAGAAGCCGAAGTCGATGCAGACATAGGCGAGCACCGCCCAGGCGAGCGCCGCCGCCGCCGGAAAGATCACCGCGCCCTTGACGACGAAGACGATGGTCAAAAAGAGCGCCAGCAGGCCGGCGATGCCGATGACGATGCCCTTGTAGAGCGTGAGGCTCGTCACCTTGTCCTTGTACGCGTCCGGCTCCCACAGATAGAGCTGCGGCAGATTGGGCGTGCGCAATTCGGCGACATAGGTGATCGTCGTTCCCGGATCGAGCGTCAGGCGAAAGACGTCCGCGTCGGCGCTCTCTTCATGCTCGGGCGGAAATCCCTGGCTCGCGGTAATGGCCGAAATGCGCGTCGCGCCGAGATCCGGCCAGATGACGCCCGACCCCTGGAGACGGAAATGCGGCGCGACGATCAAGCGCTCCACCTGCTCGTCGGTGTCGTTGGTCAGGGCGAACACGATCCAGCTCGGCCGCGTTCCGGCCTCCCTCGCGCCGACCTCGATGCGGCGGACGATGCCGTCCGAACCCGGCGCGGTGGAGACCTGCAGGCGATCGCCCTGCGAGGAATATTTGTCCACCGCATGGGTGAGGTCGATCGCGGCGGCGTCATGCGGCACGCGCACCGAGTCGATGGCGCGCGCCGCCGGCGCTCCGACAACGACAAAAAGCAGAACAATCAGATATCTGGATAGAAGCACGAATCAGATCTCGAGCACGATTGGCCGACTCCGGAGCAGAATGGACCTCTTGGCCTTCGGATTTCTTCTTGTCGGAACTTTGACTGGTACCGGCTAAGTCGGCGGCCTGCAAGCCGGTATGGTCCTTGCGAGGGCCGCGCGCCGCTCGGCCGCGCTTGCGGAGGCCGGACGACGCCAATATACGCTCGTTCTAGAACGTCGCGGAGATTTGGAACTTATCTAAACTCGCGAGACGTGGGCCTCGAGGACCCGTCTTTCGAATAGCATATCGTGGAAACAGGAAAAGACTGGATGCGTAGCGCTCTCGGCGGACCCCGCTTGCTGCTCCGCCGGCTTCGCGAGGTCATGGCGGAGCCGGTGAGCGCGCAGGCGCGGCTCGACAAGATCGTCGTGCAGATCGCCTCCAATATGGTGGCCGAAGTCTGTTCCGTTTACGTCCTGCGCGCCGACCAGCGGCTCGAGCTCTATGCGACGGAAGGCTTGAACCGCGAGGCGGTGCATCTGACCACCATGCACTCCGGCGAGGGCCTCGTCGGCCTCATCGCGAAGAGCGCGGAGCCCTTGGCCCTGTCCGAGGCGCAGGAGCATCCCGCCTTCTCCTACAAGCCGGAGACGGGCGAAGAAATCTACCATTCCTTCCTCGGCGTGCCGATCCTGCGCGGCGGCAATACGCTCGGCGTCCTCGTCGTGCAGAACAAAGTGCGGCGCTCCTACTCCGAGGAAGAGATCGAGGCGCTGCAGACGACGGCGATGCTGCTCGCCGAGATGATCGCGTCGGGGGAGCTGCAGTCGATCGCCAGAGCGCCCGAGAGCCTGGCGCTGGATCGCCCGATCGTGCTCAAGGGCGCGCCGATGTGCGAGGGCGTCGGCCTCGGCTATGTCGTGCTGCACGAACCGCGCGTCATCGTCAAGCAGCTCATCGCCGAGGATATCGCGTCCGAGATGCGGCGGCTGGACACGGCCATCGACGCCATGCGCCTGTCGATCGACGAGCTCGTCGCGCATGGCGACCGCATGGGCGCCGGCGAGCATCGCGAGGTGCTCGAGGCGGTGCGAATCTTCGCCAATGATCGCGGCTGGGTGCGCAGGCTGCACGAGGCGGTGATGAGCGGCCTCACCGCCGAGGCGGCGGTGGAGCGCGTGCAGAACGACGCGCGCGCCAAACTGCAGCGCCAGACCGACCCCTATTTGCGCGATCGTCTCCACGATCTCGACGATCTGGCGAATCGCCTGCTGCATCAGTTGACGGGACAGGGCTATGTCGCCGATCGCGACAGCGTGCCCGACAACGCCATCATCGTCGCGCGCAACATGGGGCCGGCGGCGCTGCTCGACTATGATCGCGCGCGCCTGCGCGGCCTCGTGCTCGAGGAGGGCGGCCCGACGAGCCATGTCGGCATCGTCGCGCGCGCGCTCGGCGTCGCCACGGTCGGGCTGGTTCCGAACATCACCGATCTCGTCGAGACCGGCGATGCGATCATCGTCGACGGCGTGACCGGCGACGTGCATGTGCGTCCGTCGCCCGACGTGCAGACCGCCTATGGCGAGAAAGCGCGCCTGCGCGCCCGCCGGCAGGAGCAATACGCCAAGCTGCGGGACGTGCCCGCCGTCACCAAGGACGGCGTGGAGATCGCGCTTCATATGAACGCCGGCCTCATCGTCGACGTGCCGCATCTGCACGAGACCGGCGCGCGCTCGATCGGCCTCTTTCGCACCGAGCTGCAATTCATGCTCGCGCCGCGTTTTCCGCGCATGAACGAGCAATATCTGCTCTATAAGGCGGTGTTCGACGCCGTGCAGGACCGCCCTGTGACGTTCCGCACGCTCGATATCGGCAGCGACAAGATCCTGCCCTATATGGCGACGATCGACGAAGAGAATCCCGCGCTCGGCTGGCGCGCCATCCGTATCGGCCTCGATCGGCCCGGACTCTTGCGCATGCAGATTCGCGCGATGCTGAAGGCGGCCGGCGGGCGCGACGTCCGCATCATGTTCCCGATGATCGCCAATGTCGCGGAATTCGACGCGGCGAAAGCCATCGCCCTGCGCGAATTGGCGCATCTGGCGCGTCACGGGCACGCCGCGCCGAACGATGTGCGGCTCGGCGCCATGGTGGAGGTGCCCTCACTCTTGTGGGAGCTCGACACGATCGCCGCGCGCGCCGATTTCCTGTCGGTCGGCTCCAACGATCTCGTGCAATACATGTATGCGGCCGACCGCGACAACACGCGCGTCTCGAAGCGCTACGACAATCTCTCCGCTCCGGTGCTACGCGCTCTGGAGAGAATAGCCGCCGCCGGCCGGCGCGCCGGCAAGCAGGTCACGCTCTGCGGCGAAATGGGCGGGCGGCCGCTCGAGGCGCTGGCTCTGCTCGCGCTCGGCTACCGGTCGCTCTCCATGTCGCCCTCGGCGATCGGCCCGGTGAAGGCGATGATCCTCGCCACCAATGTCGAGGAGACCGAGGTCTTCCTCGCGTCGCTCCTCGCCGACGAGGACGGCGCGCCGTCATTGCGCGAAAAGTTGCGCGAATACGCCATCGCGCGCGACATCCCCTTGTAGCGTCGCCCGCTCTTCGCTTTCGCGCCGACGTCCCCCCGCACCCTCAGCCGTTCGACGACAAAAATGTTCGCACAAGACAAGCTCGACCTCATTTTGCGCCGCCACGACGAGATCGGCGAGAAGCTCAGCGCCGGCCCCGACGCCGCGACCTTCGTGGCGCTGTCGCGCGAGCTCGCGGGGCTCGACGAGGTCGTCGCCAAGATCAAGACCTATCGCGCCGCGCAGGCGGAAATCGCCGGCCTCGCCGAAATGCTCGCCGATCCGGCGCTCGACCCGGACATGCGCGAATTCGCGGAAGGGGAGTTGAACGTCGCCGAGAGTTCGTTGGAGGCGGCCGAATTGGAGTTGAAGCTCGCACTGCTGCCCAAGGACGCGGCCGACGAAAAAGGCGTCATTCTCGAAGTGCGCGCCGGCACGGGCGGCGACGAGGCGGCGCTGTTCGCCGGCGATCTCTTTCGCGCCTATCAGAAATACGCCGTCGCCAAAGGCTGGAGCGTCGAGGTGCTGTCGGCGAGCGAGGGCGCGCTCGGCGGCTATAAGGAAATCGTCGCCGAAATCATCGGGCGCGGCGTCTATGCGCGACTGAAGTTCGAATCCGGCGTGCATCGCGTGCAGCGCGTGCCGGCGACGGAGACGCAAGGGCGCATCCACACGTCGGCGGCGACCGTCGCCGTTCTGCCGCAGGCGGAGGAGGTCGACGTCGCCATCGACGACAAGGATTTGCAGATCGAGACGATGCGCTCCGGCGGCGCCGGCGGCCAGCATGTCAACAAGACGGAATCGGCGATCCGCATCACGCATATTCCGTCCGGCATCGTCGTGATGATGCAGGAGGAGCGCTCGCAGCACCGCAACAAGGCCAAGGCGCTCGACGTGCTGCGCTCGCGCCTCTACGACGCCGAGCGCCATCGCCTCGACAGCGCGCGGGCCGCCGACCGCAAGGCGCAGGTCGGCTCGGGCGACCGCTCCGAGCGCATCCGCACCTATAATTTCCCGCAAGGCCGGGTGACCGACCATCGCATCAATCTGACGCTCTACAAGCTCGACAAGGTGATGGAGGGCGAGGCGCTGGACGAGATTTTCGACGCGCTGACGACGGACCATCAGGCGAAGCTGCTCGCGCAGAGCGAGGAGTGAAGGCCGCGCCCGGACCGCGAGCCTTCAGGCTCGCTCTCTCGAGCGCCGTCGCGCGAGCCTGAAGGCTCGCGGTCCAGATTGCGCCTGCGTCATATGATCCACGTAAGACCGCAGTCCGGCGTTTTCGGCGCGCTATCCTCTCTGCCCTGTGCGGCTGCGCACAAACAATCCCGCTGACGCTTCTTAAGGTCATGACGCTCACGGATCGAGTGAGCGACACCAAATCGGGAGCGTGACATGACCAAGAAATTCCTCACCGCCGGCCTCGTCGCCCTGACGCTGACGGGCTCGACCCTCGCCGCTTCGTCCTCGGCCCAGGCGAAGCCCTATCATTGGCATCACGGCCACCACGGTCATTATTGGGGCGGCGCGGCCGCCGCGGGCGTGCTCGGCGCCCTCGCCATCGGCGCGATCGCCGCGAATTCCTACGGCGGCGGATGCTACATCACGCGCCAGCCCGTGACCGACGGCTGGGGCAACTTCGTCTATTATCGCCGCGTGCGCGTCTGCGACTGAGCGCGACAGATGAAAAGAACGCTGGCGAGGGGTCGGCGCGCGCCGACCCTTCCGCCCGGCTGCTCAATGCCGGAAGTGCCGCACGCCGGTGAAGACCATGGCGAGGCCGGCCGTATCGGCCGCGGCGATCACGTCCTTGTCGTTGACCGAGCCGCCCGGCTGAATGACCGCCGTCGCGCCCGCCGCCGCCGCCGCCAGCAGGCCGTCCGGGAAGGGAAAGAAAGCGTCGGAGGCGACGACCGATCCTTTGGCCAGAGTTTCCGGCAGACCCGCGGTCTTGGCCGCCTCCTCCGCCTTATAGGCGGCGATGCGGGACGAGTCGACGCGCGACATCTGGCCCGCGCCGACGCCGACCGTCGCGCCGTCCTTCGCATAGACGATGGCGTTGGACTTCACATGCTTGGCGACGCGGAAGGCGAACTTCAGATCGGCGAGCTCGGCTTGCGTCGGCGCGCGCTTCGTCACGGTGGCGAGCTTCAGATCGTCGACGACGGCGTTGTCGCGGGCTTGCGCCAGAAAGCCGCCGGCGACGGTGCGCAGCGTCAGTCCCGGCGCGCGCGGATCGGGCAGGCCGCCGGCGAGCAGCAGGCGGAGATTCTTTTTTGCGGCGACGATGGCGATCGCCTCTTCATCCGCGTCGGGCGCGATGATGACCTCGGTGAAAATCTTCACGATCTCGCGAGCGGCGGCGGCGTCGAGCCTGCGGTTCAACGCCACGATGCCGCCGAAGGCGGATGTGGGATCGCTGCGCAGCGCCTTGACATAAGCGTCTTCGAGCGTCGGCCCTTCCGCGACGCCGCAAGGATTGGCGTGCTTGATGATGGCGACGGCGGCCGTGCGCGCCGGATCGAATTCGGCGACGAGCTCGAAGGCCGCATCGGTGTCGTTGACATTGTTGTACGAGAGCTGCTTGCCCTGCGTCTGGCGGGCCGTGGCGACGCCTGGACGCGTATCGCCCGTCACATAGAAGCCCGCCGATTGATGCGGATTTTCGCCATAGCGCAGGGAGCTCTGCGAGCCGCCCGCCGATGGCGCGCCAGGGCGGCGTCGGCGCGTCGAGCGACGCGGCGAGCCAATTGGAGATCGCCGCGTCATAGCTCGCCGTGCGGGCATAGGCCTTTTGCGCGAGACGGCGGCGCGTGCGCAGCGTCGCCGCGCCGCTATTGGCCGTGAGCTCCGCGAGAAACGATTCGTAATCGTTCGGATCGACGATGACGGCGACGTCGTCGTGATTCTTGGCCGCCGCGCGGATCATCGCGGGGCCGCCGATATCGATATTCTCGACGCAGGCCTCGAAGGGCGCGCCCTTGGCGATCGTCGCCTCGAAAGGATAGAGATTGACGACGAGCAGATCGATCGGCCGAATGTCATGCGCCAGCATGGCGGCCTCATGCTCGGGATTTTCCCTGATCGCCAGCAGCCCGCCATGCACTTTCGGATGCAGCGTCTTGAGACGCCCGTCCATCATCTCGGGAAAGCCGGTGACGTCGGCGAT